>CAMLSW010000001.1 GCA_946484195.1 uncultured Clostridia bacterium
TGTTGAAAATAAATAAAAAATTAAAAAATATAAAATAAAAAATATAAAAATAAAATTAAAACTATAAAAAATATTATTTTATAATTAAAACCTTACCTTTTTTAATCATTTTTGGTGTAATATTGTTGGTTATGAGTATGCTGATAGGTGAAACATTGTATTTTTTTGATATTGATTCAATATTGTCATTTTCTTTTACTATATAAATTTGATTGAATTCTTTTTTCATAACTCTCCTTAAATTCTCGCGCGCTTTGATTTTTGTCAAAACTTGTTATAATAAATTTTATTCACCTTTAATAACATATATGAGGAGAGGGTGATGAAATCTTTATTTAGAACAGTAGCCTTAATTACTGTATTTTCTTTTTTAACAAGGGTAAGTGGCTTTATCTTTAGAATAATTCTTTCAAGAGTTGTCGGCGCAGAGGGCGTCGGACTTTATCAAGTGGCATCCTCTGTTTTCTTTGTCTTGCTAACCGTCATATCGAGTGGTATCCCGCTTATCATATCAAGAAAAAGTGCGAGTTTTTCAGTTAAAAAAGAAAAGAAAAAACAAGGTTCATATCTATCAGTCGCTCTTATTTACACCTTGGCTCTCTCACTCATTCTAGTTTGTGTTGTGCTGTTATTTAAAGGGCTTTTTAGTAAGATTTTCACCGACCAACGCTGTTATGAGCTTCTTTTGGTGCTTCTTCCAAGCCTTGTATTTTCTTCGGTTTACTGCGTCTTTCGTGGCTCACTTTGGGGGCAAGGCAACTATTTCGCCCTTTGCATTAGTGAGTTTTACGAGCAGGTAGTGCATATAATTGCAGGGGTGTTTTTGATAGGCTCGTCACTATCTGCAATTGAAAATGCTTTCGGCATAAGCTTGTCAATGTCAATAGCCTGCTTTTTGTCGATGATACTGGTAGTTTTACTATTTTTCTATTATGGCGGAAGTTTGTCAAAGCCAAAGAAAGAATATCTAAAGCCACTTGTCAAGCAGTCGACGCCTATAACTGTGATGAGGGTTGTAGGCTCCTTCTTACAACCGCTTATTGCGCTTATAATTCCAGCAAGACTCATATCGATAGGTTATACAAGTTCTCAGGCGCTAAGCCTTTATGGTATTGCCGTTGGTATGACACTGCCACTAATCTATGTGCCAACTACAATTATAGGTTCACTTTCAACGGCGCTTGTACCAGACATTTCAAAGGCAGTGGCTCAAAATGACAAATCTCATATCGAAAAGAGAATAACAACTTCAATATATTTTGCGCTAATCATCTCTTCGCTTTTCGTACCGCTGTACCTAGGGGCAGGCGAGCAGATAGGGCTATTTTTATATGACAACATCTTGAGTGGAACACTTCTTCAATCGGCATCTTGGGTGCTATTGCCACTTGGGCTTACAAATATCTCGTCGGCGCTATTAAATTCGCTTGGCTATGAAAACCGCTCCTTTGTAAACTTCTTTATTGGCGCGGTTGCAATGTTTTTGGCGCTATGGATACTGCCAACCTTTGTAGGCGTAAATTCTATCATTTGGGCAATGGGAATAAATTATTGCATAACTGCAATTCTCAACCTTTGGCTACTCAAAAGAAAGACCAAGGTGTCGTTCAAGGTTGCCTATCCACTTATTAAGATAATTTTGCTAATAATTCCATCTTCTGCATTAACCGCTTTTGTTGTAAGCCTGTCAAGTTATGCCTTTCCGCTGTTTATCTCTCTTGTTATAGGCGGAGTCATAGGAGTAGGCTCCTATGTTTTGCTTGCAAGTGTTGCCGGAATAATCGACTTAAAAGTGGTGCTAACCTTTGTCAAAGAAAAGTTCGATTACAAGCGCGCAAAGAAGGTAAAGCAGAGCGCATAGTTTAAAAATATAAGCGGTATTTTAAAAAGTCAAAAAACAAATTATTTAATTTTTAAATGTAAAATAATTAAATATAACTTTATTTTGTAATAAAAACTTTATAAAAATAGTATAAAAGTTGCAAATTGCACAAAATAAGGTATGCTTACAATAATAATTAGGTCAATTATAATATATCTGATTGTGTTACTTGTGTTTAGACTTATGGGCAAGCGTCAACTTGGGCAAATGCAACCTTTTGAGCTTGTCCTAACTTTAATCATTGCCGACCTTGCCACAATACCTATGGCAGAGGTTTCGGTGCCAGTTCTTCACGGCGTTGTACCGCTGTTAACGCTGGTGGTTTTGCATTTTATTTTAACGCTGATAAGCCGTAGCAGTCACTTTTTTAGTAAAATCATAAGCGGTAAACCTGTTATCATTGTCAACCCAAAAGGCATTGACTATAAGGCTATGAAAAAATTAAATCTTTCAACTGACGATATATTTGAGGCGCTTCGCGGGGCTGGCTACTTTAATATTTCACAGATTCAGTATGCCATAATGGAGACCAATGGCAAGGTCAGCGTTATGCCAAAAGCCGAATATGCACCGCTGACCAATGGCGACCTAAAGACAAACGCCGATGAGAGCTTTCTTCCGATAGTGCTTGTAAGCGAAGGTAAGATGATTAAAGAAAATATTGAACTTGCAAAAATAAGTCAAGGCGAAATTGAAGACATTATCAATAAAAACAGCAAAGGTGCGAGCGTTAAGGATGTGCTACTACTCACGCTTGACCGAACGGGCGAAGGCTATTTGCAACTTAAAAAGGGCGAAGGCAAGACTATCACCGCCAAAAAGGTGGTGGGGGTATGAAATTTTTTCATTACTTCAACTTTATTCTCATAATTTTGCTACTTGTCTTTATTTGCGTCGCTGAAGATAGCGTCGTATCAAATTCGTTAAGCGAAATTCAAACAAGATGTTATCAGCTTGAAGAGATAATTGAGCGCAGAGATGACCTAAAAAACACTGAGATGACGCTTGCTGTCGATAATCTTGAGTATGCGTGGACTCGTGACGAAAAGAATATGTGCTTTTTAGTCAATCATAAAAATATCCAAGAGATAGGGCAGGAAATAGCAAAGCTTAAACTCTACATTGCAAGCAATGATATAGATGCCTTCAAAGTTTCAATAGAGGAGATAAAATTCTATTGCCATAGCTATCTGCATTTTATGGGCGCAAACTGGCATAATGTTCTATAAAAAACACTTAAAAGTAGAAAAATCTTTCATTAATTTTTTTGGAAGTTTAAAATCAAAATATTTAAGTGCTTTCAAAATTTTAAGATGATTTTCAAAACAATTTTTAATTTTGTTATTTATTATCAAATTTTAATTATTTTATAACAAGAAAAAATGCTTTAGTCAATAAGTTTAGTCATTTTTTATCAAATTTTAATTATTTTTAAAAGCAAAAAATAGTGGATATTTTTCCACTATTTTTGCTGATTATAAAATTCTACCAAACCTTTTCTTTTTTCTTTTTGTAAACGCCAATTAGTATTATAACGATAACGGCAAGCACGCAAAGAGCAATTACAATATAGATTATATTAAAGTAGTTGAAAGGCTTTTCTGTTGAAACTGTAATTTCATTGCTTGAAAGTGCGGTTGCACTGCCAGGGTTATACACACACCATACGTGCCAGTCACCGATAAGGTCCTCATCATTTACTTTTGGTACTTCAAACACAAACTCTCTTCCTGTTCTATAGTAGCTGCTGTACAGTGAGGCGGTGCATTCATATTGAGCAAAATCTTCATCTTCAAGGTCTCTTGCGGTCAATGCATATCTTGCTCCATCAATAGTTGTGCCATAGGCGTACCAAACAAGCAAGTTTTCATCAATATATCTATAAGCATTGTCATTTACAAGATAAAATTCAAAGCTGTTTGTAAGAGACTCCATAGCGGTTGTGCTTATGGTATAGTCGATATTAGGTACATCTGTGATAACTGAAGTAGGCTCAATAAAGTAGTAAAGTGAGTGTTGCTCAGCGCCATTTATGTCAACAACAAATTGATAGATGCCCCAGTTTATGCTGGTGTCCTCTTCGTCAAAGTAGTCGCCATCACCATTGCCGTCAGTGCTAAAGGTGTCATCAATATTGAACGAAAAATATTGCAATGCTATCTCATTATAATCGCTGACAGTAGGTGAGGTGTAAACAACGCCGAGAGGTATGGTTTCGCTTGTGATAAAGTCGGTCTCTTCGCCGTCTTTAAAGGTGTAGCCTTTTAAGTAGTTTATTGAGATGTTCATTTGATATGAGTTTGGGTTTTCTATATCAGAGCTAAAAGGTGGCGGATTATCCTGAGAAGGCGTAAATGAGATTGTAAACTGCTCTGCCTCTCTCCAAGGGATTGTGTAAACCTGACTGTCGTTATAGTCTACTGGGCTATCTAAAATTATATTTTGGTCATTTCTTGACAAGATGGAAACGTTAAGCTCGCCTTGCAACGTATCGCTATCAAGTGCAATTTCTGAAGGGTCATCTTGGGTGGTAACCGCCTTTGCCAAACTTCCAGCAGAAAAAGATAGGCAAGCAAAGATAAGAACCGCCAAAAGCATAATACAAATAAAATTAAAAGATTTTGATTTTATCATATCAACCTCATTAAACTCTTATATAGCAATAATAACATAATATCAAAAAATAAAAAAATGTTTTTGTAATATTTTTAAATTTTTCAATAAAATATTCCAAAAATGTTAAAAGTATTTTTTAATTGTTGACAAAATTTTACAAAGATTATATACTTTATTCTATGGAAAGAGAAGATATTGATTTATTGGTAAGTGAAAACCAAATTAAGATTGATTTTGACTCGCTTACAAGTGCCAACGAGGAAGAAGAGAGCGCAATCATTCCAAGCGCTCTTATAAAGGCGGTGAATTATGACTGGATAAAGGATGAGGTGCTTTTTGTTGTGGTCAAGGCATACCATTCTTTTGTTAAAGACCTTCCAAATGTTGAGCTTTGTGGCAAAAGACTGCTTGACTGGGTGCTTAACGCCGGCAGTGGTTGTGAGACGAGGATAATAGAGGACTGCGAGGACATAATCGGCAGAGTGCGTAACATCACTACAAACAAGAATATCATAGCGGTATTTTATAGCGATACACCACTTTTAGATAAAGGCACCTTCAATAAGTTTTGCGAATATTTTTCTTCGCATAATATGAACTTTTTGAGGTTAAGCCGTGGGTTTATTGTTAAGAGCGAATTTTTGAAGAATAACTTTACTCTCGCACAAGGCGCAAGCGAGCTTGACGATAAAAATCTCCTTGTTGCGGACAGCGCAAAAGTGCTTAACTTGATGAGCAACTCATTATATAATAGAATTCTCAACTACCATATTAAAAATGGCGTGATTATTTATGGACAAAACACAGTTTTCATTGATGGTGATGTTGAGATTGAAGGTGGCGTTATAATTTATCCAAACAATGTTATAAAAGGTCAAAGCATAATTGGCGAAAACGCAGTTATTGAAAGCGGTAATGTCATTAAAAATAGCATTATTTCAAATGATGCAGTAGTGAGAGGTAGCTATATTGAAAACAGCAAGATAAGTGCGGGCGCGTCTATTGAGCCTTTTAGCAAGATAATAGGACAGGAGTTTTAAGGAGAGAAATATGGTTATTATAGTAGGGCTTGGCAATATCGGCGTTCAGTATAGAAACACCTTTCATAATCTAGGCTTTAGAGTTGTCGATTATCTAGCCGAAAAACTTTCAATAGATGTGACAAAAGAAAAATATAAGGCGCTTATCGGCAAAGGCAGAGTAAACGGGCAAGAGGTAATGCTAGTAAAACCTACCACATATATGAATAACAGCGGACAAAGCGTTGTGCTTATAAAGAAAAAATTTAAAGACGCTAGAATTATTGTTGCGGTAGACGATATAGACCTTCCAAAAGGCGCCATCCGCTATAGAGAAAGAGGTAAAAGTGGCACTCACAATGGTATGCGCTCGCTTGTTGAATATATTGGTGAGGACTTTGAGCGCGTGCGAATTGGTATAGGCAGAGATGAAACTAAGAACCTTGCCGATTATGTGCTATCAAATATAAGACTTGAAGATGAAGAGCTTTTTAATGAGGCTATCAAAAAGGCTGGAGAGCTTATACTTGAAAAGCTTAAATAAGGTTTACTTAAAATTATTTAAAGTTGCGATTAAGAAAACTAATTAAAAAATATTCATAATAAAACTTTAACAAAAATCAATTATATCTTAGTTAATTTAATAAAACTTAGTTTTAATCAATTTTTACTTTTAATATTTTGGAGAGAGATGTTTTTATCAGAAGAACTAGAGAAAGTTGCAAAAAATAGGGTGATAACAGGAGTAGGAGACGGTGAAAAGATAATACTTGCAAATGAATTTGACCGCCTTATTTTTTTATGCTCTAGTTTTGTGCTTGCTGGCAAAATCAAGAGAGGGCTTGAAGGACTTGGCAAAAGGGTTGAGATTGTCTCAAATGCAAGAGAGAACGATGACGAAAATGACAAAAACCTTCTTCCTTTTGTCGAGGCAGTAAACAACTATCTTGCTGGCAATTTGGACGCGCTAATCTTTCTTCCTTGCTCAATGATAATCAAGTTTGACCTAGCTAAGTTCAATAGTATTAAAATTAACAAAAACCAAAACTATTCACTTGAAGAGCTTACCAAAAAGCTTGTCGAATATGGCTATGAAAGGACAAGCCTAGTCTCTGAAAAGGGGCAGTTTGCGCTAAGAGGAGATATACTTGACATTTTCTCGTCAAACGATAAGCCATATAGGGTGGAATTTTTTGACGACCTTGTTGAAAATATAAGCGTCTTTGACCCAAACACTATGAAAAACATAGAAAAGTTTGAAAGCGTTAGTATAACCTTGTCAAAACTGCCACTTGGCAACGATAACGTCACTTCGCTTGAAGGCAAGGTTATTTTAGATGAGCCTAAGAAGGTGGACGAGGAGATTTCTCTTCTTATTCAAAGTTATTCAAGCACTTCCTTTTATAATCACAATAATTATGAGAACTTTGACAGCCTCTTTGCAAAAGCCGATGTTATATTTGATAACTTCCAAGTGCTTAAAGCAGATTACTATAATGATAAGCTTGCCGGGCGAAGTTATTTGACCGACTTTTTGGCTTTAAAGCAAGACTTAATTGAGGCAAAAAACTTAAATCAAGCTGTTCTGCTTTTTACAGGACAAGAGCGATATAAAAACAATCTTGCCGACTTTTTAACTGAAAATGGTCTGTCTTACTTTAATTACGAAAGACAGAAGCTAGAGCGAAGAAACATCTATATCACAAGTCAGAATATGCCTTACAATTTTTCATTTTTAAAAGAGGGTATTGTAGGCATAGGCAGTGATAGCCTTTATAGAACGACAAACACAACCTTTTCTAAAAGTAAACATTCGGTATTTTATTTGCCAAAGCTTGGTGACTATGTTGTTCACACCTTTCACGGCATAGGCAAGTGTATCAAGATAGAGAGGATGAAGATATCCGATGTTGAAAAGGACTATTTTGTAATAGAGTATAAAAACGGCGATATTCTCTATCTTCCAAGTGAAGAGGCAAACACCATCTCGGCGTATATTGGAAGTGAGCAAACTCCAAAGCTATCCTCTCTAGGTGGCGGTGAGTTTACAAGGCTTAAAGAGCGTGTAAGAGCCTCCATTAAAGAGATGGCAATCAGCCTTGTTGAGATATATAAAGAAAGGGCAAGTGTGAAGGGCTTTAAGTTCAAGCGTGATGAATACCTTGAGAAACAATTTGCTGACGCCTTTGGCTATCAAGAGACGCCCGACCAACTAAAAGCTATCCAAGATGTCGATAAAGATATGGAAAGCGACAAGGTTATGGATAGGCTCATCTGCGGAGATGTCGGGTTTGGCAAAACCGAAGTTGCTCTTCGCGCCGCTTTTAAATGTATCTATAACGGTAAACAAGTAAGTTTGCTTTGTCCTACAACAATACTTTCTCAGCAACACTATATTTCAGCAAAAGAAAGACTTGAGGGATTTGGCGCTAGGGTTGAGGTAATTAATAGGTTTAAAACCTCTCTTCAAATAAAAGAGATTTTGAGGCGCTTTAAAGAGGGCGAGATAGATATGCTGATAGGTACGCATAGGCTACTTAGTAGCGACGTTGAGTATCACGACTTAGGACTTCTCATTCTTGACGAAGAACAGCGTTTTGGCGTTGAACATAAGGAAAAGATAAAGGATAAGCATCGAAATGTTGATGTTTTGACGCTTTCTGCAACACCTATACCAAGAACGCTCAATATGTCACTTTCAGGCATACGCGACATATCTGTCATTGAAACTCCGCCAAGAGATAGACTGCCAATTCAGACCTATGTTTCCGAGGAGAGCGACCAACTTTTGAAGGACGTCATCACAAGAGAGCTCTCACGTGGTGGTCAGGCATTTGTTGTATATAACAGGGTGGAAAGCATTGAGGAGTTTGCCTCTCACCTTCGAAAACTTCTTCCAAATGCAAGCATAGGTGTCGCGCACGGACAGATGCAAGAGAGATTGCTTGAAAACGTTATAGATAGGCTCTATAAAGGGCAATACAATGTTTTGATATCAACAACATTAATTGAAAACGGCATAAACCTTCCGCTTGCAAACACTATGGTGGTCATCGAGGCGGATAGGCTTGGACTTAGCCAGCTTTACCAGCTTCGTGGTCGAATTGGAAGGAGTGATAGGTTAAGCTATGCCTACTTAACCTACATCAAAGATAAGCACCTCACAGATGAGGCGTACAAACGTCTTGAGGCAATCAAGGAGTTTAGCCAGCTTGGCAGTGGTTTTAAGATTGCAATGCGAGACTTGGAGCTTCGTGGCGCGGGTAATATATTTGGTAAGGAACAACACGGACATATCGCCAAAGTTGGTTATGATATGTTCGTAAAACTTCTTGACGAAGAAGTTAAGGACATAAAGGGCGAAAGGGTTATCAAAAAGAGTGACGTTAAACTTGAAATCACCTTAAGCGCCTTTATAAGTGAAGACTATATCGCAGATAACGAACAGCGTATAGTCTACTACACAAGAATAAGCGAGCTATCAACAAGAGGCGAGATAAAGAGCCTTGAAGAGAGCTTGAAGGACGGTTACGGGCAACTTCCTAAAGAGGTTGACGCGCTTTGCCACCTTGCATACCTACGTAATCTTGCCTCAATTTATGATGTACAAAAGATTAGGATAAATAAATTTGAATCTTTGGTATTTTTAGATAAAAAAGAGGACATAATTGACCAGAGGCTTGCAAAGAACTTAGGCGAGTTTAAAGGTAAACTGGTTTTTGACAGTCAGGTGAAGATTAAGTTTGATTGGGATTTAAGCGTAGAAGAAAAGCTTAATAAGATGATTGAATTCTTTGAAAAAGCAGGGGAAACGAGCAAAGGCACAAAAGAAAATTAAAATTTTGTCATAAAATGGGCTAAATTGCTTGAAATTTTAAGACAATATGTGCTAATATTAGGAGTACGAATATAAAATTTACTTCGGGAGATAGAATGAAGAAAGGAAAGTTTACTGGATTAATTTTAAGTTTCTGCCTTCTCTGTATGGGTATCCTTACAGGGTGTTCTTTGGTTGAAACTGACTATGATAGATATTATAACCAAGTTGTAGCGGTGGTTGAGAGCAAGAAAGACAGCTCTAAGCGCGCCGAAATTACAAAGATGGACTTAATCTCAGGTTATCAAAGCTATGGCTACACCTATGAACAGTATTACGGCTATTCTAGAAGTGAGGCTATGAGGGCTACTTTGGACCTTCTTGAAAATAGACTTGTAACTATTATGACCGCTGAGGAAAAGTTTGGTGTAAATAGCGATGGCACTGGGCTTTCTGACAAAGAAAAGACATATCTTTGGGAACAGGTGGGAAGTTCGCTTAGCACAAACCTTGACTCATATTATGAGGATATCACTGGCACAAGTAACGAGGAAGAAGAGAGCGAGGATATCACTTTTGAAGGCTATGACAAAACCGCTCAGCTTATAAAGAATGATGACGGAAGTTATACAATCAAAAGTTTGAATGAAACAGAGGAGCCTCTTGCAAACTACCATCCAAAAAGAAATAGAGATTTTAACAACGCAGAAGATAGGGCGCTTATTTTTGAAAACTTTAGAGATGATGTACTAAACTCAAACGAGAACTATCAAAAGGCATACTCAAATTATTTGAATGACCTTCTTGCAAGTGAGTATGGTCAAAATCTTTCAACCAATGCAGTTGAGGTTTTCGAAAGAGAGATAGAAAGACTCTATGAAGTTGCTTATCAAAACTATTTGCTTGAAAAGTATTCTTATAGCAATAGAGGAGAAAACACCTCTTCTATATCAGCATCACAAATTGTAAACCTTTATACAAATAAAGTTAGGGCATCTTATGCTCAATATGCGCTTGAAAATGATTCAAACTATGACAGTGACGTTCAAGATAGCTTGAATGAGGTCTATTACTTTAAGAATGACAATGACTCAACAAAATTCTTTACAGTTGCAAACGTTCTATTTATGTTTGACGATGACCAAAAGGCAGAGTACGATAGATTAACCGCTTTAAGAGAGGAGTCTATTGTCTCTGAAGAGAATAATAAAGACCCTGAGTATACTGCAAGTGAATACAACCAAGATATGGATAGACTTTATGGCTCAATCAAGCCTGTCGTAAGAGTGTATAATGAACTTACTGGCATTTACGAAGAGGTTGAGCTTGCAAGCGATGATGATACCACCGTCAACGACATTCACAACTTGATGGTAAGAGAACTTGAAACTGCACAGTTATCAGGTGACGTAAATATTATTGGTGACCAAATCAACGAATATATCTATGAGTACAATGAAGATACAGGTATGTTCAATGCAGAGAACAACTATGTTATCGGTATCGATAGCGAAGGTAATGCAGTATCAAGCTTTGTAGATTCCTTTGAAGAGGCTGCAGTAGAGTTATATAATAGCGGAAAAGGACAGGTAGGTGATATATCAGGTCTTGTTAGGTCTGAGTATGGCATACACGTGCTTATTTATACTGGTGTTTGCGAGAACCTCTATGACGGTATAACTCCATCTTTCACATTGTCAGAAGAGGCAATTGAGAAGTTGTATACCACAAGAGTTAACATACTTGTTGATAGAACCTATTTTGACGTTCTCTATGACGAGCTTTACGCCGACAACTTTACTCAATTTGAGGACGCTAACGTTCAATATTTGAAAGACACTTATTTTACCATTACTGAATATAGTGGTAGATTTAATGATTTACTTGAGTAACAAACTTTTTGACAAAATGCACTTAAAATTAAAATTTTAAAATGATTTTATTCTATATAAAATTATAATTATAAGGTACCTTTACTTGACAGAAGGTACCTTTTTTTGATAGTATATTGTTATGAGCAAAAATAGGGGGCAACAGAATAAAAACAAGGTTTCTTCAAAGCGCGAAGAAAACTTTTTTATTCAAACAAATATTGACGACCTTCTAAATGCCACCAAAAAGGAAGAAACTAATATTGCTAGCGTAAACGCTGAAATAAAAGTGGATAATACCCAAAATGACGAGAAAAAAGAAATTGACAATAATAAAACTATTGGAAACCCTTTAATAAATGATAAAACTGAAGATAAAGATATCGAAGAGCAAGCTTTCATAACTGACAACTGCGCTGAAGGTAAAGTTATGTCTGAGCAGGCTTTCGAAAATGAAAGTGAAACCAAAAACAAAACTATAGCTGACCAGAGCGAGCAACCTAAAGAGGGTTTAATTGGAAATTTGACACTCGAAATTGAAAATGAAGAGAAAAATATAGATAAAACCTTAAAAAAAGAGCTCGAGGAAGAAGATACACAAGAAAATGAGAAGATTGAAAAGGAGTTTAAGACCGAGTTAAAGCCACCGCAGGCTTTAGATGAGCAAGAAATCTCAGAGAAAAAGAAGCTTGATGAGGCAGAGCAATCTGTATCAAAACACAACACCAAAAAGAGGAGAAACCTTAATGTTATCTTCTTTATCGTAAACATTTTGGTGGTTGTTGGTATTTTGGTATATCAACTATTAAAAGAGGATATCGGTAATATTGGAGATATTGGCTCGCTTGACGTGGGTTCGCTTTTTGTCTGCATTTTACTTTTTGGCATAGTAATACTATTTGATACCACGGCAATTGGATATCTGCTAAAGCAGTCAACAGGTAAATGGAGTTTTGGCTTTGCCTATAAGGTTGCAGAGATTGGCAGATATTACGACTGCGTAACGCCGATGGCAACAGGTGGACAGCCATTTCAAATCTCATATTTAAAGTCAAGAGGGATGCCTGTTCACACCTCGCTTTCAATACCGCTTGCAAAATATGAGTTTCAACAGATGTCCTGGGTGGTGCTCAGCTTTATCTGCCTTTTAATATCCTTCACAAACAAGGCATATGGAACATTTGTCGGGGTGACAAGTATACTCGGCTTTTGTCTAAGCTCAGTTATGCTTTTTGTGACCGTCTTTTTGTCGGTTTGCAAAAGTTTAGGTAGAAAAATCGTTGTAAAGGTGCTACGACTTCTTTACAAGATGAAGCTTATAAAAAATTACGATAGGACATATGAAAAGATAACTAAATACATCTCAGACTTCCAAGATGTAATGAAACAGTACGCAAAATCACCTAAAGATTTTATCGTGATGTTTATTTTGTGTGTTGGAAAATACATCATCAACTATTCGATACCATTTTTCATAGTAAAACTTTTTAGTCCAACGATACCTGGCAGTGACTATATAACACTCTTTGTTATGTCACTTCTTGTCGACCTTGCCTCGTCATTCTTCCCACTTCCTGGTGGTACCGGTATGAACGAAATATCCTTTACCGCCGCATTCAGCGCAGTGATTGCAAACTCTGCGATTAAAGATAACATACTTGTATGGGTTCTTCTCATCTGGAGATTTTTTTCATATTATGTTTATCTTATTCAAGGTATGTGCATTTTGTCCTATGATATGGCGTACGGCAATCGCAAATATAAGTGGCAAGTTAAACGTGATACTCTCGTTGAAGAGAGTACGATATTTAAGCAGAATCAGATAGACAAATTTAGGGCAGAGCGGTCACGTAGACGGCGAAAAAAGATGAAATAAACGCCTAATTGTGTATTAGCAAAAAATGTGAGCAGTACTTTAATTTAAGAATTTTTAAAAGTACGCAAGAAATTAAAACGAAAAACTTATAGCGCTTTAGAAAGTGTTGTAAATAAAATGTTGTTGCGAGCAAGAAGAGGGGTATTTAATTCTTCAATATTTTAAATTAAGAATAATTATTTGATAATTAAACAAAATATACTTATGAAATTGTGTAAAGAAAATTTTGGGTGGATATTTATTTCAGCCTCTCTTCTTATTCTTCTTGCAATAGCCATATACCTCGGTGCGTCTGGCTGGTTTTTTAAAAATGATATTTCACTTACAACAGACCTAGAACTTGGGAAAACTGTATCTACCACCATTACAAAAAATCAAGCAAATTCAATCTCGCTCACTTTTGATGGCTCCTATTTATCTGGCGAACGTCTGCCTCAAATCATCAGTATAAAGAATGGCGATGACAGCGATAGCCTCTATGTTAGGGCTAAGGTTTTTGTCTATACCGGCGACAATGTCAATCTTGATATGGACATAGTTGAAACTGTCAATTGGACAAAAAAACAAGATGGCTATTATTACTATAACGACCTATTAAATGTAGACGCCTCATCCTCTCTTTGCTCCTACGTGATTGTTGGCAGTGAAAGCAAGTTTTCAAGCAAGAAAAAGTATATTTTAAACGTTGTTTTTGAAAGTTTATCCTCAAGCCAAGACGTTGAAAGCATTTGGGGAGTAAATCCTATTCAAAATATTTGACATTTAAAATAAAATGTTTTATATTTTTATTGTCGGAAGTTGTTTTTTGCAATTAATACAACTTGAAATTGATTAATGCTAGATAATTTTTCAATGCTCTACTTCAAGTTGAATATTTGTAAAACAAATGTTTTCTTTTTAATTTTTACTTTTCCGATACTTGTAAAATTGAAGGAGAAAGTTATGGATAATGTTCCTATGCCACCAAAGAGACCTATACCGCCTCGTCCACCAATGAAACCGCAGATAAATAGAGGAGTGAATCAGAATAATCCTCAAGCCACTCAGGCGCCAACAAAACCACAAGTTGCCACTCAGCAGACAAAAGTAAACACGCAAGGACCTACGCAGAAGGTGGAGGCTAAAGAGCTTTCAAGCGCACAAACACCATCTAATGCAAATGAGGCTGCAGACCAAAACAACTTAGCAAACGTGCAGACTGCATCTAATGTGGCAGAGGCTAGCGGAGATAATAAAGTTCAAGTTAGCCCAAAACCTGCAATAAAGGCAGAGAAAAAAGATGGCAAGCAAGAAGATGAAAAAGAAGGTAAAAATCACTCTGTGCTATACCTTGTACTAAGCGGGCTATGCTTTGCAGGCGCTATTGCTTGTTTTGTGCTCCTTTTTATTTAAATTTAGCCTACAATTTAAGACAAAATATATCAATAAATTAAGTAAATATAAAAAATATAAGTCAATCATTACAATATGAAAAGAGTGATTGGCTTTTTTGTTGCTGTTATATTGCTAATAAGTCTATGTGTTTTTAAGGAGAGTGACTATGCTCTCTTTGACGGGTTTTCGCGTGTTATAGTGGTAAGCGAGCAAGAACAGTCTTATCAAAACTATTTAACAAATGGCAATCAATATTATTATATCTTTGACGAGAATGCCGATGTTAAACAGCTGTTAAGGCAGAGCTTCGTATCCTACAACTTCTATTATTCGCCCGATTTTAATATAGAAAAATTTATGTCAAACCTAGACTTTTGCTATCAAGGCGGTGATGTTGAAGGCTATAAATTATATTACGGCTACTACTGTGGCTTTAACGATTTTCGTTATGTAGACGGCAAGAAGGTCAACATTCAAATAGCTCTTACTCAGAGTGAGATTATTGTGGGACTGCCTCTTATAACCACAGGTTATTAAATTAAAAATGACAAAATTTAATGTATAAAATAATGTTTTGTGGCAATAAATGGTGTAGGAGGTAATATGGAAATAAGAAAAGAAAACAAGGCGGTTGAGTTTATCAAAAAGTATGGTCTTTATGTTGCTGTTGGCGTGGTCGTTTTTGCTGTGGCGCTTACCTTTACTCTTCTTGCAACGCTTGGCGGTAGTGTAAGAACAGGCACAGACACCTTAAATTTTGTAAGCCCTATGAGCAATGCGACTGTTGTCAAGGACTACTCAGATACCGAGCTTCAACTAAATGAAACTCTAGGACACTGGGAGGCGCACCTTTCAGTTGATTTGACTTCTGAAAATAGTGACGTATTCTCTGTGCTTGATGGCACGGTTGCAAGTGTTAACTATGATTATCTAAACGGCTATACTGTCACAATCAATCACGCAGACGGCTTTGTGTCAATCTATTCTTCACTTGAAGAGGCGGTTGATGTCAAAGAGGGTGACACTGTTACTGCAGGCGAAAAGATTGGTAAGGCTAGCGAAACTGCAACTTCAGAACTTGAGCTTGGCTCACACCTACATTTTACTTTAAAACTTGGCGATGACTATGTAAATCCAAACAGCTACTTAAATTTAGAACTTAAATAACTTAACCGCAAATTAGCTTTAAACAGCTTAACCGTACAAAATACAATAATTTTAACAATTATTGTATTTTTATTTTACATATTTAAAAGTTTATGCTATAATCAAAATGGAGGTTTGTATGAACACTATTGATAAGGTAAAGAAATTAATTGCAGAACAATTATGCATATCAACAGATGATATATCAGATACTGCCAATATTGTGGAAGATTTAGGGGCTGACTCGCTTGACATAGTGGAGCTTCTTATGTCTTTTGAAGATGAGTTTAAGGTTTCTATTCCTGACGAAAAGCTTGAAGAACTTAAAACTATTCCGCAAATTGTAAAAGTTATCGATGAATATACTAAAAAATAGATATAAGTTTAAATTTATGTTATGTTATAATCAAAGCTAATATTTTTAGTAACATTTTTATTAAGAATATTACTTATAATTGTCGTTTACTAACATAACTTTTGGTTGAAATTCGCATAAATTTTCTAAAGCATCAGTGTGGCATTTTACCAAAAACAATCTAAAACTTTAATTTGATAAAACATTAAAAAGGCTTTAACACTGCTTTATTTTCTATAAGGGAGAGGTTAAAGCTTTTTTTATTGACAAATTATGACATAATGCGACTTTTTTCCACATATCTTATAGGGTGGAGGCATTATGAGAGATGATTTAGTAGAACGCATATTAAATGTTGCAAATCACATTTTAAAAACTCACGATACCATTAGAAAAACCGCGAAAATTTACGGATATAGCAAAAGTACCGTGCATAACGATGTTTCGGTAAGGCTTGCAAAACTCAACTTTGATTTATACCAAAAGACAAAAAAGGTGCTTGACGAGAACTTTGCCGAGAAACATATCAGAGGCGGTCAGGCAACCAAACGAAAATATCAAGAGATAGAGGAGAGTGTAAGGGAGTAAATTTTTAACTTATCTAAAGATTACACTTTTATAGAAAAACCTAGAGATTTTATGTACACTCAAAATTTATTTAAAAGTGCACTATCTCTAGGTTTTTGTTTGCTAAAATATTTTACCATTTGAGAAGAAAAGGTTGTAAATTTTGTCAAGTACTACCTTTTTTATCTCCTCTCGTCCTGCGCCAAGGTACTTTCTTGGGTCAAATTCGCTCTTGTTTTCGCTAAGTACTTTTCGAACTTGACTTGTTAAGGCAATTCTTATATCAGTATCTGTGTTGATTTTAACAATGTTGTGCTTTGTTACCGCTTTTTCTATAAGTTCCCTAGGAATGCCGTTTGCCTTTTCTAGCTTTCCGCCATATTGATTAAATAGCTGCACCTCACTTTGCTCAACAGTCGATGCACCGTGCAGAACTAGCGGAAAGTCTGGTAAAGCCCTTTCAATCTCTTCTAAAATATCAAACCTCAAGGTCTGTTTGCCACTGTATTTATATGCGCCGTGACTTGTTCCAATGGCGATGGCAAGGCTGTCAACCTTGGTTTTCATAACAAAATCTTTAGCAAGGGCAGGGTCGGTATAGATATGCTCGCTTGCTGATGTGTTATCTTCAATGCCTTTAATTTGCCCGAGTTCTCCTTCAACAAACACACCTTTTTTGTGGGCATAGTCGCAAACCTTTTTGGTAATAGAGATGTTGTCTTCGTATTTTAGGGCACTGCCATCAATCATAACGCTTTCAAAGCCGTTATCAACTGCCTCTTTGCAAACCTCAAAACTTTTGCCGTGGTCAAGGTGCAAAAATAGGTGGGGATAGATTTGTTTGGCACTCTTGGTAAGGGCGTAGCAGTAACTTCCCATATACTTAAGAGCGCTTTCGCTTACAGAAATAATCATAGGCGAGCGTGCCTCCATTGATGCCTCGACTATACCTTGTAACGACTCCATATTGTTGAAGTTTATAGCGCCAAGCGCAAAACCCTCCTCTATTGCCTTTTGAAAATAATCTTTTAAATTCATAAATTCTCCTTGCTTAATTTTAACACATTTTTTAAATTTAACCAACATATTCTTATAAAAAGGAGATTTTATGAAAAAATTATGGATTTTTGCAATGATTTTGATATGTGGCATTGTCCTTGTGGGTTGTTCTAGCAAGAAGGATTTTAGGGGGTGTCTAAGCGAGGTTACCAAAGTTTACTATCAAGGCGTTGCAGGACAAGTTGAAGGTTCAATCAGTATAGGGCAGAGAGAAGAACCTTATAAAATAGACGGCAAAAGTCAAAAACTTGAAGATTTTTCGCTATTTATCTTAGATTTTAATCAGCAGATGGAAGATGAAACCATAGATGTAAAATTATCGGTAAACGGCGTTGAAAGTGATTTTCAGCTCTTTTTAAACCCAGTAAATCATTACTATATGAATGACTTAGGCTATAGTCTTGGGCAGAATGACGAGGTTATTTTAACCTATCAAGATATTGTAGTTAACTTTTATAATGTAAGTGACTCCTTCAATATTGACTGGTCAGAGGCGCTTGATATAGCAGAGGAAAACTTGAATTTACAATCGTTCTATAAGGACGGAGATTTCAAGGGTGAGTGTTATCTAAAGATTTTGACAGAGCAAAACGATAATTTTCAAGATTTGTTTTGGTATTTCAGTGCTGTTAGCGAGAATGGTGATGTTATGGATATCGTGATAAGCACAGATGCCGGCGAAATTTTTGTGTCGTAAAATTGTTGCCTTATAGCACGAAAATGTGCTATAATAAATTTATGTTAGAAAACAAGATTGACAAAGAAAATGCTATAGTAGTTGCAGTTTGCACCAAAAAAGGAGACGCACTTAAGCGAAAGATAGACGAAATATCTCGCCTAGCTTTTTCCGCTGACCTTAATGTTGTAAAAGATTTTTATCAAATTGTAAAAGATTTTAACAAGGCGACAGTGCTAGGAAGTGGAAAGGTTAAGGAGATAAAGGAGTACATCGATACTTGCGAAGAGATTATAGACGTGGTGATTGTCGACTACGCTCTCACTGGCTCTCAAATGAAAAATCTTTCAAAAGAATTTAATGTGAAAGTTATAGATAGGGTTGGGCTTATTATTGATATTTTTGCAAGAGGTGCAAAGTCGAGAGAGGCAAAACTTCAAGTGAAACTCGCGCAAGACCTATATCTCTTGCCACGCCTATCTGAGTTTCAAGGTACAAGCGGGCGATATGGAAGTGCGGGAGTTGGTATGCGTGGACCGGGCGAGACAAAACTTGAGCTTAACAGGCGTGTTCTTGAAAAGGAAATGGAGTCTTTGCGAAAACAGATTGAAAAGATAAAGTCTCAGCGTCAATCTACGAGGAAGGAAAGACTAAAATCTTCTCAACCTAAAATCGCCCTTGTTGGATACACCAACGCTGGCAAGTCAAGCCTCTTAAATACGCTTGTTAAAGAGAACATCTATGCCGACGATAAATATTTTGCAACCCTTGACACCACGACAAGACGACTTTATCTAGACCAAGACAAGCAGGCAATCATAACAGATACTGTTGGCTTTATAAGTGACCTCCCTCATCAACTTGTCGATGCCTTTTCTTCAACACTTGAAGAGGCGGTTGACGCCGACCTATTACTTCACGTCGTTGATATTTCGCTGACAAACGAGGAGAACGGAGAAAAGGAGTATGAGTCAAATATAAGGGTGACAAATCAGCTTTTAGATAAACTAGGTGCCACAAAAAATAGATTGCTGGTGCTAAATAAGTCTGATCTTCTCGAGGGGCCTATTGTTATAAAAGAAAATGAAGTTTTGGTATCAACAAAAACTAAGAGAGGTATAGAACTTTTAATAAATAAAATAAAAGAAAATTTAATTAAAGAATAAAAAGCAAAAAAACAATAAAAATCACGATAAATTCGTGATTTTTTTGAAAAACTAATTTAAAATTAAATTAAAAATATTTTTAACGCAAAAATTATAATTAAAACAAACAAAAATTTACAATAAAAATAAAATTAATGTTTTTTTAATAAAAATTAAAAATATTTTTATTTATTTTCTACTTTATGATTTTGTTTGTATACTTCGTTTAATTTTTTAACCAAAAAGTCAGCATCAACTTCGTGTACAGCTGCTGCTTCTTCAACCGTCTCCTCAAGCCCTAAATGACAGAATATGCAGTGCATCCCAAAGCCTAAAAACACTTCTCCAAGGCTTTCATCAAGAGCTAGAACGTCATCAATAATCATATCTTTTGTAATCTTTTTTATTTTTTCCATATTTTTATTATACAAAATATTAGTAAAAAGTCAATTATTTTGATTAAATTCTATATTAAAAAATAAAAACAATGTCATTTTTTGTAATATTTTGCTTTTTAATCATAAAATAAAATTTAATGTATACTTTATAGTATGGAAAAAATAAGTAACAATATTTCAAAAAAAGTTATTTCACTAAATGAAGGTGAGTTTATAGGTTATATTTTAGACGCTGTTTTTGATGAGGACCTTGACAGCCTTCAAGGCTTTTTGGTGGTTGATGATGAAAGCGAAGAGACCTTTATATTAAATAAAGAAAATATTAAGTCGGTGGGCGATGACTGTATAATGATGGATAGCACGCATAATTTAAAACGTTTTTTTGATGAAGACACCTTTAATCCAATAGGCAAGAATGTCTACGACGCAAACGGTGTCTACCTTGGCACAGTCATAGATGTGGTTGTTCAAGGACGAGCTGTCAGGCGAATAATTACCGACAAATGCGAGTTTTTTAAACGAAATATACGTAAAATTGGCAAAAATAACATAATTTTTGGCAAAAAGTCTTTAAAAAACACTAAAAGACAAGCTTTATTTGTCATTGACGAAAGTCTCAACCAAAAGGTGACAACTTTAAGTGTAAAAGAAAAGCAGTCCAAGCCTTATAGAATTTTTGCAAATCAAAGTTCTATAATCGGCAGGACTATGACGAGTGATTTGTATGGCTATAACAATGAAATAATCGCAAAAAAATTTGATATAATAAATCAAAATATAATAAATAGGGCAAAATTGCACAATAAATTAAATTTTTTGCTCTATTATAGTAAATAACAATAATTAGAATTTTTAATAAAATAATAATAAATACAAAAAATATGTAAAATCTCGCGCAATCGTTTGTATTTTTGCTATAATTTGTAGTAAAATAAATTAGCGAGGTAAATATGGTTAGAATTGTACCTAGAAGGACAAAGGTAAAACTTGAATTTGTAAGAGGATTTACAGCAATTGATTTGCTTCTTGCTGCTATTGCTGCGGTTGTGCTTATAGTTTTGATTGCAGCCAATTTTTCTGGACATATCTGGGTGGCTATGGTATGGGCAATCTTTGCTATAGCAATGTTTTTTAAAATTGCAGATAGCGACAGGTTTTACGTCACCATAACACACCTTGTTAGGTTTTCAATGCAAAAGAAGAAGTATGAAAAAACGCCTAAGTCAGGGAAATCTAACATTAAGAACATTATACCATTTGAATCAATTTATCAAGATAGGTGCATCTCTTATGGTAATTACTACGCAGAAGTGCTTGAAGTTAAACCTATTTTGTTTGAACTATTAAATGAATACAGCCAAAACAATGTCATAGATATTGGGTTTGGTAACGCTCTGCGTAGACTTGACGATAATCAAGTATGCGAAATCGTCAAAATCAACAAGGCGATGGTGCTTGACAACTTTGCCTATAATGAGAATAGAAAATATGATAGACTTCTTGACCAACTCTACGAACATCAGATGTCTCAAGAAGAGGTTGACGCAAGAGCACCTATTTTTGAAGAGAGGGTTGCCTTCATCGAAGATAGAAATAGAAATAACAAGATTTATAAAGATTACTTTTACCTTGTTGTTTTAGGAAAAGATATTGAGGCACTTGAAAACACTGTCAATGGTATGGCTGCGTCACTATCAACAGCACTCACACCAGTTACCACAAGAAGATTGACTGGAAGTGAACTTGCAATCTTCCTTCGTGCAAACTATAACAGAGAATTTAACGAAAGAGAGCTTGAGTCGGTGCCATTTTCTGAATACATCAACTGGGCAACTCCTGAGAAAATCAAGTTCTCGTCTGCTAGATACAATATTGATGGCAATTATTATCGTACATATGCGATTACTGAATATCCACTGCAGGTGGGCAACGCTTGGGGGGCATCCTTCTTCTTGCTAGACCGAACAAAAGTTGTAATGAAATTTAAAAAAGCACCAAAGTTTGATTCAGAGAAGAAGATAGATAAAGCCATAATGGATATGGAAACAAGGCTTTATAAGACAGGTAAAAGTAGTACAAGAATTGAAATTACAACACACCTTCAAACTCTTCGAAACCTGCTTGCCGAGCTTAAAAATAACAACCAACAGCTCTATGACGTAAACACTTTCATTACTTGTGAGGAGGCAGCAAGAAAGGACGTTAAGGCTGTGCTTAAGCAAGAGGGCTTTAGGTATACCGAACTTTTTGCAAGACAAATTGATGCCTTTATCAGCACAGGTATATCAATGAGAGATAATATTAAAGAGCTTCAAAGAGGTATTCCTACATATACTCTTGCCGGCGTGTTCCCATTTGTTTCGTCAGAACTTCAAGATGAAAATGGCTTCTATATTGGAGATAACGAGTACCCTGTGTTTGTAGACTTTTTCAAGCGTGACGCTCAAAGAGTTAACTCTAATATGATGATTATTGGTAAGTCTGGCTCAGGTAAATCCTTCGCGACTAAGACACTGCTTGCAAACTTCGCCGCCGACAACACTAAAATCTTCATATGCGACCCTGAAAAAGAGTACGCAAAACTGACCGACAGTTTGAAAGGTAAACTAATAGATGTAGGTTCATCTTTGCAAGGTATCATCAATCCTTTCCACGTTATTAGAGCGCTAGATAAGGACGAGGATGAAAAGGTAAAACTCGACGAAAACGGCAATGAGATAGAGGAAGAGAAAAAAGACGACTCATTCAACCAGCACCTTCAATTCCTTGAGCAGTTCTTTAGAACAATTCTAGAAGGTATCTCTTCAGACGCCTTTGAGATTATCAACTCACTCGTTCTTGACCTGTATGCAAGGTTTAATATTGATGAGACAACCGAACTTAAGAATTTGACACCAAATGATTATCCAACCTTTGACGACCTTTACGCACTCCTTCAAGAGAGGCTTAGAACGGCGAAAGAGGAGTTCACGCTCAACAATCTTCGTGTCGCAGAGGCGTACATAAGAAAATTTGCAAAGGGCGGACGTAACTCAAACCTTTGGAATGGTCCAACCTCAATCGAGACCAACGAAAACTTTGTTTGTTTCAACTTCCAATCCTTGATTGCAGGTAACAACGATATGCTTACAAACGCTCAAATGCTTTTGGTATTCAAATATATTGAAAACGAAATCATCAACAATAAGGACTATAACAAGATACATAACACCAATAGAAAGATTATCGTAGTCGTTGACGAGGCGCACACCTTCATCAACCCTAAATATCCAATAGCCTTAAACTTTATGACAGCAATGGCTAAACGTATACGTAAGTATGGTGGTATGCAAGTTGTTATTACACAAAACATCAACGACTTCGTAGGTTCTGAAGAAATAAAACGTCAGTCAACTGCGGTTATTAATGCCTGCCAGTACTCACTTATCTTCTCGCTTTCACCTAATGACGTTAACGACCTTATTGAGCTTTACAAAAACTCGGGTGGTATCAATAGAGAGGAGCGTAACAGGATTGTTTCAGCTCAGGTTGGACAAGCCTTCGTTATCACAGCTCCAACCGCAAGAACAATGGTTCAAATAAGACCGCTTGACTACGTCGTTTCAATCTTCAAAGAGAAAAACGAGTAGTTTGCATATATGCTTTATTATATATGGTATATATAATATAATAATCTTATAGTTAAAAATAACTTTATGACCATAAACAAAAAACAGATAAACTTGTGGAAATAAAACACAAATTTATCTTGAAAAATATATTCTTGACCTTAAAGATTAGGCAAATAAAAAACAGATGAAACGGTCAAGATAAGACCTAAGGTCTTAACACAAGACCTAATAAAAATCAAAAAACTTACAAGGATAACAAAATCAAAAGAAGGTAGGTGATATGACAAAATCTAATAAATTAAGTATTTTTATATTTAGTTTGCTACTTGTCGTTGCAAGCCTTCTTTTTGTTGCTTGTGGAGAGAAAGATTACTCAAATGTTTATATAACTTCATCACAAGACACGGTTGAGCTTTTTGTAGGTGAGGAACAAAATGTAACCTTAACTATAAATAATCCAATCAGTGATATGAGTAATGCCTTTATTTATAACCCGCCTCAAAACGGAGTTTATACTGTAGAGCTTTTTAATACCTCATCTTATTCTACAACCTATACAATTAGTGCAATAAAGGGTGGAGAAGAGGAGTTTACAGTTAGAACAAGTGAAGGCAATATCAGTTATTCTATCAATATCATAGTAAGAGAGTATAGTGACAGTCTAACTGCAAAAGAAAGCTCTTTATATGTTTCTTTGTCGCGTATGTATGAGCCAAGCTCCGCTGACTTTAACTTTTCAGACAACTCAACAGAAAGAGACCTTGATTTCTATTTCTATGGCGTAACAAGCGAGCAAATTGATGAAGAAGACCTTATGCAAAATGAGCAATTTATCAATAAGTTCAGCCGAGTTAACCTTGTAGAGCAAGATGGAAATCAATATTTAGTTTTTGAGGAAGAAGATGCACTCTACACGCTTTCTCAACCTTCATCACACAATCAAGGTACAAGATATAGCCTTGTGGAGATAGAAGAGATCGATGGACTGTATAACTTTGAGCAAGCTGGCGGGCAAAGTGTAAGCGCAGGGGATGAATTTACTTTCCTTGCTGTATATACTCTGACAGATGGCTCGATTTTAACTTGTCAAAGAAACTTTTATATTTTATCTGATATCAATTATGATAGCATTTCTCACGATTTTGGCTATAAGATAGTTGAGTATGACTACACGCCTGGTTCTGACTATCTTTACAAGATGAGTGGTAGCGAAAACGGGGATATAACATTGGTGCCAAGTTATAGAAGTGCCATTGAAAGCGGTTTCTTCGTAGGTAATACTGCTGATTTTGTGACCGCATATTTAGAAGTAACAATGGAAACTCAGTCAGACCTACTCAATGTAAGGGCATCTAATAGTGATAATAGTAATATTATAAACACTCAAAAACTTGGTCAACTTTCTCAAGATGGCTACACAACATATTATTATCAAATAAATTGCGCAACTTCAAGTTATGCAAGCACAAACTTTAATTTAACATTCTATTATGAAGGGTTTGAAAATAGTGAGGATAGTAACGTCAACTTTACATATAGCGTACCAGTTCAAGTTAGGGTAATTCCAACAAATCTTCTTCTTAATGATATAGACCTTGAAGACACTGAACAGGTGTTCACTTTCTATAACTATTATGCGCCAGGCAATTCAATCGGCTGGCAAAGATTTAACCTATCTTTAAACCCAGAAGATGCGGAATACGACTCTGTAGTGATAAACTTGACAGGTACTGGGCTTCGAATTAGATATAATGGTACATATTATTCTGATGAGGACAATGATCCGATTTTAACATTAACATCACTTGATGAGCCAATCTATATTAAAGGTGTCGATAATGCTCCTATATCTTATGAGACACAAGAACTTCCAATCACCTTAAATTTCAATGTTTTACAACAAGGTAGCATCCAAACTTCTATGAAGTATCAGATACTTCAAGGTGTAACTGATATTAGATATATAGATGAAGAACTCGCAGATAGGGTGTATATCGACCTAAATCAAGGTGAGATAGAATTTTTGCAGTTGTATGCAGATGCTCATTTTGAAGAGATAACCATTACAAGAGATTCTGGTAGCAGTGTGGTAAGGTTTGTACTTGGCAATGAGCCATATAGACTAGAAGGCGGGAGATATATTCTTAATATCAGTATTGTGCCTCTTAGCATTGGAAGTGGTAGCTATACTGTTTCGCTTGACAATGGTGAGCAAATACCTTTATACATTACTGTCGATGAAAGTTTGACATCGGTTTCTATAACCTCACAAAATCAACAAAATTCAATTAGATACAGCGAAAATTTAACTGAAGATGATAGAAATTCAACGCTTTTCTATGTCTATAATCGTGATGGACAAAATACATTCTTTGACGTTCAAGTTGTGGCAAATGGCAATCAAGATTCTTCAGCTATAAACAGCATTCAGTTTAATACATCCTCTGCAATTATAACAATCGGCGATTCAACCAACAATAATAAAAATTTCAATGTCTATATTGGTCAAAATGGTTCTAGCACGCTTACACTTGCTGTCGATGGTATTTTAATTGAGAATTTTAAACCACAAAACACAACTCTCTACTATTATCTAGATATAGTAGGTTTTAACTATATCGAGGCACTAAATGTGTACAAAGAGAGTGATGGTAGGGGCGAATATATAGATGAAACTAGTGCGGTTGAAACTTTGAATAGCTATGGGATAAACGCCGCTTATGCCGATGTATTTTCTGGAACAAATATAATTGACGCAAGGTCAGTTAAATTCAATGTCACAATCAATAATGATAGTGCATACCTTTTTGCTGACCCAGCTCTTTTAAATCAGCCAGTTAGAGATGCTTACGTCCAAAGTACATTTGAAGATAGATTTGTTTACTGGGAAACTGACTGGAGCTCTGGCATAACTTTAAATGGTCAGCAAGTAAGTATTATGTACTACGACAGTGAAAACCTAAATAGTAATGTCTATACTTTGCAAGGAATAGGGACATTTGACACCTCTACTATGACATTTACCGCTCTTGCAAACCTTGAGAACCCGAGAAACTTCAAACTCATCGCACACGTAAGACAATATGGCTATGTTTACTCATATACAATCAATGTTCGCATTTCAGTTTATGAAGAGGTTGACAACATCACACTTCAAGACGCATTGACAAGTCTTGAGTTTACATCAACTGAAAGAGAATTATCATTGATTGCATATCCAACCAATTCAACAGCTACAAATGGCGAAATAGTTGCTCTTTTTGATGGTGGGCAGATACCAACAGGAAACGGCAATGAAACTGTTAGTATGATAACAGAAGAAGGCATCCGCTATATTGAAAGTGATGGTAGATACCAGATAATTTTGACTGTCAATGACGAATTTGTTCGTTACGCCGAAACATACACGCAAGAGATGGAAGGCAGGCTTAGAATAGTTGCAAGAGATTGGCTTGACGAAAACAACAATCTTTACAGCGAGTACAGCAGTAGAGTCATTGAAATTCCTGTATACTTTGCAAACGGTACTGAGCAAAACAGGTTCACTTTAGAGACCGCTGAAGATGTTGCCAATATGAACTTGTCGGCACACTATAAAGTTAGCACAACAATAGATATATCTTCAATAAGTGGCAGTTTGCCTTTAGGAGAACTAACAGGTTCTATCGTTGGCACAGGTGAGTATGCCTCAATCACAGGAATAAGTATTCTAAATGGTGAGAGCTCTGGTGGAAATAATTACTATGGACTATTCACCTCAATAGCAGAGGGTGCTTATATCGAATATATTTCTTTCTCAGGTGAGTTTAATGTCGGAACAAGAAACAACCTTCAATCTTTTGCGCCAGCCAATAGTTATATAGGCTTGATTGCTGGTATCAATAATGGCTCGCTAATAAATATTGGCGTGACGATTGATACGTCGGTTGTCAATATGGTCAGCGGACAGTTTGGTGGTGTTGTTGGCTTAAATAATGGTCTTATTTTGCAAGATTATACTCTGTTCGAAGATAACGACTCAGACACAAGGTCTTACACACTCGAACAACTTGAAAGTGACAACAGTATTGGCAATGGAAGATACAGCTATGCAAATCTCACACCAAAGATTTTAGTTTACTATACAGGTGATGTATATGTGTATTACAACTCAAGCTATAGAGGCGGGGGAAATAGCGCTAGCACCTATTTAGGCGGGGCAATAGGTTACAATAGAGGTAGTGTCAGAAAGGTTGACTCTAAAATTTTAACTTTTACTGGCTATACAAACTATATGGCTTATTCTTTGCTCGAGGTATCACCATATGTGCTTACCTCTGAAAATCCTGCCAATGTTTCTTATGTTGGTGGATTAATAGGCTCAAGCAGTAACGGAAGTATTATTGAAAGCGGTTACAACATTTATCAAGACAGCCTTTTAACCTTTACGAAATACTTGCAGTATGCTGGCTCTAACGACAATGACCACACAAATGATTACACAGGCGGTCAGGGAATTGTCGTTGGCGGTGAGGTTAGTGGCTATAACTATGTTGGAGGCGTTGTTGGATATATTGCCGAGATAGGCGAAAGCGGTATCTTGATGGACAACTTCACAGGTATAACTTCAAGATGCTTTGTTAGAGGACGCCTTGCCTCAGCCAACTCAAATATGGCAAATGTTGCTGGCATTGCAAACATAAGCTCAGCTGAAACCTTGCGTACAGCCTTTGCTATGCAGGCGGTCGATGAGGGCGGAGCAGGCATAAACGCTTCAATGATTATATTGTACTACACCTCAGTTGTAAACGACTACTTTGTAGACGCATCCAATAACATAGCAAACACAAATAAGCTTGCCTTTGGTATTTCACCATACAATAACGCCGATGTTATGTATGGAATTGAAGGCGAGTCGCAAGTCAATAAAAATTATACCAATGT
The DNA here is from genome assembly GCA_946484195.1 of uncultured Clostridia bacterium. Lineage (GTDB taxonomy): Bacteria > Bacillota > Clostridia > Christensenellales > UBA1242 > Caccovivens. The sequence continues at coordinate 28,336 of CAMLSW010000001.1, forward strand.
AACAACATATGTAATATCAAGAGAAAAACTTATAAAAGATGAAAGTTCTATGCCTATAAGCAGCTATAATAGAACAAGTTATTATGGCGACTTTATAGTAGTTGGCTCTAACGAAAGCGGAGACTTGCTTTTAGGGCAATCATTCTTTATAGAAGGTGATGAAGAATTCTTGTCACTTGACCCTAAATTTAACAACCAGCTTATCGCAGAAAATCCATTGAATTATAGTGGTGTCGGCAACAAAGAGGTGTACTATATGTACTACTTTGGTGCGTCGCTTGCAAATTCAGATAGTAGTCAAAACTACCAAGATTTGCTTGACGAATATTTAAATTACGTAAATTATAACAGTATAATTTATCCGTTTATTACTAATGGCGAGATGATTTTCTCATCTAACACGCGTGATATTTTAACAATTGACCAAAACGGAAGAATAAACGTCAAAGCAACAGGACTTGCACAAATTTCGGCAAGTAGTGTACTAAATACAAACAACGCTTTAGAGTTTTATATCTATGTTGTCGACTATTTTAATCCTGATGAGGATAGCTTTACATCAAATAGTGAGGATACATCTATAATATATCCTAGTGGCTCAATCAATTCAACACCAATAAGCGACACTACCATTAATTTAAGAGGTGAAAATAGTGCATCTCTATATGTAAGACCACATTATTCGCTTGAGATTGACTTGCCTACAGCTGATGGCACCAATTTAAGCTTTGTTTCTGACGCAACAGGTCTTGCAAGACTTAGCAATGTTGTATTCTACCTTAATACAAACACTTTGGTATCAGCAGAAGTTACAAGTATAACTCGACTTGATGGTGAGGAGACAATCAGCGCTACAAGCGAACTTGATATTGATGTCACCGGTCAAACTTTGACAATTAGAAAGAATGAAAATACCATTGAGACCGACTATAAACTTAAGATAACACCAAAACTGTCATTGAGTTTTGTTGAAGTTGAAACAACAAACAATAACTTAGTCAATATTGTGTATTCATCAAATGTAAATAAAGAGCTTGATAATGTAACAATTAATTACAAAAAGGGTGCACTTAGTATTAACAATTCAAAATACATAGAAGTGCCACTAATATCAAGCAAGCAAATTGTTGATACTATAATAATCAATTCGACGGCAGTGGAAGAGGAGCCTTATTATTACATCACAAACGCAGATGGCGAAAATGTCCAGGGCAGTGAATGGTTAAAACAACTTAATTACAGTTTCATCTACGACACTAATGATGAGTATGGAAGGGATTTCTTGTTTAATGTTTCATTTGAGAGGAATGCGACTATAGATTTATCAAATCAAACCTTTAATTTGACGGTTACGATAAACAAAAACTCTCCAGCATATCTCAATAGATATGAAGAGGATATCTACGGGCAGTATGTATTGTATATATTAGCGCAATCTAACACTTCGGTTTACACCTCAATAACCATCAATTTTGAGCAGACCGACATAATGTCAGTTGTCGTTGACAACTATACAAATCTATCTGAAGTTACAGGGAGTGCGGGCGTATCATCTACATCTGAATATGCATATCCTGGCACAACAGGCTTGCTTGCAATAACAGTTACACCAGATGATAGCGATTTTGATTACATTTTGATTGAGAATGCCGAGTCAAATTATCAAACAGGCAATGCCTCTGCAACCTTTGGTTTCTTGGCGCGAAAGGCAAATGCCGATGGCAATGGTGAGATATTTGAACAAAAGACGATACTAGGCTCTTCAACTTCAAGAGGTTTGAGGCTTGAGCTTAACGATATAATTGATGCCTATAATGAGGTTGAGGACGGAGCAAACCTTTATTATCAATATAGCGGTATAATATATGTTAAATATGATATGAGCTCACTAAATGTTGTCAATGGTAGCACCTCAAGCATAGTTATATCTCTTGTAAAAGATGACGAAAGGTTTACCTCAACTAAGGAGCTTACCGTTCAACTTCAAAACTATGTAACCGTTGAGATAGACGGCAAAACTCCAACAAGCACAAACGTAGACAACTATTTTGCTCAATATTCTGTCGCAAGAGGTATGAGATATAGATTAAATATCAACTCCTATGGCTATATGGAATCTAATATAAGCGCGCCTACAGTTTCTGATGAGAGCTTGGCAACAATAGTTGAAGAAGACGGGGTATATTATCTTGAAATCACCTCAAATACAATCAATTATAATAATAGTCAGAACTCCTTTGACATATCAATATCAGCAAGTCAAACTGAAGGAGAAGTTGTAAGAACTTCAAGTAGTTTAACTAAAGTAACAGTCCAGGAGTATGTATTTAACTATAGCACTGATACTGCAGGCGAAAACGCCGATATCGTAGCTAGTATGGGTGATGGTCGCATAAATGTACAAGTGGGCACGCAAACAACCTTTGAAATAGATATGTTTGACTATATTGAGTACGACTCCTCAAATGTTGAAGTAGTAAACAGTATCAACTCATTTATGGATGAACTCGAGAGAAGTGGAACTTGGATAGCTCACACCAACCTTATCTCAGATAGCCAACCTGATTATGGTCAGGCAGATGATGAAGGTCTAACCTATACTCTCGGTTATACAAATGGTCAGGCAAATGCAGGTAGCAACTACTTCTTTACATATAATGGCTTGAATGTACTTCCAGTTAGAACGCACGTACCAAGTGATAGATTTTACTATTTCACCTTTAATACCTATGTTGCTTATTCATCAACAAGCGGTACCTACCAAGTTGTAGCAAATGAGAACCTAGGCAGTAGAGTTACTACTGAGTTTGTATTTAATGTTTACTCGTCAAGCAGTGAAGAAAGTCCTCTTCCAATATATGATTATGAGGACTTCCTTGATATGCAAAGTGGTGGCTACTACATATTACTAAATGATATTACCTTACCTAATGTTTCAAATGTTGAACAGGGTATAGAGGCGTACACTCCAATTTCTGCAACCTTTAAATCTTTTGATGGAAACGGTCATACAATAAACTTTGCAGGTGCATATGATATGGGCTCACAAAGCTCAATTGGTTTGTTTACCTCTTTGCCAAGTGGCTCAATCATACGTAACTTGAATGTTAACTTTACATCAGCAACTGACGGCTCTGACGTCAATGTGGATGCAAATGACGACTACGGCTTGTATGGTCTTAGAACGGTTAAATTTATTACAACTGCCGATAACTTTAACTTTGGCGCTATAGTTGTAGACAATCAAGGTATAATCACCAATTGCAATGTTACTACAGATGTTGTGTCTGGCTCTGAATACTATATCGCAGTGCAAGCCGACAATGCCTTAGCAGGAACAAGCTATATTGGCGGAATAAGTGCGATTAACTCGGGCTATATCACAAATTGCGAGGTGAGTGCGAATATCAAAGCACCTTACAACCTTGGTGGTATTGTTGGACAAAACAATGGAAAGATTGCCTCATCTTCATATAAAGAGGGTAAACTTATCAACAATTCTCAACAAAACCAACACGTTGCAGGCTTTGCTGTAACAAACTCATCAAATGGTCAAATTATAACAAGCTTCGTGTCTGGTGAGAAGTCAAGTACATCACCATATAGTCAAGACCAAGATAGCTACATTTCATCAACTCTTCCAGCTTCTGGCTTTGTTTATCAGAATGCAGGAACTATAAGTGATTGCTATACAGACATCTATCTTGAAAACACATATTCAGATATGGCAGGCTTTGCATATTATAATGGTGGCACAATCAAGAATGCATTTTCACTTTCAGTACTTAGAAACAATGTTACCGCATCTTCTGGCTTTGCAAGGTATAACACCTTGGACGGCGCAACTGGTGAGTTTATAAACTGCTACTATTTCTATAATCAAAATGTTACCGGTTCAGCCAATGATGAATATGGCTACCAGGACGGCTTCATAATAGGTGCTGGCGATATTAATACTTCAGTTGTTCCTATCAACTACAATGGTATTGAGCGCTTGAATGCTGGTGACTTTGCAAATGTTACCGAATATTTCACAGACTTCTCATATCAAGATGAGATAGGTGTCAACGGCGTATGGTTCTTAAGCCGTGGCAACACCTCGACAACATTCGTCGATTACGTTCCAACGACTGAGAAAATCGTGATTGGAGAAGGTGATGGGGAAGACTCTGAAAATCAAGATGTACAAACTAACACCGTCTATAGAGAAGAACTTATGAACTTTGGCTACTATAGACTAGAGCTTGTCAGTGCAAACATCGATGCACTGTCTATAAGAAACTTTAGCTATTCTGAAGTGGACGACACGACGGGTAGTACAACGTATCACTATGTTGACGATACAAGCGCACCAAATAGAGGCTCAATACATAATCCAAGAGTGATTTATGATGCAAGCACTATGGAAAGCGAAATCACAGAGCAAACTTCTTCAACTGGCTTGAATATAGCAAATTACAGACTTGTTAGTGATATCAACTATTCGGATTTTGATGGTATTTCATCCATCTATTTAACAACCTTTGCTGGCGTGCTTGAAGGCAATGGTATGGAAGTTTCTCAAATCAACCTTGTATCAATGGATAATCTTGAGTCGGCAGGACTGTTTGCTCAAATTGGTTATTCATCAAGCAGAACAGGAACAGTTAAGAACTTGACTATTTCTCCAAGACAAGTTGCCTTTACCAATTCACGTAGCGTTGGTACACTTGCGGGCACTTTAAGGTATGGTTATATCTATGATATTACTGTAGACGGCAAAAATAACAACTCTTCAGACAACATCGTAGTAATAGGGCAAAACTTTACAGGCGGTGTCGTTGGTAGAGCGGTAAATGCCTATTCAATGAAGAATATTGTAAGTGACATAAGCGTTTCTGCAACATATACAAGCTCAGAAAATTATGTTTACAATGAGTCAATCACAAGCTTGTACAACTATTCATATGCAGGAAGCATTGCGGGCTATTTAGGTACGGGCGAGGCTTATAACATTGAAGTTGAAAATGTAACCTCAGTTCTTGGAAGCCGTGCAGGACTTGCCTTTGGTGGCATCGGAAGTGGCAGCGATGTTTCAATGGTATTTGTAGATGTTATGCAAAATGGAACAATCAGAGGGTACCACTACGCAGGTTACGTTGTCGGCGAAACTGTTGGATCCTTAAGTTATGCATATGTTTCAGACAATCAAAATATTGAGTCGTCCTTCTCTGTAGTACCAAGGGCTGCAAGAGCGGTTGGAGGTATCACAGGTGTACTTGCTGGCGGAAATATCAGTAATGCTGTAATGGAACAAAGTTTTAGAGCAGTCGCTATAAGCAATTCCTCACAAGTGATAAATTATGTTGGTGGTATTGCAGGAATGGTAGCAAATGCTGGAAACAGAACTTCAACAATTACAAATAGTATAGTTGAGGCAGATATTACAGGCTCATCGGTCGTTGGCGGTGCCATCGGACAGATTGAAAATGCGCTTATCGTCAATGGTGTTGCTGTAAAGAGTGCTCAGCTTGAAGTAACTGGTGAGAGGACAGAACCGGCAATAGGTGGTATTGTGGGCAACCTTTCAAGTGAGAACAATGCATCTCTTACTATGACAAACAGTTATTCAACTCCGCGACTTGCGATAGCAACTACAACCTCGGGCGTAGCTTCAACGGCACTTGCGGGAGGTCTTGTTGGTGGAGCACTTAGAACGCCGTATCTAGCATACTGTTACACAACTTCAACAGTTGAAGCAACGGTTGAGGATTTAAGGTCGCTCGACGAAACGGCTGACTACTCGCAAGTATACACAAATTCAAATATCATATATTCATATGAGATTACAACCAATTATACCAATAATGCCGAGTATGATAACGTCTACTATTTGGGCCATAACACAAGAACGAACGCAGATAGCCCTAATAGCTATTTAATGAGCACAAACTATGGTTTCTCATTTAGCGCAAAAGCATATAGAACGCAAATAGGATTAAGAGTTAACAACTATGGAACAAGTTCATTATCATATTCTCAACAGTTCTCAGTAGGTCAAGACTCTGACGAAGAGGTGATTGGCGGAATAAATGAAAACACCTTCTACAACTTATTCGGCGCAACCTATCTTCTTCCATATCAAAAGGTGGAAGGCGAGAGTGGTGACGCAGAAGATATTATCTACAACCATATAAATAATAGCTACAACTTTGATTCTACAACAGTGCTTAACTATAACCAAGAAGATGGCACATATGTTGGCACAAGCTCGCTAACTAACTATGTGGAAGAGATAAGAGTTCAAGTTCAAGACGATGGACAGATGTATCTTTTGGATGAAGATGGCAGCTTAACAAGCGAAGTCGTTTCACCTTTAACAAACAATTCAACAAGACAGGTTGTATATATCAGTGAAAGCGGAACAAATCAAGCTTACATCTATTACAGTAATATAATAGGTGGGGTTAGAGGTTTCCTTGCAGAGAATAGCATTTCGCTTAGTAGTGACGGAAATGTTACCTTTAATACTGGGGCGCTTGAAGAAAACTTGGAGCCTGGAACTTATACCATCAGAACAACCACACATACGTCTAGAATTGCAACCGAATACCAACTTGGCAGTGATAGTTATGAGTATGCAAGCAGAGGTGGTATTTACTTGTATGTGAAAGATGGAGCGATTGACCTTGACCTCTTAGGCTTTGGTGAAAACACAAACGAAGTCAACGTTGTTAGGACGCTTTCTAGCACAGAGGGCTTGCTATTAGAGACCTCATACACAAGCGGTGATGGAAACTACTATGAGCATACCTATATTGATTTCAATGGCTCATTCCTTGAAGCTTATGTTAATGTTGTTTCAGGCACAATCTACGCCTTCAATGATACTAGAAATGAATTTAACATTGTCATAACAACCGGTGAAGATTACGAATTTGGCACTGCCTCATTAAATGTTCCAAGCATAGCTATCTGGAACACAACTACGACAGGGTTAAGCACACTTTATTTTGAAAATGACTTAGGCTGGCTTAGATAAAACCAGTCTAAGGCATTCAAAATATTTAGCTCTTAGACGAAATTAAACAAGAAAAAACACTTTTACATATTCTTTTTATATATATTTTGATAGCAAACGAATAAAAAACTTATAAAATGACAAAAAAATGTTAAAAAACTATTGACATTCTTTTGTTGACTGAGTTATAATAATATAGAATATCGACTGTGAGAAAGAATAGTGTAACTTTTTAACTTAAAAGAAAGGGACTATTATAGCATTTTTATGCTATAAAAGTCTTTTTTTGTGTTAAGCGAGAATGCAAGAAATTTTTATTAAAACAGTCAAACATATAAGGAGAAACAGATGTCTGTAAAATTAAATGTTGTTAAACAAGGCAAGACCGAAAGATATACTTTTGGTAGCGCAAAAGAACTTATTAAAGTTCCACCACTTCTTGAAATTCAAAAGAAGTCATACAAAGATTTTCTTGAAAAAGGCATCAAAAGCGTACTCGATGAGTTTTTCCCTTTGACCGACTATTCAGGCAAGGCTAAACTTTATATCACCGAGATTTTACCTTTTGCAAAACCTAAATATGACATCAAGGAATGCAAACGCCGTGGCGCAACTTATTCTTCTCCATTGAAGGTTAAGGCACGCTTTGTAGTTGAAGAAACAGGACAGGCTGTTGAACAAGAGGTCTTTATGGGTGACGTGCCTATGATGACCGAGCAAGGTTCATTTATATACAATGGTATTGAGAGAGTCGTTATCAATCAGATAGTAAGGGCTCCTAGCGTTTATCTTTCAAGAGAAAAGGATAATAATGCAACGTTAAGAGCGCAAGTAATTCCAGTTCACGGCGCTTGGATTGAAATAGAGCAGGGTGCAAGTGAAAACTTGAAGATAGTTCTTGAGAGAAAGAACAAAATCAGCCTTGGTGTTTTCTTGAAATGTTTTGGCTTTACCAATGAAGAGATTTTAAGATGCTTTGGAAACAATAGATACATTAAAAATGTTATTGAAAAGGAGCCTCAAACTACGCAAGAAGAGGCACTTCTTGAATTTTCTAGAAAGACTAGACCTGCAGATGTTCCATCAGTTGAAAGCACAAGAAGCTTCTTAAATGTTTCTTTCTTTACTGATGCATATTACAACTTATCTAATGTTGGTAGATATAAATTTAACAAGAAACTTGGACTTAAGAACAGACTTCCAGGACTTATCAACGCCGAGGACATCGTTGTTGATGATGAGCTTTTAGTTCGTGCAGGCGAGGAGTTTACCGCAGAAAGCGCTAAAAAAGTTCAAAATGCTGGCGTAAACGAAGTTTGGGTACAAGTAAATGGCAAGAAACACTTGATGAGAGGCAACAATAGAGTAACTCTATCTGAAGTATTCCCTTGCAATCAAGAAGAATTTGGAATTTTTGAAGATGTTTACTATCCTGTATTAAACCAAATCTTAACTGAAAATAAGACAAAAGAAAAGAAACTTGAAGCCATTAAAAATAGCGCTAAAGACCTTATAATCACAACTTTGACTATGGACGATATTTTGGCTACAATTTCTGTTTATCTTGATGTGCTTGAAGGTATTGCTGGCATTGATAAGATTGAGCACCTTTCAAATAAGAGAGTTGCAACAGTTGGAGAGCTTACTTGCAACGATTTTAGAAAGGGTGTTACTAAACTTGCTACAAATATTAAAGAGACCTTGCAAGGTAGAGAATTTGAAGAAGTTACACCTTCTCAAATTATGAACCCTAAGGCAGTCAATAAGGCACTACGTGATTTCTTCTCACAATCACAACTTTCACAAATTATGGACCAGAAGAACCCACTTTCTGGTATCACTCAAAAACGAAGAGTATCGGCTATTGGTCCTGGAGGTATCAGAAAGGAACGTGCCGATCCAGAAATTCGTGATATTCACTTTACTCACTATGGCAGAATTTGTCCAGTCGAGACCCCAGAAGGTCAGTCAATCGGTCTTATCAACACTTTAGCAACTTATGTTAAGGTAAATGATTATGGTCTCCTTGAATCTCCTTACAGAGTTGTAGATAAAGAAAGAGGAGTTGTTACAAAAGACATCGTCTATAAGATGGCAGATGTTGAAAATGAAAGCTACATCGCACAGGCCATCGAGCCACTTGACGAAGAAGGTCACTTTATCAATAAGCGTGTAATGTGCAGACACGGCTCAGTTAATGAGGAAGTTCCAGCAAGTAAAGTTGACTATATGGACGTTTCTCCAAGACAGATGATATCTGTAGCTACAAGCTTAATTCCATTCGTAAACGGAGACGAAGCTAACCGTGCACTTATGGGCGCTAATATGCAACGTCAGGCGGTGCCTGTTTTAAGACCAGAGGCTCCAGTTGTTGGTACTGGTATGGAGGCTATTGCAGCACGTGATAGCGGTTGCGTTATCCTTGCAAAGCGAGCTGGAAAGGTTACCTATGTTTCAGCAGACGAAATAAGAGTTCTCACAGAAAAAGGTGATGAGGATATCTATACTTTAACTAAATTTGCAAAAGCAAACGATGATATATGTTTCAATCAACGTCCTTGCGTTAAGAAAGGTGAAATGGTCGAAGAAGGTGACGTGCTCACTGACGGCTATTCTACTGAAAACGGTGAGCTTGCCGTTGGTAAGAACGTTCTTGTCGGTTATATGAACTGGGAAGGACAAAACTTTGAGGACGCTATACTTATCAATGAACGTCTTGTAAAAGACGATGTTTACACCTCAATCACACTCTATGACCAAGAGATTAAATGTAGAACAACTAAGCTTGGTGATGAGGTTATCACTCGTGATATACCAAACCTTGGCGAGGACGCTTTAAAGGACCTTGACGAAAATGGTATTATCAGAATTGGCGCAGAAGTTCACACTAATGACATCTTGGTTGGTAAAGTAACACCAAAAGGTGAAACCGACCTCACGCCAGAAGAGAGACTTCTTAGAGCTATCTTCGGTGACAAGGCAAGAGATGTACGTGACACCTCACTACGTGTTCAACACGGTAAGGGTGGTGTAGTAGTTGACGTACAAGTATTCTCTAAGAAGAATAAGGATGACCTTGAGCCTGGCGTAACAATGGTTGTAAGAGTTACAATCGCTCAAAAGAGAAAGATATCTGTCGGCGATAAGATGGCAGGACGTCACGGAAACAAGGGTGTTGTTTCTATCGTTCTTCCAGAGGCAGATATGCCATTCCTTTCAAATGGTACACCACTTGATATTGTACTTAGCCCACTTGGTATTCCATCTCGTATGAATATCGGTCAGGTTATGGAAGTGCACCTTGGACTTGTTGCCAAAACTCTTGGCTGGAAGGTTGCAACTCCTGCCTTCGACGGCGCTACAATCTCAGATATTAAACAACTTTTAGTTGAAAATAATTTCCGTCCAGATGGTAAAGTGCAATTGTATGATGGTAGAACTGGTGAGCCATTTGACAACCTTTCTACTATCGGCATTAAGTATATGTTAAAACTTGAACATATGGTTGACTCAAAGATTCACGCACGTTCAATCGGACCTTATGCACTTATCACACAACAACCACTTGGAGGTAAATCACTCTTTGGTGGACAAAGATTTGGTGAAATGGAAGTTTGGGCTCTTGAAGCTTATGGTGCAAGCCATATCTTACAAGAGATGCTTACAGTTAAGTCGGATGACCTCAATGGTAGACTTAAGACATATGAGTCAATAATCAAAGGACTTCCAATTGCAGAGCCTGGCATTCCAGAGTCATTTAAGGTTCTTGTTAAAGAGTTGCAAGCTCTTGGACTTGACATCAAGATTTTAACTGAAGGCGATAAAGAAATATCACTTAACGAGCTTAGTCAAGACGAGCAAGACGCTCCAAATACAACCCTTGCTCAAGACACTGAGAAAGACCTTGAAGAAGGCATCTTCGACTTTGATAGCCAGCCAGATAACAAACTGTCAGCAGAGGAGCAAGAAGAGAAAGACCTTCAAGATGTATTTGAAGAAAGCACTAAGAATGACAACCTTGATAATCTTGACATCTTTGATGACTTTGGCGACTTTGACGAGTAGGATAGTTTTTAAACACAAATAAGATGGAATTATCCAAAGATTTTAAAGTCAAAGAGAAGTCTATTAATATTACAAAAAGTGATATTGCAAGATTAAACTCTAAAATCAAAGAATAGAACTAAATGCGGATGCTAGACTTAAAGGTCTTGCTTCCGCACGAAAAAACAACAAAATGGAAGAATTTGAAGAATTAGAGAGATAATTTACAAGTTAATAGTAAAGAAAATTATAATAGGGGAATGTTATGTTTGAACTTAATAATTTTGAAAAAATTAGAATAGGTATTGCTTCACCTGAGAAAATCAGAGAATGGTCTCACGGCGAAGTTACTAAGCCAGAAACTATAAACTACCGAACTCAAAAGCCTGAGAGAGACGGTCTTTTTTGCGAAAAGATTTTCGGACCTAGAAAGGACTGGGAATGTCAGTGCGGAAGATACAAAAGAGTTCGCTATAAGGGTGTAGTGTGCGACAAATGTGGCGTAGAAGTTACTAGAGCCAAAGTAAGACGTGAAAGAATGGGGCATATCGAACTTGCTTCCCCTTGTACTCATATTTGGTATTTTAGAAATATTCCATCAAAGATAGGAACACTTCTTGAAATGACACCAAAGCTTCTTGAGCAAGTTGTATACTATGTTTGTTATGTCGTTCTTGACCCTAAGAAGACAGACCTTGCCTACAAGCAAGTTATAACAGACAAAGAGTATGCAGAGGCTTGCGAGAAGTATGGCGCTGATGCTTTTGAAGTTGGTATGGGCGCAGAGGCTATCAAGAGATTACTTGGCGAAGTGGACCTTGCAAAAGAGTCTAAAATGCTTAAAGAGTCACTTAACACCTTAAAGGGTCAACGCAAGATTAAAGCAATGAAAAAACTTGACGTTGTTGAGTCTTTCTTGACTTCTGGTAACAACCCAACTTGGATGGTACTTGATGTTATTCCTGTTCTTCCACCAGACCTCAGACCAATGGTTCCTCTGGATGGTGGTAGATATGCAACAAGTGACCTCAATGACCTTTACAGACGTGTTATCAACAGAAACAATCGTCTTAAAAAACTTATGGAACTTGGCGCACCTGACGTTATCGTTCGTAACGAAAAACGTATGCTCCAAGAGGCTGTTGATAACCTTATCGATAATGGTAAACGTGGCAAAGCCGTTCAAAGCTCTAAGCAAAGAGACCTTAAGTCTCTTACTGCAATGCTTGGTGGTAAACAAGGACGTTTCAGATTGAACCTTCTTGGTAAACGTGTTGACTACTCAGGGCGCTCTGTTATCGTAGTTGGACCAGAGCTTAAGATGTATCAATGCGGACTTCCAAAAGAGATGGCTCTTGAGCTTTTCAAGCCATTCATTATGAACAGACTTGTAGACCTTAATAAGTCTCACAACATCAAGTCTGCAAAGCGTATGATTGAAAAGGAAAAGCCTGTTGTTTGGGATATTTTGGCAGAGGTTATTAAAGACCACCCAGTATTCTTAAACCGTGCTCCAACACTTCACAGACTTTCAGTCCAAGCTTTTGAACCTGTACTTGTTGAAGGTAAGGCAATTAAACTTCACCCAGCTTGTTGTGAAGCCTTCAATGCCGACTTCGACGGTGACCAAATGTCAGTACACGTTCCACTTTCTATCGATGCAAGAACAGAAGCAAGAACTCTTATGCTTGCATCAAACAATATACTTAAATTATCAAATGGTGAGCCTATTGTTACACCATCACAAGATATCGTTCTTGGTTGCGCTTATATGACAATGCTTAAGCCTGGCGCAAAGGGTGAGGGCAATATATACGCATCTAAAGAAGAGGCAATCATTGCATATCAAACTCAAAACCTTCATATCCAAGCTAAGATAAAGGTTAGAATGGAAAAAGAGGTTGATGGCAAGAAATATTCTAAGATTATTGAAACTTCAGTAGGTAGAATATTATTTAATGAGCAAATTCCTCAAGACCTCGGCTTTGTTGATAGGTCAAAGGAAGAGAATATTTGCGAACTTGAATTTAATAGAGATGTTATTAAGAAAGACCTTCGTGCAATTCTTGCAAGTGCATATGATAAGTATGGCGCAACAGCCTGCGCTAAACTTGTAGATAAGATTAAAGAGACAGGTTATAAGTATTCAACACTTGGCGCTCTTACTGTTAGTGCGTTTGATATCGAAGAACCAAAAGAAAAGCAAGCAATTCTGCAAGAATCTGACCAAAAAGCCCTTGAAAACGAAAAACTTTTCAGACGTGGTCTTATCACTTATGACGAAAAGGTTAAGGATAATATTGAACTTTGGGAAGAGACCAAGGCTAAGGTTGGTAAAGCGTTGTTTGAAGAAATGGATGACTTAAATCCATTTAAAGTTATGTGTAACTCTGGTGCGCGTGGTTCTAAAGACCAGCTTAACGCTCTTTGTGGTATGTCTGGTATTAAAACAACTGCATCAGGTGAAAAGATTGACGTTCCTATTAAGTCATCTTTCGTTCACGGACTTACACCTATCGAATATTTCTTAACCGCTCGTGGTATTAGAAAAGGTCTTACCGATACAGCTCTTAAGACAGCCGACTCAGGTTACCTTACAAGACGTCTTGTTGATATCTCTCAAGATGTTGTTATCACAACTGAGGACTGCTTTGCAGACGCTGGCGAAAAGGTTAAAGGCGTTTACGTAACAGACCTTGTAGTTGACGGCGTTGTTCAAGAATCACTTGCTGAAAGAGTATATGGCAGGGTTGCAGTTGAAGATATCGTTAACCCTCAAACAGGCGAGCTTATCGTTGAAGGCAACACTATGATTACTAAGGAGCAATCTGAGGAGATTGAAAAGGCAGGTATTAAAAAGGTTCAAATCCGCTCACTCTTCACTTGTCGTTGCAAACACGGCGTTTGTGCTAAGTGTTATGGTAGAGACCTGTCTAATAAAGGTATGGTTACAATCGGCGAGGCTGTAGGTATAGTTGCCGCTCAGTCAATCGGTGAGCCAGGAACTCAGCTTACAATGAGAACCTTCCACTCAGGCGGTGTTGCTTCCGCTCTTGATATTACCCAAGGACTTCCTCGTGTTGAAGAAATCTTTGAGGCAAGAAGACCAAAAGGTGAGGCACTTCTTTCTGAGGTTGCAGGCAAACTTACAATCAAGCAAGATGCTAAATACTATTACTTCACAGTTGCATCTCGTGAAGGCGATATAGAGTACGAGGCTAAAAAACCAGTTGTACTTCTTGTTAAGAATGGTGACACTGTTGAGCCAGGAACTCAACTTACCGCTGGTGCAATCAATCCACCAGACTTGCTTAGAATGACAGGTGTTAAAGGACTTCAAGAATACCTGCTCAATCAAGTTATATCAACATATAGAGGTCAAGACGTTAAAGTTAATGATAAGCACGTTGAAATCATCATTAGACAGATGCTTAAAAAGGTTAAAGTTGAAAATGCAGGCGATACAAACTTACTTCCAGGAGAAATTGTTGACGTTTATCGCGTAGACGAAGAAAACAACAAAATTCTTCAAGAGGGCGGTGTACCTGCCACTGTTAAGAGAATACTTTTAGGTATTACAAAGGCATCTCTTTCAACCGAGAGTTTCCTATCAGCTGCTTCCTTCCAAGAGACCTCAAGAACCTTGACAGAGGCTTCAGTAAAAGGTAAAATTGATAACCTTATAGGTCTTAAAGAGAATGTCATTATTGGAAAACTTATTCCAGCTGGTACTGGTATCAAGAGATACCGCTCAGTTATGCCAATTCTTGTAAAAGATGAAGAAGAGCCAACTGAAACCACATCTATTTTTGACAATGTAGACAATATTGCTGAATAATTTAAAAAGACTTGCATTTTTGCAAGTCTTTTTTGCTTATAAATAGATGTATTTGTTTGTATTAAATTATAAAAACTTTCTTAAATTGTAGCTCATTAAAAGTGAGAAAATAGTAAAAATATAAAAATCAAAACACTAAATGAAGTGCACCCAAAATAGGTAGATTTTTATTTTACGTAAATTAGGGTGTAATGATTAATTTTTATCCTTTTTACTTTTTGTTTTTTGTAATTCTTTTTTACTAGCTAATAGCAATTCTATATCACAATTTAAGTTGTCGTAATTTCTGTTTACTTTATTTTCAAGGTCATCAATTCTTTCTCTTAATGCCTTAATATCCTTTTCTTGCTTAATTATTGTGTTTTTCATATAAGCAATGCTGTATAGACAAGCGGTATTTATCAATCCTACAACGACTATAGCGATTGTAGGGAATATGTATCCGAAAATAGCAGAAAAAATAGTTAATATAATTGTTGCACCTAATTCAATATGTCCAAGATAGAAAAATATATTATTCATTGAATATTCTTCATCAAATTTAGATTTTTTATTCTTTTCTTCCATAATAATATAACCTTTTAATTATTTTATAAAAATCAAAAAAAATGATTTCCGATACTAAAACATTTTATTTGTGATGACTTCTAATTTTTTACACAAAATATTAATTTGCAGGGGACTCCATAATATCACCCAAAAATCTTACGATTTTCGGGGAACCCCGAAACGAAAATTTCGAGTGATATCATTGGGTTGTTATAATTGTGTCTATTTATATATTGACTTTTTCTTCCATCTCTAAGTCGCGCTAAATTCACAAAGTGAATTTACGTTTGGCGCGGTAAGAGAAAGAGCGCCACCGCCACGTCACAAACTACGCTCAGACTAAGTTGCTATTGCAACTTTAGCGTTATCGCTCGTTTGCTCCTCTACCCCACAAATTTTTCAATTTGCGGGGAACCCCAAAAAATGCAAGCACGAAACTAGGCAGAAGCGTAGAATAAAAAAATACAAACTATTTATTTTATAATAAAAAGTTTGTACTTCCATCTCTAAGTCGCGCTAAATTCACAAAGTGAATTTACGTTTGGCGCGAGCAAAGAAAATTTCGAGTGATATTGTGAGCCTGCACAAAGTGCAGGAACACCTGAGCGTAGAAATTTTCTTCTGGTAGCCTTAAGGGGAATCGAACCCCTGATTCAGCCGTGAGAGGGCTGCGTCTTAACCGCTTGACCATAAGGCCTTATTGTTTACTTTTGTATTATAGCAAATTTTTACATCATTTGCAAGCATTTTTTTATGATTTATTGAAGATATTATTTTGTTTTTTGCAAAACTTAGGCTATAATCTTATTAGGAGAGACTATGTTTGGTAAAAAAATAAAGATTGGCATTGCTTTTGGAGGTGGTGGAACGAGGGGGTTCTCACATCTTGGGGCAATTAAAGCTTTTGAAGAATTTGGTTTAAAATTTGATTTTGTAGCTGGAACGAGTGCCGGTAGTTTAGTTGGCGCTTTTTATTCCGCTGGCTACACCTTTAATCAAATGTATGATATTGTAAAAAATATTAGAGAAAAAGATATACGCAGAAATTTAATACCATTCACGCCTTCAAAGATTGATGGTGTAGGCGAAATTATTACCGAGCACTTAGGCGATATCAATATTGAAGATTTAAAAATTCCGTTTGCTGCGGTTGCTGTTGATATAAAATCAACCAAAGAGATATGTCTTGCAAAGGGTAACCTTGCCAAAGCGGTTATGGGAAGCTGTGCTGTTCCTGGTGTTTTTACGCCTGTCATTTACAAGGATATGATTTTATGCGATGGTGGTCTTCAAAACACTATTCCTGCCGATGTTCCAAGGTACTTTGGTTGTGATTATGTCATATCGGTAGACGTCAATAAATCAAGGACTTATGGCACAGAAAGCACAAAAGTTTTAGATGTGCTCACGTGTTCTATAAGAATACTTATGAAAAGTAATGCGGTAAGAGGTTACGTTAACTCAGATGTAATTATAGCGCCAGAAACTAAGCGTTTTAAGTCCACCAAAACTGATGGTATGGATGATATGATTGAGGAAGGCTATAAAGCAACAATAGATGTTATGCCACAAATTATGGAGATTTTTAACAAGCGTAGACGACATAAATTAAAGGCATTCCCTAGTGATATTACGATATTAAAATGAAAATTGACAAGAAAAGATTAAAGAAAAAATTTGATGAAAAATATACAAAAGCAAAATACTATCTATCACGAAGTGATATTATTTTTCGTGCGAGCTTAACGCTGCTGTTAACTACCATTTTTGTGATACTATTTTTTGCTTTTGGTGGCAATTTATATTTTACCAGTGTCCGCGCGGTCAGCGAATTTAAAGGTTATCCTTTGCAGGTCCACGCCATAAACGTTGGGCAAGGAGACTGCACACTGATTAAATTTCCAAACAACGAAACAATGTTAATTGACGCTGGCAGAAGTGGTGAGGGTGAAAGAGTTGTTTCCTACCTTAAAAACTTTTTCAAAAATGAAGGCTTAAATAAGATTAATTATCTTGTTTTGACGCATTCTGACTCAGACCACATAGGCGGCGCAATCGATGTGCTACAAAATATAGAGGTTGACACCGTTTATAGACCAAATATTTACACACAAGAGGAAGCAGATGAGCTCACCGACGGCTCACAAGTCTATGTGGTAGACACTCAAACATATAACACCATAATTGACTTGATAGGGCAAAAAGAATGCAATGTTGTTGTCACGAAGTCGGGCGAAAGTATGAATTTAGGTGGTGCACGTGTCGAGTTTTTGTCGCCAAATGAAGAATATTATAGTGACAGCAACAGTTTTAGCGCGGTTATTATGATAACTTACCAAACGAAAAAGTTTCTGTTTATGGGTGATGCAGGTGTTGACATAGAAAGTGTGCTTATAGAAGAATATGGTAGCTACCTCGATGCTGATGTACTAAAAGTAGGACATCACGGCTCAGCCACCTCGTCATCAGACGCTTTTCTTGAAATAGTAAGTCCTAGTTATAGTCTTATGTACATATCTTCAAATAAAGATTTTCCAGACACCTCGGTTGTCAATAAATTAAGAGAACTTGGAAGCGAAATTTATTCGACTTATTTAGAAGGCGACTTTGCAATGACGGTTTATGATAATAGCATCATATTTGCAGACGCGCCTGAGCCGTCCTTTGATATAGCCCTTTTAATCTCAATTTATGTGATACTCGTGCTGTTAACCTGGGGAATAAAAAATTCAGTCCCAACCTTGACAAAACCGCGTAAGGTAAAAAATAAAACACTGCAAGAGGGTGATTAAAGGGATATTTCTTTATAATTAGTAATTATTGACGTTTAATTTTTACATATTAATCAAATTTAATTGTTTTGAATATAACATACCATTGCTAACAATCGTTTCTTGCCTAAAAAACTTGTATGACTATCTGTCTTAAGCGTATGTTTATACAAAATTTTTAACACTCTTGCCATTTTTAATTGTACTATTTTTTGTTTTATGCTATCATATCTTTATGAAAGGATTAAAGGATATAATTAATATTTTAATTGTTTCACTTGACGACAAATTTAGCAAACTAGTATCAGAAACTCTGTCTAGCCAGCTAGAGATGTTTAATGCTGACTGCAGAGATTTAATTATATATGACCTAGTAAATCCCAAAGAGATATTAGAAAAATGCGGTTTCGATTATCTAAAGAAAAGAGAACTTGGCGTTATTAAAAGCACTAGCAGTTACCAAGACACCGTGATATCAATCTCTTATGACTTATATAAGGAGTATAGCTTGCTCTTTTCACATTCGCTGATAGTTTATCTTAGATTGCCAAAAGAAAAAGTGCGAGGCGTGGCAAATTCAATATCATACCAAAGCCGAGACGAGTTTCTTGCATCAAACAATGATATTGAACTATATTTTGAAAGAAAGTCAAAATTAAATGCAACGAAACAAATTATAGAAAAATTAGGAGAGCTAAAATGAATATTATAGATAAAACTTTAAATTATGTTAAATCGATTACGGCACAGATTATTTCAAATGCAGGTAGTGGGCATACGGGTGCGTCCTTGGGTATAAGCGCGATAATGCTTGCATTATTTAAGGAGCACTATAATTTCGACGTGTCCGATACCGATTTTTTAAATCGTGATAGGTTTGTTTTGTCGGCAGGGCACGCTGTACCTGTGTATTACACACTTTTATCTATGTTTGGCTTTGATGTTTCACTGCAAGATTTAAAAAACTTAAGAAAGCTTGGTAGCAAAACTCCTGGGCATCCAGAATACAGGATGACTGATGGCGTTGAGGTATCCACTGGTCCGCTTGGACAGGGTGTTGGCAATGCAGTAGGTATGGCTATCGCTGAAACCTTGATGGCAGAGCGCTTTAACAGCGTGGGTTTTCCTATAATAGATAATTATACATATTGCCTTGTAGGCGATGGCGACCTAATGGAAGGCGTAGCAATGGAGGCTTGCTCTCTTGCCGGCAGTTTAAATTTAAATAAACTTATTTTACTTTACGACTCAAATGATGTGACAATAGACGGCTCACTCAACTTGTCAAACAGAGAAAACATAGCTAAAAAGTTTAAAGCGATGGGCTGGAATGTTATAAGATGCAGAAAGGGGAACAACTATTATTCTTGTGTTCGCGCTATTGCAAGAGCTAAAAAGTCTGCCAAGCCGACTTTAATCATTTTCAAAACCACAATTGGCATTGGCACTGAAAAAGAGGGTACTTCTTCTATTCACGGAATTGCTTTGAACAGTGAAGAGCTTAAGGCATTCAACAAAAAACTTGGTATTGATGAGAACTTTTACATTCCAAATGATGTGAGAGATTTTTGTATGTCAAGTTCTAGGCGTGGCAAGCTCAACCACGAGAAGTGGAACCAAGACCTCGCCGTTTATGCAACCTCAAACCCAGAATTATATAGACAATTTGTTAGTTTCTTCGATAGAAAGAAGGTTGATATTGAAAAACTTTCACGCTCATCATATAAATGGGAAGGGCTAAGCGGACGAGATTTAAATAATGTTGTGCTAAATGAGTTTGCTCAAAAACTCACTCAGATTGTAGGCGGTAGTGCAGATTTGATGCATTCAACTAAGGCCTTTATTGAAAATGGCGGGCACTACAATGTCGGTAACCGCAGAGGAAGAAACATCCATTTTGGCGTACGTGAGCACGCAATGGGCGCAATTGTAAATGGAATTAGTTTGTATGAAGATTTTATACCATTTTGCTCAACCTTTTTGTCTTTTGCAAATTATATGTATCCAAGTATCAGACTTGCAAGCTCAATGAAACTGAATGTAATGTACTTCTTCACTCACGACAGCATTTACGTTGGTCAAGATGGCAAATCACATCAACCAATCGAGCAACTACCACAACTTCGCTCCTTTATTGGCTTAAAGGTGTTCCGTCCGTGTGATTCAAACGAGCTTCTAGCAGGTTATCAATATGCACTTTCAAATAATGGCCCTATTGCCTTTATTTTAAGTAGACAAAAGATGGCAGTTGTTGATGGGAAATATAAAGAGGCATTACAAGGCGCGTATATTCTAAAACAAGCGTCAAAAGATGTGGATGTTGTCATATATGCAACTGGCAGTGAGGTCAGCCTTGCGCTCAATGTTGCAAATGAACTTGAAAAGAAATATTCGGTATCGGTTGTATCTATGCCTTGCCTTGAAATTTTTGAAGAGCAACCGCAAAATTACAAAAATAAAGTGTTACAGAAGAATGCTAAACTGAGAGTTGCTATTGAGGCGTCTAATGATAATGTTTGGTATAAATATGTGGGAGAAAACGGCTTAGTCATCGGAGTTACTGACTATCAAGGCAGTGGTGACGGCAAAGAGGTGTACTCTAAGGCAGGCTTTAATGAAAAGGACATTGTCAGGGCAATAACAAGAAAACTTCAGTAGAAAGTTTTTACAAATGCAACAAAAAAAGACAAAATAATTAAAAATGATACAATTAAATAAAATCATTAAAAAGCACCTAATAGTATAATATATAAAGAGGTGCTTTTATGGTAAATAAGAAAAGTATTGTTTTAAATGGGGTAAATGACAAGTCGCAAAGAGCGGTACTAACTATTGAATGCGATGGCGAAATATCGTCAGGAAGGGTAAGACTATATAATTTTGGCGTAGAGCCACAAGGCATAATAAGTTTAGGCATTAACGATGGCAAAACTGTAACTAAGGCAGGACTAACCCACTCTTCGGGTATGCTTTTTACCTTTATTTGCGAGCTTAAACAAATTCCAGACAATTTTTCGTGTGCCATTGTAAACTTTGTAAATGGCGAGCCTAAGCCAATTCTCTATGGATGCAGTGAAGGCTATAAAGATAAAGAAGAGATTTTTGACCAGGTCATAACATCTCTTAATAAAAGTAAGAATGTAAAAGATGTGGAAGAAGTTTTAAACACATATGGCGTTGATTATGCCGACGATGAAAAGGTAGAGATTGAAAGCCTTATAGATAAAGAGGTCAGTGCCTGTCAAAAAGATTGCGATAACTGCGAGTATAAAAAGTTTTACCTAAGCCACACCAAGAAGATGTCTAATGATAATGCGAAAAATGACAAGGGGGAGGTTGCAAAAGAAAATAAATTCTATAACGAGATGAAAAAACAAATAGATGACCTCTTTGCAAATAATCCGAGTGAGAATTATCTTGAACAGTTGCTTCCAAACTCAAAATGGGTTAAGGTTAGCATAGACGACAATGGCGATTACTATGTCCTAGGCTTGCTTTATGAGGGCGAGAATTTGAAGTATATTTGTTATGGAGTGCCTGGAGTTTATCAAAAGTATCCGCCTAGAGAGCTTTCTGGTTATCCAATTTGGTTTCCGCTTGACGAAAACAGTCCAGAGGGATTTGGTTACTGGCTTTCCTATCAAGATGCAAACAGCGGTGAAAGCGTTAAGGCTGTAGTAATATAGGTGAACGCGAGAGCATATTTTAATTAAAAGTTAAACATTTAAGGGGAAGTATGAAAATATTTTTAATTGTGCTATTATCAATTTTAGTGTTTATTTTGGTGGTTTTTGCGCTATATTTGCTAATAGGATATATAACGTTTAGATTTGCAATGTCACGTAATGGCAAGTTTAAAAAGGGTATTGAATTGAAAAGTAAAATAGCGCTTTCAAAGCAACCAGAAATAAGCGACTACTTTGCTGACTTTGAAAAAATAGTAATTCAAAGCAATGAAGACCTCAAGCTTTATGGATTTTATAAAAATAATGATAAGGACAAGCTTGCCCTTCTTGTTCACGGTTATGGCGGAAGCCACTATGACACTTATAGTTATGCCAAGATTTTTGAAGAGCGAGGGTATGATATACTTGCTGTCGATCTAAGAGCGCACGGAGAAAGCGAAGGTGATTATCTCACGATGGGATTATATGAGCATTATGACGTTATAAAGTGGATAGAGAAGATGCTAGAGCTTAAGCGTAACTATAAGATAGTGCTATTTGGAGTATCAATGGGTGCAAGCACTGTTTGTATGACGCTTGGAGAAAATCTGCCAAATAATGTCATATGTGCAATTGAAGATTGCGGTTATAATAACGCCAACAATGAATTTAAACACGTCTATTCTAAAACAAAATTTATCAAACTATTTTATAGAATTTTTTATAATTACACACTAAAATCAAGAGGCATAGATTTAAAGAAAATTGATGCGGTAGAGAAATTAAAAAAGTCTAAATTACCAATCTTATTCATTCACGGCGAGAAAGATGACTTTGTGCCAACAGCGATGGTATACAATCTCTACGATGCCGTTCCAGAAAGCAGGCGAGATATCTATATAGCAAAAGACGCCACGCACACTAAAAGCATTGATGTAAATGTTAAGGAATATAAGCGTAGACTTGACAGATTTTTGACCAAATATTGTGTTTAATAAATTTATTCATAAAGTAATTTTATTAAAAAAATAATTATTAATTAAATATATTTATT
>CAMLSW010000002.1 GCA_946484195.1 uncultured Clostridia bacterium
TATAAACATCAGCCTCACCCTTGCAAGCAAGTTCGGCTTCCGATAATATAAACTAATAAAAAACCAAAATAATTTTAGACAAATTCAAAAGTTATGAGATAAACTTGAATAACACAATTTTGGTATAGAATATAAGGAATTTAAGGGGATTTGATAGCACTAAAAAGCATAAGAAAAGAAGTGTAGGGTGCACCTCTTAATCGAAGGGTCGGGGGTTCGAGCCCCCGCAGTCCACCAGAACAGAAATCACTTTGCATTTTGCAAAGTGATTTCTGTTAGCACGTAAAAAAGAAGCAAGTAAAAACTTACTTCTAAAAACAATAATTATTTATTTTAATACGATCTTACCTTTATAGAAACTTCCCTCTTTCTCTTCAATTTTTTGTCTTTCAGCTTCAAGCATTTCATAATTTAGAGACAAGATATTTGTTAAATTTAAGGTGTTTTCATAAATTATAAGCAAACTATTTTTTGTGCTGGTTTTTAGATTAGAAATAGCATTTTTCATAGACAAATAGATTTCTTCTTTATTTTTGTGACTTGCAAGGTTGGGGAAATCAATATTGATATTTTTTAATTTGCAAAGGTCTTTAACAAGTTGGAGAAAATCCACGATAACCCTCGAGCCTATTTTTTGTTGAATTACAAGTTCTGGCGTTTCTTTTGGAATGGTCTTATTTTTCTTAGACAAATATTCATTTCTTTTAGCTTTGTCAAAAATAACATCAATCATCTCCAATTTTTCTTCAAATTTTTTAATGATTTCTTCAAATAATTCATCGCTTGTGGGAGCAATGATATTGCATTTTTCAATAAAACTATTTGCATTTTTCTCACGCCAAAACTTTTTTTTCAGTTGAGCTATGGTCATTTCTTCATATCTTTGTGTGAATTCCTGTTTGATTGTGGTTTTATTTTCTTGTATGTAATCATTTGCAAAAACAAATTCCTCACCAAAAGTTTGTAAATAAATTTCGTAAAGTTTATCATAGTCTTCAATTATTTTGTTTACTGTATGATGAACGTTGAAAGTTTCTGGAATGATTATGCTTTTCTTTAAATATTTTTCAAATATTTCATCGTCTTGAAAATATAAAGCTTTAAGCTCAGAAAGCTGTTTAAAGCTTGTATATCTAGCATCAAATTCTATGGGAAATATGTAATTTTCTCTTGTATAGTCAAATTCCACATTTGCTTTTCTTAATTTTTCATATATTGTGTTGAAAAGGGCGGTGAATATGAGTACTATACTTTGTGTATCGTTTGGGAATTCTTTTATGTCAAGAAATTTTTTGTAATCATCTTGAACAATATGTTCGCATTCGTGATAAATTGTTTCGAGAATCTCGTATTTTGTAGTTTTATAACTGCCAACCATATTAAAATACCTTCCTGCGCCTGCTTCTTTGTATTTTTTGATAAAATCATATAAGATATCTTCAAATTCAGTGCGAGTAGATTTGAAAGGGTAGTTTTTATAAAAAAGTTCTATTTTTACCAAATGATTTTCGTCTAAATCATCAATTTTTAAATTTGACAACATTTCAATTCGCGTTTTGTTGAAAGAGATGTTTGTATCTGAAACACTGCCAGACTTACCAAAAAGTCTACTTTCATCAAAGGATATAGTCATCTCTTTATTGATTTTATGCATTGAAAAGATAATTTTCATTATTTTATGTAATTTTTCTTTCAAAACGTCAAAATCTAGAGTAAAATTCTCTAAAAACTCTTTTGATTTTAAATAAAAACTGTCCATAAAATTCTCCAATAAACACAATATTTGTAAACTAATGATAGTAATATAAAAATCATCAAATTCAAAAATTATTAATTTCACTTTTATAGATTGCAAATGCTAAAATTTGCACCTCAAAATATTATTCAATAAAAGCACCTACTTGGTGTAAGTTAAAACCTATTTATTCAACTGTATAAGGATTAAAGACAAGACAACCGTTATCACCGAGTTTTTCGATGTTGTCTAAGATTACAACCGCTTTGATATAATCAAGTTCTTCTACCCAATAAGCTTTGATTATTTTATCAATCGAGTATTCATTATAAACAAGATTTTCTTGTTCGCCTGCTTTAAGATATTTTACAACAGCATCAAAATACTCATCTTTCATATTGTAAATAATAGGTGCATAGATAGAAATATCAGAGTGAGATGTAAGATTTTTGCTGTATTCCATAAATAAACAATTAAAATCAACAAAACTCATTCTAGTTTTGTTTTCTTTCTCACAATTTTCACATTTTAAATTATCTTTTTCAATTTTCATTTTTTTTCTCCTTTTTTAACATTATTCTATTTTTGTCATATCTTGAAGTTTTTTTTAGACCGTTAGTTGTAATTGCTCATCCTTGTTGAGTAAAATGGCAACCTTTTAATACGTTGGCTCTAATTTTTCTTCATCTTGTTCAATTAAAGTTAATTTATGATTGTCAGTTAATTCCACACCATTTTTAGTGGAAAATGAAATAAGTGTGCCATCGTGCATTAAAATAGTGGACTCTGGTATAATATTTTCTTTTTCAAATTTTTTACATAACATATCTAAATATTGATTTGCATAAACATCAGAAAGTGATAAATTGAGGCCATCAGGTTTGACGCCAAATTTTTCAAGTACCTCTTTATATTTGTTATAGAGAGTATTATGCTGTTGATTGATAGGTTTCGGATGGGTGTGAAAAATTGAAATTTTGACGTTTTTGTCGCATTGTTTGATAAAATCTTCAATCCTTTGCCAATCATATTCAACTGTTTGTGATAATCCAACTTTCATAGGCTCGTAATCTGTGTACTCGTTATTTTCCTTTGAGCCAGTAAGTAAATATGAATATTCTAAATTAGTTCCTGCCGTGTTTATTGCTTTTAGCAACCTATCTAATTCCTTTTTGACTTTGGAAGAAAAATTGGGTTGATGTCCATTTTGTTGGGCGTTTTCTAGGCTTGTGTATGGAATTGGAAGGCAAGAGAAATCAAAATCGGCATTTGAATTGATTTCTTTAAAATCATTAGCGTCAAGTTTTAATAACATTTCTATACATAAGTCAAGAGTTTTTTCGTCTAAATGTTGGCAAATGTATCTGTTTGTCGGATTTGCGCTACATATTGTAAACATTTGTTCATCTGTCATATATTTTCTCCAAAGTTCAATTTTATCATATACATAAAGTAAAAGCAAGTTATATAAATTAATTTTTGATAATCATTAGTAACTTATTTGCCTCAATAAATTCATCTTTCCATCTTATGTACCTATTGTCATTAAGATTTTCTTGAATGTCCTTGTCCCAAATTTTTTCAAGGTCTTCTATTGTTGCCTTTTTATAATAAAACATACGTTTTCTCCTTAAAAAATTTGTTGAAATTTTTCTATTAATAGGGTGGTGATTGTTTTAAATAGATTAAACATAGCTAAATTATAGCATATTTTCGCGTAAAAAATTTTTCTTTTATATCGCTATTATTCGTAATCATAGCAATATTATTTGCAAAATTTCATTATTTATTTGTAATTTTTAACATTATGATTAAAATTGAGAATAATATTAGAATTTTAGATTTTTATTTTTAAAACCTTCACCAAGTAAATTATAGCAAAAATTAAATATTAGGTCAAAAATTTTTGTTAAGGTTTTTGATTAGTTTTGTTTTGCTTGATTTTTTGTTTTTATATGATTATAATTATCTTTATTAGAAGGAGACTACAATGGATAAAAACTACTGCCCAGAATTATTTGAAGGTGAGATTTATAAAAATTGGCTTGATAAAAATTATTTTGGAACTAACCCTGACTCAAGGGAGCATTATAGTATAGTTATGCCACCACTCAATGTTACAGGTAAGGCGCACATTGGTCACGCCCTTGACAACACTATGCAAGATATACTTATAAGAACTAAGAGAATGCAGGGGTACAATACTCTTTGGGTGCCAGGCACTGACCACGCAGCTATTGCTACCGAGCAGGTTTTGGTTAAAGACCTAAAGCGCAATGGCGAGAGCAAGGAGAGTATTGGCCGTGAGGAGTTTTTAAAACGCGGTTGGCAATGGTACGGTAAATACACACACGTAATTTGCGACCAGCTTAAAAAACTAGGCGTATCCTGCGACTGGAACAGGCTTGCCTTTACAATGGATGAAAATTTGAATAGAGCGGTAAGGCACGTATTTTGCCAGTATTATAAGGAAGGGCTTATATATAAAGGTAAAAGGGTTGTAAACTATTGCCCAAGTTGTAAGACGACTATATCTGATAATGAGAATGTGCACGTAGACCAAAACACATATCTTTGGTATATTAGATATCCTTTTGCTGATGGTAGTGGCGAGGTTGTCGTTGCAACAACGCGTCCTGAGACATTGTTTGGTGATACTGCCGTTGCTGTCAATCCAAATGACGCGCGTTTTAAAGGTCAGGTCGGCAAGGACCTAATTTTGCCACTCGTCAATAAGAAAATCAAACTTATTGCAGATGACTACTGCGAAATCGGCTTTGGTACGGGCGCCGTTAAGATTACTCCAGCACACGACCCTAATGACTATGAGGTGGGCTTAAGACACAACCTTGAAGTTGTCAACTGCATTGATGATGACGGAAAACTTACAGAATGTGCAGGGCAGTTTGCAGGACTTGATAGAATTGAGGCAAGACCGCTTATAGAAAAGGCTCTTATTGATGGCGGATATCTTGTAAAGAAAGAAAAGTACAAAAATCAGGTTGGCACTTGTGAGAGATGCGGGGCATTTACCGAGCCAAGAATATCAACACAGTGGTTTGTTAAAATGAAGGATTTGGCTCGACCTGCAATAGAGGCTGTAAAGACTGGCAAGTTGACCTTCCATCCAAAACGCTATGAAAAGACATATTTAAATTGGCTTGAAAACATACAAGATTGGTGTATCTCTCGTCAAATTTGGCTAGGGCATCGTATACCTGTGTTTACTTGCGCAAATGGACATACTTTTGCAAGTGAGGACTTCCCGACAGAGTGCCCGGTATGCAAGAGCGCAAAACTCGAGCAAGATAATGACGTGCTTGACACCTGGTTCTCGTCAGCGCTTTGGCCGTTCTCTACCCTTGGCTATCCTGAACAGACTGAGGACTTAAAATATTATTATCCAACATCAACTTTGGTTACAGGCTATGATATTATTACCTTCTGGGTGTCAAAAATGGTATTTTCTGGCATAAAATTTATGGGCGCTGTGCCTTTTAAAGATGTTGTAATACACGGGCTTGTTAGGGATATTCACGGCGTCAAGATGTCTAAGCACCTTGGCAATGGTGTTGACCCAATTGATATGATTGATAAATATGGCGCTGACGCACTTAGACTCAGCCTCATAAATGGTATGAGCGCAGGCACTGACATAAAATATGGTGAAGAAAAGGCAAAAGAGGCAAAAATATTTATCAATAAACTCTATAATGCTAGCAAATTTGTTTTGCAAAATGTAAAAGATATTGAAATTAAGCCAATTGATAGGTTTAAATTACAAGAGAAAGATAAATGGATACTGTCCGAACTTGACAAATTAGTTAAGTCAGTCAATAAAAATATAGACAAGTACGCTCTTGGCGTTGCAACAAGTAATCTAATTGAGTTTACAGTTTCAAAATTCTGCGACTGGTATATTGAGCTTAGCAAGGTTGACCTATATAGCGGAAACGCCGAAGACAAGCAAAGAACGCAAAACATCTTGCTCTATACTTTATCAACGCTCCTTAAGGTGTTCCATCCTTTTATACCATTTGTTACAGAGTATATCTATAGAGAGCTCCCAGGCTCTGAAGAGACTATAATGTATTGTAGCTATCCTAAAAAGGTTGAACTTAAAGGGCTTAAAAATAATTTTGATAGGGTTATCAACATCATTCGTGCTATAAGGAACGCAAGGGCAGAGTTTAATGTGCCTGACAATAAAAAGACATCTATTTACATCTTGCCTGACGAGAAGGATGCTTTGATTGAAGAGAATCTTGAAGAGATTGCTAAGTTGTCGAGCGGAAGTGCCTGCAAGCTTATCGCCAGCGAGCCGGACGAAAAATGCACAAAGATAATCTGCGAAAATGTCAAAATTTATTTGCCTATGGGGCAACTTGTAGACCAAGAGAAAGAGAAAATGCGTCTTGAAAAAGAGATTGAAAAGTTAAAGTTTGAGGTAGCACGCTCTGAAAAGATGCTATCAAACCAAGGCTTTGTATCTAAGGCTCCTGAAAAGCTTATTACGCAGGAAAAAGAAAAACTTGAAAACAACCGTGCATTGCTTGCGAAAATACAACAAGAATTTAATAGTCTATAGATGGTGAGTAGATGAAATTTAAAGAGCTTTCAAAAAATGACAAGATTTTTAGGGTTATAAACCTAATATTTATGACATTGCAAGCGCTAGCTTGTCTGGGACTTGCTATCTATTACATTTGCATTGATGACCCTGACAATAGATTGATGGCAAGTTTTGGTATGTTCATTGCTGTACTTTTGCCTTTCCTATATGAGCTTGCCTTTAGAGTAAGGCTATCTAACATTGTCTTCTTCTTTATTCAATTCTATGCCTTGGTGGCGGGAGTGATAGGTTCGGTTTTAAATGTCTACTATCTTGTATCTTGGTACGATATTTTCGTTCACACACTTGCAGGCTATGTTTTTGCTGTGTTTGGAATATTTGTGTTTTCAAGAATGGAAAATTATTCAAAATTAAAGAAATGGACGATTGTCGTGTTTTGCTTTTGCTTTACAATGACCTGCGAGCTTATTTGGGAGTTATTTGAGTGGGCTTCTGATAACTTGCTAGGGCAAACCGCACAAGGCTTGCCACCAGAGGGCTTCGATGTTCCACTTGTTACTGATACAATGGTTGATATATTGTGTAATTTCATAGGCGGAATTGTATTTTGCACTCAATATTTACTCGGAAAAACTTTAAAATGCTCATTCGGAATTAAACTATATGAAAGGGAACTAGTTCCGCAAGAAAAAGTTAGTACAAAGCAGTTGCCAGTTTCAGACCCGTTAGAAACAGAAAATCTACCAGCCGAAGAGATTAAGCAAGAGGGCAAAGAATAAATCCACATTTTTTGTGTGGATTTTTTTGTGTAAATGTTTCATTTTGTTGCGATTTAAATAATAAAAACACTTCAAATTTACAATAATTATGATTGAATTATTAAAATATGTGCATAAAAGTGGGGTGCACCCCAGAATTAATTAAAATTTATTAAAAATAATAAAAAATCAACCAAAAATATAGAAAAATATGTAATATATTTAATAAATTAATGATTTTCTAGCAATAAATTATTAAAACCGAACAAAAAACTGCAAACAAATTGATTTGCAGTTTTTTGATATCTTATAACTTTATAAGTTTTAATCGCATAATTATTAAATAAATTTTTATTTAAGAACTATATATATTTTAAATATTTATTAATAATTACAAGATATTTTGTTTTTGAAAAATTTTTAATATTAATTAATCATTATTCCTTATCCTTAGAAAAGTATCCAAAACCGTAGCATTTTGCACCAACGTGAGAACCTACTACGCACCCAATTTCGCCGACTACTATGTCTTGACCTGGGGCAAGCTTGTCTTTAACCTTTTCTTTTAATCTTTCAGCACCTTCAGGTATATCAGAATGCACGATATAGAATGAATAGTTTGTGTCCATATTCTCTATTTTGTTTAAGATATAATTTTCAGCTTTAGGCAATCCTTGACATTTAGCTATATTGAATAGTTTGCCATTTTCAATAGCGATAATCGGTTTAACTCCAAGTAAAGAGCCTACGATAGCGCTAGTCGAAGAAAGTCTACCACTATTTTTGAGATATTTAAGGTCATTGATTATGGCGTAGATATGTATATTGCGTCTAAGTCTGTAGAATTCTTCCTTAATTTTTTCAATGTCCTTTTCTTTTTCTATAAATTTGCAAAGCTCAATGATGATTGCCCCTTGTCCGAGGGTAGTAGAGGCACTCTCTTCAATAAAGACGTTTTTCATACCAAGGTTTTCTGCTGCCATTTGTGCTTGAAGTTTGGTTTGACTAAACTCCATAGATATAACAATTGTTATAACAAAAACATCTTCTTGATTTACATATGGCTTGTAAAAATTTTCAAATTTATATGCATTAGGCATAGCGGTTTTAGGTATAAGCCCAGTAGACTGCATTTTGCTATAAAACTCCCTAGTCTCAAGTCCTTCAGGATACATATCATCGCCAAACATTACTTCAATTGGAATGATAGATATATCATATTTTTCCATATACTCCTTAGGTATATCACACGAAGCGTCGGCAACTATTTTGTATTTCATATTATCCTCCAAATATAATTATATTAATTAGTTTTAATATACCAAATTTATAAAGATATGTAAAGTAAAAAAACAATTTTATTATAAATAAAAATATTTTTAAAAATTTTGCAAAAACACTTGATTTTTTCATAAGTAGTGTTTATAATATTGTCATAAAAGAACAAGGCGTTCTTTTAAAGTGCAAGGGGGCAATGTTGAAAAAGATCAATGAGAGTTTGTTAAATAGTATACTTGAGTATATAAAGCTGTTTCAGCTTGAGAAGGGGAGAAGTCCGACTCAACGCGAGATAATGAAGGCGCTTAATATATCAAGTCTTTCGCTTGTCAGCCGATACGTCAAAATACTTGAGGATAATAGAAGTATCAAAAGAGATACAAACGGCACTATTGATATTCAATTTAACGTCAACTTAAGCCAATCAATTTTAGCCCCAGTGGTTGGTGAGGTTAGATGTGGTGAGCCCATATTTGCACAAGAAAACATAGAGTCTGTTTATCGACTTCCTACAGAAATCTTTGGACGTGACAATCTCTTTTTGTTGCACGCCAAGGGAGACAGTATGCTAGATGTAGGAATAAGGGAAGGAGATTTGCTTGTTGTCAAAAAATGTGAAACAGCAGAAAATGGCGACATTGTTGTGGCACTTCTTGATGACTCGGCAACAGTCAAGAGGTTCTACAAGAGAAAAGACTATGTTGTTTTGCACCCCGAAAACGATAAATATGACGACATTATCACAAAAGATGTAAAAATTTTAGGAATTGTCAAGCAGTATATTCATAGTTTGTAAGGAGGCAATTTGTGAAATTAAAATTATTTTGCCCGCATTGTGGTAGGTGTTTAGGTGAGTGTATAGCCTCAGATGACACAAGTGATTGTAGAGTGCTAGTCAAACCGCCAATGAAATCAAAAAGAAAGCGTTTTATACATAATATGAAGTGTTTAAAATGCAAAAATGAGATTTTTATAGTAATGGAGCTCAAAGATTGATTAAATGTAGACTTGCTTTTAATAAAAAGCTTAAAAATTGCTATAAAACAAGGTTTTCAATAATAGAAAGTATAAAATTTTATAAATAGTCGACATAGCGAACCCAGCGTTCCAAAAGACATTTTTGTTTTTTGTTACGCTGGTTTTTTAATATAAGCCAGCATTATGCTGGCTTTTTTTGTTGTGCTTTTATGTTTTTGTGCGGAAATTTAAAAATTTTTTAAAAAACTTTTTTCGTTCGGTCAAATGCTGTCCGATCGGCAATTGTAGACTTTAAATATCTTAAAAGGAGGTGGGTAGCGAATGGACATTCGTAGCTGTAGCATTACGGCTGATATTTTGAATGTTCTTACTGACGGCAAAAAGCATACAATAGCTGAAATTGCTCAAATAGTCGAAGTCAGTGAAAAGACAGTAAGACGTCACATTCAGTCGCTTTCATATCGCTATCCAATAACCACTTTTAAGGGAGGCATTGAAAGAGGAGGTGTAATACTTGAAAAGCAATATATTTATCAAGGCAGGGTAAGGACAAAAGACGAAATAGATGTAATTGTCGAGGCATTAAAATGTTATCAAAAAGAATGCAGTGATGTCGGCAAACAAAGCCTAATAAAATCATTGATTGAGGAGTACAGAATGGATTGAATGCCAGCATCCCCACAAATTTCACAATTTGCGGGGACCCCAAAAAATGCAACACGAAACTAGGCAGAAGCGCAGGGTGCGATGCTTAACAATTTAGTAGATTTTATTATGTAAAATTTGTATTTCCATCTCAAAGTCGCGCTGGCGTCGCAAACTACGCTCAGTCTAAGTTGCAGTAGCAACTCTAGCATTATCGCTCGTTTGCTCCTTTCCCCACAAATTTCACAATTTGCGGGGACCCCGAGAAACTTGCATTTTCGTTTGGCGCGAGAACACCCCTAAAAATCTAACGATTTTCAGGGAAACCCAAAGGAGGCGAAAACAAATGTTAGGGCGTAGCTTTTCGCTTTAAAAAAGCGAAAACAAGCAACAATGCAGTTTTCGCCTCTGGTGCCGAAGACGGGAGCCTTCACCCTTAAAATTTGACAATTTTAAGGGAACCCGAACGAAGAAAAAATCAATATGTAGTTTTTGTTAATATAAAAATAGATACATTTAAACCGCGTGGCGCAATAAAGTCGAACTTTAAAAACAAAGTCGCGCAAAATGCGAATGCATTTTCGTTTGGCGCGAGAGAGGCGAAAACAAATGTTAGGGCGTAGCTTTTCGCTTTAAAAAAGCGAAAACAAGCAACAATGCAGTTTTCGCCTCTGGTGCCGAAGACGGGAGTCGAACCCGTATGAAGTTGCCCTCGACAGATTTTGAGTCTGTTGCGTCTGCCATTCCGCCACTTCGGCTTAAATTAAGTTACTTTTTAATTCTATCATAACTTGAAAAAATTTACAACTACATTTATAAAATTTTTTATTTTTTATCTATTTTTGTGCGAAAAAGAGAAATTATTTTATCAAAAATAGGTAAAAACTACAACCCCATATTTCAAAAAATAAAAAATTGTCAAACTTTTTCAATGTCGAAAAAGGTCGAAAAAGTTATAAATTTATCTAATTTTATCAAATTTTTGGTCATTTTAATCCAAAAAAGTTATAATTTTGTAAAATTTTTTACAAAAATATACAAAATGTTGGCACAAAGAATTGACTATGGCATTTGGGTGAATTTATAATTCGTGTTAAAAGGAGAGAAAATATGAAATTAAATATATGGACTAAAACTACATTATACATTTACAAATATCTTGATACAATAGCTGATGCCATCGATAAACTCATAGAGAGGCAGGCATTAAATTCATTTTATTATAATCAAGCGAGCGCAGCCTCAAGTGATGTAGAGACTGTTTCAAATAAAATCATAGAACTTTCTCAGAGGAAAATCAACCTTATAAATATTAAGGTTGCAATAGACCAATCACTTATGGAGATGCCACAAGAGCTTGCTCAACTTTTGATTGAGAGGTATATGGATGGCGAGCGTGGCGAAGATATTGCACTTAGACATAATTTTACTTTTAGAACATATTTTAGAAGGCTGTTAAAAGCAGAAGATTTTTTCTCTGCGGTTATGGCGAGTAAGGGCATTGATGAAAAAACTTTAAGCCAAAACCTTAAGCAAGAAAAGTGGGTAGTTGATATTTACAAATCGTTTTTAAGTAGAAAAATAGGGGAAGAGGCGAGCGAAGAGCAACTTATGATGGCTTAGTTTAAGTCGCTATCGTCGAATTCGTAGTAGTCGCCGTGTCTTTTCTTTTTAGGTATTTTCTCTGTCACTTTGCCTAGTTTTTCTTTTGCAAAAGATGGCTTAATAAGAAGATAGATGACAACCACACACGGCAGGCTGACACCGATTATAATAAAGGTCATAGCAACAGAAGATAGACCTTGCGGGTTTGTTGACGCGGTAAAATTAGGATTTTCTACAACTGTAAAATATTCATTGTTTTCTGTGATGTAAAGCTTGTCACAAAAGACCGAGTAAACATAACCAAAGGTGTCATTTGAAAGCTTGCTATAATACCAAAGATTGCTCTTGTCTGGTATGGAGTCGCCGTAGGCATATCCATAAAATACAACCGACTCTGTGAGGTAGGGGATATACGCCATCTCATATTGGTCTTGAAGGTAGGGCTGTGAGTACATATTCATACCATTTAATGCAAAAATTCTAAAATAGAGGGTGGGATAGGGCATAGAGGGCGTGCCTTCCATCGCAACAACTTCGCTTTTCTTGACATAACCAAATATGTCGTCATACTGGGCATAATAAAAATCTTGATTTTCATCGTTAAGCAGTAAGACAAAATAGCTCTCAGGAATAGAAAAAAGTTGATAGTCACTGCTGTCAATAGGCTCTGAATAAAAATAGATGTCCTCTTGCTCTATTTTGGCAAAATATTTGCGGTCGGCTCGAGAAGTTGCGGGGGTGCTTGAAAATATGACAAAGGTCAAACAAAAAATTAAAGGTAATATTAATAATGATGACATTGATTTTCTCATAGTTTCATTTTAAATTTTTAATTTGCGCTATGCAAGAAATAATTTGTCGATAAATTTAATTTTTAAAGGTATTTTGGTGGTTTAATTATGAGTGATTTAATGTATAAACTTAAACTTGTGAAAAATGAGCTTGAAAAAAGAAAAAAGGATGATTTTTTGTCCCGCTATAATACAGGTGAAAAAATACATAAAAAACAACTTGAATTTCACAAATGTAACAAGAAAAATAGGTGGGTTTTTGGTGGCAATAGAAGTGGTAAAACCGAGTGTGGCGCCGTTGAGACAATCTATCTTGCCCGTGGCATACATCCATATAAAAAGAATAAGCCGATTTCTTGCTGGGTGGTGTCTTTATCTAAACAAGTGCAAAGAGATGTTGCGCAAGAAAAAATTTTGCACTATCTGCGAAAAGATTGGATAGAAAAAGTTGTTATGGCAAGCGGTAGGTCAGACAGCGCCGAGAGTGGTATCATTGATTTTATCTTGGTTAGAAATGTGTTTGGGTCGCTAAGTAAGATTGGCTTTAAAAGTTGCGACCAAGGCAGAGAGAAGTTTCAAGGCTCATCTCTCGATTTTGTTTGGTTTGACGAAGAACCGCCTTATGATATCTATCAAGAGTGCCGTATGCGTGTGCTTGACAAAAAAGGTATGATTTTTGGCACGATGACACCGCTTAAAGGACTTACCTGGGTTTACAATGAAATTTATTTGAACGAGAATAATGATAGCGAGGTGTGGCATATCGAAATGGAGTGGGCGGATAACCCCTACCTTGATAAAGATGAGATTGAAGCAATGACTAAATCACTCTCACAAGATGAACTTGAAAGCAGAAGGTATGGCAAGTTTATGCAGTGTGGGGGGCTTGTCTATAGCGAATTTGATGAAAACGTAAATGTAATTGACCCTTTCGACGTTCCAAAAGAGTGGCAAGATAATATCTCCATAGACCCCGGACTCAATAATCCGCTCTCTGCGCATTGGTATTGCGAGGATTATGATGGCAATGTCTATGTGGTTGCCGAACACTATGCTCAAGGCAAAGATGTCTACTATCACGCAAATAAAATTAAAGAGATTTGTCAAAAATTAGATTGGCATTATACAAATGGCAAGATTTCGGCACTGATTGATAGCGCCGCTATGCAAAGGACCCTTGCAAGCTCAAAAAGCGTGGTAGATTTGTTCTATGAAAATGATATTTTGGTCAATCCTAGGGTAAATAAAGATATGTTCAGCGGGATAAACACGGTTAAGAGATACTTAAAAGACGGCGAAGGTAAACCGCATCTATTTATTTTTAGAAACTGTACAAACCTTATTAGAGAGATAAAATCTTATTGGTGGGGTGATAACGACCTTCCTATTAAAAGAGATGACCACTGCCTAGATGAGATGAGGTATTACCTTATGGATAAACAGCTTACTCTTAGAATAAAGGATAAAAAGAACGAGATACAAAAGGATAAACAGCGCCTCATCAAGCAACTAAAAACGAGTAAGTATCATTTAAAGTAGAATTTTTTATCAATATAAATAAGACAAATTATTTTATTAATAAAATAAATCCATAATGTGGTGGCTTTTCGTTTGTAAAATTTTTACTTTTTGGTATAATAAAGTAAGAAAAGGGGTGTATCATATGAAAAGTCTGAAAGCAAAATTGCTTACAGTTATATCGACATTCATCCTTGCAATTGCTATGCTTATTGTCGGTGTTTGGGCGGTAGCAGAGAGCCAGCATATAAACCTAAGCGGAAGTGTTGACTTTACAATAGCCGATAATAGCCTATATATTAAAGATATACAAAGAAGAGATGCAGGCTCAACTGAACAAGGTACAACAATAGAAAATTTTATGCCAGGCTTTGTTCAAAGTGATTTTCAGTTGAATTTAGGGTCGTTTGATGCCACAACAAATTTTGATTTAGTAATAGACATTGTAAATACCTCTACAACGATATATGAAGTTAATACAAACATAACAAATGGTTCAGTTAGCATAAGTGGAAGAATAGAGGGAGACGGAGTACCAATAGTAGATGTGGCGACTGCCGACATTTCAGGGCAAATCATTTTAAGCGTAACAGTTACTTTGGCAGGACAAATAATCCTAGACCAAGTTGACATACCACTGACCGAGTATATTCCAATTGTTTATGACTACTTTACTTTTGTAATAAATGACGATAATCAAACAGTAACGATTTTTAATAACAAAAATGTTATTTGCAAATAAAAGTTGGTGGCGTTAAAAGTTAATTTTGTTGATATGTACGTTATAAATTGTACTTAATGTAATTATATAAAGCTATATGTAACTAATATTATTATTTTTAATTATTAACAACTAAAACAAAAAGAAGAGAGATTAATTGTATTTTTGCAAAATCGCCCTTCTTTTTTTGATATGTT
Source organism: uncultured Clostridia bacterium (assembly GCA_946484195.1). Classification (GTDB taxonomy): domain Bacteria; phylum Bacillota; class Clostridia; order Christensenellales; family UBA1242; genus Caccovivens. The sequence continues at coordinate 14,800 of CAMLSW010000002.1, forward strand.
TATATGCTAATATGAAAAAATATTGAGATAAAATAAAAAATTATTGATTAAAAAATATTAATAATTAAAATATTTTAAAAATATTTGCAAAAAATATAATTATATGTTAAATTAAATATAGGATTTTACTTTACAATTTTGCCTGCATTTTTTAAGGTGAGTTATGAAAAAAGTTTTTGTTTTTCTTTTTGCATTTTTGTTTTGTCTATCGGGTGGCATATTATTGACATCTTCTTTTAATATGGACAAGGTGGCAAGTGCCGAAGATATCAACTATAGTGAAATAAATGTATCAAATGGTCAACAACTGCTTTCAACGCTTAGCGCAAACTCAACCTACAACAATCCAAATGTAAAAATTGTTTTAACAGATGATATAGACCTTGAGGGGATAGACCTTTCTCCTGCCTATCTTGAAAGGCGGGTATTTACCGGCTTTTTTGAGGGCAATGGCTATGAAGTTTCAAACTTTACTCTTTCATCAAACACAAATGTCTACGGTCTTATACCTTATGCCTCTGGAGCAATTTTTCAAAACATAAGGATAACTGGCGCGGTAAGTTTTTCTTTCACTGAAAATAGCCTTCCTATCTATGCCGGCGTTTTGGTAGGTCAAGGCGAGAATGTGACGATTAAAAATTGCGAGCTTTACAATGTTACCGTGAATATGGTTGACGAGGGTGGCGAGCAGGTTGAAGAGCGTAGTGAGCAGACTATAAGCATACCTGTCAGTTCAAATTTGACCTTTGGTGGTATTATAGGGCTTGCAACAAGTTATTCAAGCGCACTTGAGTCAAGTTTGACAACACTCCAAAATTGCATAAACTATTATGACCTTCAAATCACATTGAACACGAATAGCCGCATTGCAGTTGGCGGTATTGTTGGCGCTCTCAACAGTGGAAGTAGGGTTATAAACTGCCTAAACTATGGCAATATCAATATTACAAAGTCCTCTCAAGTGACTGAGGCGAGCATTTCAAATCAGTACATTGGCGGTATAGCAGGAGAGATAAGTGGCAATTCAACCACAATCAAAAACACAGCTTATGGCGGTGAAGTTTCTTCTAATATTACAGACGCAAACTTCTACGCCGGTACACTTGTTGGCTACTTAAACTGCGCACAGGCAAGCACTAATTACAATGTCAACTTTTCATATTGGTCACAAAGTGCTCTTAACTATTATGGTACTGGTTATAGTATCACATCAGATTATTTGTCTCAGCAACCTGTAATTAATAGAGCGTTTTTATCCGATACCAGCCATTTTGATAGCGTAGAGCCTAGTTTTGACTTTGACTATGATTTTACTATGATTGATGGCGAAATTTTACTCCAAAGATTTCAAGATTATACATTAGAATTTAATCCGTCTCTAGATAATGGAAATATTATATCAAGTGCAACTTTTGAAAGCGACAACCAATCTGCCACAAGCAGACCAATAAATGTTCGCTATGGCGAAGAAATAACAATTACTATAACTTTTGCCGATGATTATGTGGGCTACTATAAACTATCTTCAACTACAGCGCCAATTTCAACTACGACAGGTCAGTTGTCAGCTGAGTACTACACAGCAACTCCACTTACAAGCTCGCGAGGTATTTATGGGTACGAGATTTTACTAACCGCGTGTGATAGAACCGATGGCGTATACTCCTTTACCTTAGATGAAGAGCAATATCTTTGCGAATTTGAAATTTCCGAGCAGGCAGACGCTGAAAGTCAAGGACTGCTTAGGAGAATAGGAGCAGATCGCTCAACTTCTCATATAAGTTTCCCATTTTCATATAGAAGTAGGTCGTTAAGCGTTAGAGCAGAGGGTAGTGGCGTCTATAGTTTCTCGCATTGGGAATTGTATTATAGAGATTCTAGCGGACAGTTTACCGAGCAAGTTTCTTTAAATGACGAAATTAGAACAAGCGCGGTAGTAACTGTTGAGTATGGTACAGCGCCTTGGACAGAAGAGTTTAAGCTTGTTGCATACTTCACCGATGAAGAGGCTGTTTTGCTAACAATAGGGAACTATTCAAGAGAGGCGGTAAGTTCAATTACTGTTGATGAAACACCATACACTGGAGAAGAGATGAGAATTCCGCCAAATGGTACAATCACCCTTGAGATTACAACAAATTCTGGTTATGTTATGGATGTTGATGCTTTCATAGTTTTAATTCAAAGGTTATATGGTGACAATACAACCGACGGTCTAGTATCTGACCCAATTGTCAATGAGGGCACAGGGCAAACGACCTATAGATTTAGAATTAATATGACCTATCTGCGTCCAAATATTACCGACAATCAACTTCCACTTACTTTGATTATCACTGAAGATGGTTCGGCGAATGGCGATGATCTGCTATGGGTTTATATCGTTGTACCAATAGTTGCCGTTTTGATAATAGGTTTAATTATCTTCTTTATCATCAGACATCGTAGAGGTGGTGGCGGTGGTAAAAAGGCTAAAGCCGTCAAAGAGAGCGGAAAGAAAGAAAATTATAGAGATTATTATGTATAATGTTCAAATAAAAAATATCATAGTTTTTGGCTATGATATTTTTGCTTTTAAGCAGCAAGCTTATTTGCGATGGTGTTGTCGACTGCTTGAGAGTAAGTCACATTGTACTGACCCTCGGTTGTTGTCGAGTTGATTATTTCCATCATCTTATTGAAGGATTCTTCGGTCATTACAGGGCTTGAGCACCAAGCGTCAATTGCAAGATACTGCTCAACTGCTATCTGCAAATCTTCAACCGACATACCAGCAAATGATGGTGCAAGTGCTTGAGCCGCAAGAAGTGAAGATTGGGTAGAGATGTATTCATAACCTCTTTGAACTGCTCTTAAAAACTTTTCAGCTTGCTCACTCTTGTCATCAAGGAAAGATTGCTTGGTCGCAAATACGGTGTATGGAAGGTAACCCGAAAACTCTCCAACAGCGTCTAGAACATAGCCATTGCCTTCTTTTTGAAGGTTTGTAGCTGTTGGCTCAAACAAGGTGCAGAATTCACAACCGCTTGTTATGAACTCACTTCCTATCATTGGGAAGGCTACATCTGTTCTAAGATTAACCTCGCCAGCTGCAGTATTTGTGCCTATTGTCATTCCTGCTTGCTCTATGATATATTCAAGAGTCATAGCAGGCATACCGCCTTGCCTGCCGGCAATGATTGTCGTGCCTTTAAGGTCGTCAAGAGAAAATTCGCTGACTTGGTCACGTGAGACAAAGAATGAACCATCCTTTTGGGTAAGCTGACCGAATACTACAGGGCTATCTTGAGTGCCTTGTGAGTATACAACGGTTTCAGGACCAACAAGCACGATGTCAGCACTCCCGCTAAGTAATGCCGTCATTGAGGCGTCGGAGCCGGTTGCGCTTTCAATAGTGACTTCAAGCCCTTCATCTTCAAAGTAGCCAAGGTTTGCAGCTGCGTAAAGCGGAGCATAGAAGATGCTATGAGTAACTTCGTTTAGTCTTATTTTATTGTCATCTCCTCCACAGCCGACAAGCATTAAACTTGAGGCAAGCACGATGGCAAGACAGACTATGAAGATAGAGATACTTTTTAATTTTTGCATTATTCCTCCTTACAACAATCAATTTATGTGAAAACTTGCGCATATGTGATAATTTAGGTGCCCTAAGGAGATTTTTATCGAGGTTTTGTTAGAACGCCTTTTATTTTTTGTTTTAAATACCATAATGGTCAGTCAATCGCTCACGCTTTTCGTTTGCGCCGCTCGCGCACCCGCGTGGCACACAAGCCTTACACTTGCCGAAGTATCATTAATTGTACCTGTAATTTGACTATACTTTGGTCCAGCGGAGAATATTAAAGGGAAAAGGTGTCAACGACACCCAAACTTAGTTTGCATCGTTTTTTAATCATCCTCATTGGCAGAAATGACGGAGAGGTACAGGTTAGTAGCATTTTTTGGTGACAAATTCGAGCGAAGTACGTCTATTTGCTTGACAAAAAATGCGGGGGGGTAAAATAGGGTATCCAAAATAAATTTTGGATACCCTATTCTACATTTTAACCTCATCTTTCTTTCAAAATTAATAAAATAAAAATATTTTAAAATTTGTTGTTAACTTTGAGGGCATTGTGACGACACGCTTGTGACAACTAGAGAATTAAAGGTTAAAATTTGGATGATAATAGACAAATTATTAAAAAATACTTGTACTATGTATAACAGATTATAAAATCAAACAAACTAAACAAAGGAGAAAGTATGAAAAGTTTAAGGATAAAATTATTTACAGGCATATCAATGTTTGTAGTTGCGCTTGCCTTACTCATTGTTGGTGTATGGGCGGTAGGTGAAACGCAGCACATCAATCTAAGTGGAAGTGTAAACTTTACAATATCTGATGACACGCTTTACATAAAGGATATACGTATTAGAGAGTCGAATGACTTAACAGGACAGGGCACAACAATTGATAATTTTTTGCCTGGATTTGTAAATGGTGACATTGATATAGATTTAGGTACACTATCAGCAGACACAAGTTTTAGTTTACTTTTTGATGTTATAAACACTTCAGCAATACCTTATCAAGCAAGCACAACCTCCACTATTTCGAATGCAGTATTATCAGTAAGTGGAACCGTAGTTGGGGACGGAATAGAACCTAGCACTATAACCTCTGACACACAGTCATCAGGTACAATAATATTAACTGTTACAGCGTCTAGTGCAGGACTTGTAAATTTAGATGGGATAGTCATCACTCTTGAGCAATTGGTTTATGAAAATTTTGTTTTTGATGGGAATGGGGCTTTGCTAGGGTATTCAGGCTCAGATGCAGTTGTTGAGATACCTGCCTCTTACTCAATTATTGGTGAACCGGAAGATAAGAGTGTATATATCGAGAGCAGAGATTTTCTTTATGAAAATATTCTTAATGATAATTATGACTTTTATAAATTAACAAATTATAAAATTATTAATGATAGCAGTGAATATAACTTTTCTGATATTGAAGAGTTGCTTTTTCACGAAAATTCTGAAGATTATTTCCCTTGCACAATTGAGTATAAAGATTTTTCAAATGTAACTTTTGTTTATGGAGATAATTATATTGTAGATAAAGTTATAGGAGCGTTCAACTATAATCAAAATATACAAGGTGTAATATTACCTGCTAATATAAAAAGTATTGGAGCATTTTCATTTTCGTATTGTGCAAATTTAAAAAACATAGATATTCCTGAAGGTGTAGAATACATTGGGATGGAAGCGTTTGGTGGAAGTGGATTAACATATGTTTCATTACCTAATAATTTAATTGAAATAGGAGAAACTGCTTTTGTAAATTGTGTAGATTTGATAAATATAGATTTTAGCAAATGTAATGGTTTGGAAAAAATTGGTTATGGTGCATTTTCAGCCGATTATAGTTTGACATCAATAGATTTAAGTCAATGCACATTAATTAACTTTATAGATACCTTTGCATTTTATGATTGTTCAAATTTAACTTCTTTTAAAATAGGTTCATCTACTCCACCATCTTTAGAAGTTGATGCATTTCTTATGGTCAATTCAGATTTCCAAATACAGGTTCCTTCTGCAAGCGTAAATGCTTATAAGTCAGCAAGTGGTTGGTCGTCCTACGCAAGCCAAATTGTTGGTTATTAATGAAAATAAATAAGTATTTTAAAAATTATTATTATTGCTTTGATTATAAATATCAATCTGTTATAATTATCCTATGAGAGTTACGGCGGGTGAATTTAGAGGCAGGGTGCTGTGCGAAAATAAATATGAGCATATTAGGCCTACTGCCGATATGGTTAAACAAGCGATTTTTAATAAGCTTCAAGATAGAATTGTTGGTGCAAGTGTGCTTGACCTATTTTGTGGCACAGGCGCTCTTGGCATTGAGGCGGTTAGTCGAGGGGCTGGCAAGGTTATTTTTGTCGATAAAGACTATAGAAGTGTGGAGCTTACAAAAGCAAACCTTAAAAAGCTTGGCATAGTTGCAAAGGTTGTTAAAGCAAGTTATGAGCAGGCTATAAAAAGCCTTGCAGGGCAGAAGTTTGACATCATTATCTTAGACCCACCATACAAAAGTGGAGTCTATGAAGATTGCATCCAAAAACTTTATCAAAATGAACTTCTTGCAGAAGACGGTATCATAGTTTGTGAGCACGACCGCAAAGACCAATTTGATTTTTCGCCATTTGAGGTCATTGACGAGAAGAGATATGGTATAAAGATGGTGACATATTTAAAATAATGCTCAATTTTTTAGTAATTAAAAAATTGAGCAAAGTGTAGTAAAAAACGCATTAAGAATAACTAAAATTAAATTAAACTACTATGCTGTGTTAAAAGCACACAAATTCTTTAGAAATTATATAAATAGTCATTATTTGCACGTTATTTGTATCATATTCAAAAAAGCCAATCGTTCGATTGGCTTTTTGTGTGCTAAAAAAATATTAGTGATTTTTTACGATGGTTTTTCATCTTGATATTTAAAATCAATTAAAAATTGACAAATTATAAATTTGGCACCATCTAATGTTCATATAATGCTATATTATCGGAAGCCGAACCAAGCACAACTTTAGTTGTATTTGAGTGAGGCTGATGGTTTTACATACTATGTGATGAACACAATTTATTGTGTTTTTGCGTTTAGCAAAATTAAAACTTAACTTGTTTAAGTTTTAACATCACATAGTTTATATTATCGGAAGCCGAACTTGCTTGCAAGGGTGAGGCTGATGTTTATACACACTATGTGATGGGCGGGCAAAGCACGCAAATTCGTTAGAATTTATAAAATTTATGATAATAAAATTTTAACATCACATAGTTTATATTTTAGGCTCAAAGTTTTCAAAGATTACATTGTCGCAATATTTTACGACTTTAAGGTATTCGCTTTGGCTTGTAACCGTCCAAACAAGCAATGGAAGAGACTTAAATTTTCTTACAAATCTATTTGGCACGCGCTTTGCTTCATAGCTTATAAAGTCGGGTTTTGAAATCTTTTTATTGAGCATCATACGCTTTAGTGCGTATTTTTTTATAAATGAAAGCTTTTCACCTCTAAAGAAACCGGCAAGTTGACCTCTTAGTATATTAGGTGCGTGCTTATAGAAATATTCAAGCACATAAGGGTTAAAAGATTGCACAGCGTATTGACCTTTGTAGTCTTTAAGAAGGTCTATGACCTTTTTTTCAAGTTCGCCAACTTTGCCTTGATTTTTAATTTCAATCAAAAGTGGAACTCTACCATCAACGAACTTTAATGTCTCTTCAAAGGTTGGTATTTTTTCTTTGCTATCTTTAAGCTCAAGCATATCAAGGTCTGACTTATTCAAAAATTTGATATAGCCGTCATTATTGGTCAGTCTTGACAAACTCTCATCGTGAAAAACAACGACAGTGCCGTCGGCGATAAGTTGGACGTCAAGCTCAATAGGGTAGCCTTCATCAATTGCCCTTTCAAAAGCAGATAGTGAGTTTTCGGGATGTTGTTTATCGTGAAGCCCTCTGTGAGCAATAGGAGTTTCAACCAGCCAAGAATTAAATATATCGTCCATAAGCACCACCTTTTATCAATTTATTTTATGCAAAAATAGCAAAATTTACGACAAAAAATAACAATATTTTTAAATATAAAACTTTATTTGTATGTAATTATAACATAACTATCTAAAAAATCAAAACAAAAATAAAACTAAAAATAATAATTCGAACAAATAATTGATTTATTTGCAGTTTTTGTATATAATTTTAGAATGGATAGAATTAAGAAGATAAGAAATTTTTGTATAGTTGCACATATTGACCACGGTAAATCTACGCTTGCAGACCGCCTTATTGAAAAGACGGGCACGCTTGCCAAACGTGATATGCAAGACCAGCTTTTAGACAGTATGGAGCTTGAGCGTGAAAAGGGTATTACAATTAAGCTTACGCCAACGCGTATGAATTACACTTGCGAAGGCGAGGAATATGAACTTAACCTCATAGACACGCCAGGGCACGTAGACTTTACATACGAGGTTTCGCGTTCACTTGCCGCCTGCGAGGGTGCGATACTTATTGTTGATGCATCACAAGGTGTAGAGGCACAAACGCTTGCCAATGCCTACCTTGCAATTGATAACAACTTAGAGATACTGCCTGTTATTAATAAGATAGACCTTCCTAGCGCAAGACCAGAAGAAGTTAAAAAGGAAATTGAGGATATTGTTGGCATCCCAGCAATGCACGCGCCTTGTATCTCGGCAAAGGACGGAACAAATATAGACGAAGTGCTACAGATGATAGTCAAGGAGTTTCCTTGTCCGAAAGGAGATGAAAACGGCAAACTTAAGTGCCTTATTTTTGATAGCTATTATGATAATTTCAAGGGCGCTATATGTCTTATTCGTGTCTTTGATGGTAAGGTCAAAGTTGGCGACAAGATAAAGATGATGCAAACAGGCAAAATCTTTGATGTCACAGAGGTTGGCATCTTTGTTCCATATGCAAAACAGACAGGACAGCTTCTTGCTGGCGATGTTGGCTATCTTGCAGGCTCAATTAAAAATATCAGCGATATTGAGGTTGGCGACACGATTACAAATTTTTATGACCCAATCAACACGCCACTGCCTGGCTATAAAAAGGTGCAACCTGTTGTTTTTTGTGGTATATTCCCAGTTGATGGGGCAAAGTATAACGAGCTTAAGGACTCACTTGAAAAACTGAAGCTCAATGACGCCTCACTGGAGTATCAGCCCGAGGTATCGCAGGCGCTAGGCTTTGGTTTTCGCTGTGGCTTTTTAGGACTGCTTCATCTTGAAATCATAACCGAAAGGCTTGAGAGAGAGTTTAACCTTGATATTATCACGACAGCGCCAAGCGTCTACTATCGCGTTCACAAGACAAACGGACAGATGATAGAAATCTCCAACCCTTCGTCACTTCCAAGCCCGGTAGAGATTGACTATATAGAGGAGCCTATAGTCAAGGCGTATATATACGCTCCGCCTGAATATGTTGGCGCCATTATGGAACTTTGCCAAGAGAAACGCGGTATTTATAAAGATTTGACTTACATTGATACAAATAGAGTTAGACTTTATTACATCTTGCCACTTGGCGAAATCATATATGACTTTTTCGACAGCTTGAAGTCTCGTACTAAGGGCTATGCATCACTTGATTATGAGATAGCGGGCTTTGAGAAGAGCGACCTTGTGCGCGTTGATATCCTTCTAAATGGCGAGAAATGTGACGCACTTTCAATAATAGTTCATAAGGACAAGGCATATTCAAGAGGTAGAGCATTAACTGAAAAGTTAAAGAAGATTATACCAAGACAGCTATTCGAAGTGCCAATTCAAGCGGCAATAGGCAGTAAAATAATTGCACGTGAAACTGTTTCGGCAATGCGCAAGGATGTGCTTGCAAAGTGCTACGGCGGTGACATAACAAGAAAACGCAAACTTCTTGAAAAACAAAAAGAAGGCAAGAAGAGGATGAGAAAAATTGGCTCAGTTGAGATACCATCCGAGGCATTTATGTCAATATTAAAACTTGATGATGAAGACAAGTAGTCGATAAATATAGATAAAAATTAGAAAAAGTCTTTTAAATCAAAGAGGGGAAAAGAATAATTATGAACGGAATATATATTCACTTTCCATTTTGCGAAAAAAGGTGCACCTATTGCGCCTTTTCTTCTTTTTGTAACTTGCAAGAAAAGGATAGATACATCGATAAACTTTTAGAAGAAATTGATGAATTTGACACAAAAAACCTAAAAATTAATGAAAATCTGCCTATTTTTCATAAAAATAATGATAATTTCGATGAAAATAATATTTTAAAGGTTGATAGTATTTATATAGGTGGCGGCACTCCTAGCTTGCTTGAGGTAAAAGATTTAGAGAAAATATTTGCCTCTTTAAACAAAAAATTTAAGTTTGCGCGTGACAGCGAAATAACAATTGAGTGTAATCCAAATTCGCTAACCGAAGAAAAACTTGCTTGCTATAAAAAGCTTGGCATAAATAGACTATCGCTCGGCGTGCAATCAGTGGATGATGAAAAACTGAAGTTTTTAGGTAGGCTTCATAGCTCCTCGCAGGCACTAGAGGCAATAAGGCTTGCAAAAAAATATTTTGACAATATTAGCGTAGATATGCTCATAGGCATTAAAGGACAAGAAGAGCAAGCTTTTATAGATGAACTAGATAGTCTAATTGAAGAAGGGGTAAATCACATCTCTACATATATGTTACAGGTTGAAGAGGGGACCGAACTTGCAAGACAATATCAAAAAAATCCTTTTTTACTTCCTGACGAAGATGAAACAGTCAAAATTTACGAAAAAACACGTAAATTTTTAGCAAATAGAGGCTTTATTCAATATGAAATATCAAATTTTGCGCAAAAAAATAAAGAAAGTAGACATAATATAAAATATTGGACGGGCGAGAATTATGTAGGCTTTGGTCTATCCGCACATTCATATATTTATGGTTTTCGCTCTGCTAATGCAAATAATTTTAGTGATTATTATAGCGGTAAAAAAGTGCTATATGAAAAACTTGATAAAGGGCAACTTATTGAAGAGGCTGTTATGCTGGGGTTAAGGTGTTACTGCGGGGTTGATATTACATATTTGAGAAAACTTGGCTATGATATAGAAAATAACGAGAATTTTTCTTATTTTTGCGATAAAAACATTATAAAAAAAGAAAATAACAGAGTTTTCTTAAATCCAAAGTATTATGGCATAAGCAATTATATTATAGTAAAACTGCTCGGATGATATTAAATTTTAATAATTATTGACAAATTATGATAAATGTATTATTATAATAAAAAGTTTGTTTGGAGGATGAATGGAAGACAATAATTTAAACGGACAGCCACCTATTAGCGATGAAGAGTATGTCTATGATAAAGAGGGGATAGACAGAGTTATTGCTCAATTTAAAAATGATAATGGTAAGAAAGATAAGAAAAAAGATAAAGGAAATAACAATTATGATTATAATGAAGGCAAGGAAAGAAAGTTTAGTTTAAAAAGCTTTTTGATTGCATTTTTTATCATCATTGTACTTGCAGTTGCAGGCTTTTGTATATATTATTTTGCCTTTAGAGAAGAGGATGAGACACCTTCTAATGTGCTAAGCAACAATGAGGTGCTTGGCACTGTTAGAGTGCTAGAATCAGAGGGCAGTGGGAACAAAGTTGCAACGGCAATTCCAAACGGCGTTAGTCAGTTTATCGGCTGGACAAAGGGTAGTATGTATGATTCAACCATCATATCAGAAGACCCAAGCTTGACTATCGATATTGATGACACATCTACATATTATGCAATATTTAATATGGAAGTTGAACCTTCTTTTACCTATAGAGGCATAGAGTATTGGCTTTATGAGGACGCTAAGAGGGCTGTAGTTATAGGCAATAGTTTTACAGATGCAATACTTGATATTCCTCGTGTAATATCATTAACAGATGGCAACTATCAAGTATACAAAATATCTATGCAGTCGTTTGTTGACAACGATTATATCACAGACATTAGATTGTCAAGGGATATCATAGAAATTGAAAGCGAGGCATTTGTAAGATGCTCTAACATATCTAATATTGTGATTGACCCGCAAAACCTATATTATACAAGCCCTAGCAACGACTTTATTATAGAAAATAGCACCAACAAATTAATTTTAGGACTAAGCACAGTTATTCCTGAAAATGTAACTTCTATTGCTCCAAGTGCATTCAATAGTGCAGATATACCAGAGATGTTCATACCAGAAGGCATAACAGAAATACCTTATAGATTATTCTATGAAAATAACAATATTGAGCTGGTTACAATTCCGTCTAGCGTTACAGAAATTGGAGAGTCTGCCTTTGCTAATTGCGCCAATCTCACTACCGTTGTTTTAAATGAAGGCTTGCAGACAATAAATGAAAGAGCGTTCGCCCAAACAAATGTAAATTCTATCACTATTCCTTCCACTGTAAAGACAATTAAAGATGAAGCGTTCTTAGAGTGCGACAATCTTACAAGTGTTGAATTTGCACAAAATTCTACTCTCGAAACTGTTGGTCAGAGAGTGTTTACTAGAACTGCATTTTCGTCTATCACAATACCTGCAAGTATAAAAACAATGGGCAACTATTTGGTTAGCAATAATAGCAACTTAAAAAAAGTAATCTTTGAAGACAATAGCCAAATTCAAAACATAGATAGGCAATTTGCAAATGTGGCTAATATTGAAAGCATAGATTTTGGTGATAACAACTCATTGTTAACAATTGCAGACTATGCATTTGCTGACTATGGAAGCCTTACAAATGTTGATTTTGGACAAAACAGTAGTTTGTATAGGCTTGGAGAGGAGTGCTTCAGAGGTTGTGGCATTACAAGCATTGTTTTGCCAGCCACTCTTGCCGAAGTTGGAACTAACACCTTCCTTAATTGCAATGCTTTAACTGCAATTACTTTTGAAGATGGAAGCAGGCTTGACACAGTTACAAGCGGTATGTTTTCATATATCACCTCACTCGAGTCAATCGACTTTGGTGACAATAGCAGTGTAATCGAAATTAGAGAGTCAGCGTTTGAAGGGCTTAGCAACTTGCTAGAGGTTGACTTTGGGCAAAACAGCATATTAAGTAAAATCTATGAAAGCGCATTCAGTGGAACATCAATAACAAGCATAACAATTCCTGCAAGCGTTGGCTATATTGGTCAAAGCGCGTTTGACTGTGATTATCTTGTATATGCAACCTTTGAAAGTGAAAAAGGTTATGATATTTATCAAAGAGTTAATGAAGAGCTAGTCAAAGCAACGACGATTGAGTCATCTTCTTTTGCAGACACCTCTGCTATGGCAAACAACTTGAAAAACACCTATTGTAACTACGTTTGGATGATTGTTTCATAATAAAGTTGAAAAAATTAAAAAAGGATGCAAGCGTTAAAAACACCTTTTTGTGTGTCTAACTAAAAGGGTATAAAATTTGTTTGCCTCCTTTTTTTGTTAATTTTTATTAAATTATTAAAAAACACTTGATTTGTTTTTAAGTTTGTGTTATACTCACAGCGTAAAGCATTTTTGCTTTACAAGGATAGTTATGAAAGTTGAAGAAAATTTGAAATTTTGCAAACTCTTTGATATCTATGGCAAACTTTTAAGCAGTGGGCAACAAGAGATTATGTCATATTATTTGAACGATGATTTGACAATCAGCGAAATTGCCGAAAACTTAAAGGTCTCGCGTCAGGCGGTAATGGACAGCATTACCAAGGCAGAGAAGAAACTTAATCTTCTTGAAAATAAACTGACTTTGCTTGCAAGGATAGAGGGCTACGAAAAGACAATAGAAGATTTGCAAAAACAACTTTTAAAAGAGCATAAGGAGGATTGATGGCACTTTTCTCATCGTTATCTGATAGATTTAACCATATTTTTTCAAAGTTAAAAAATAGAGGAAGGCTTACAGAGCTTGAAATAAAAGAGGCTATGCGTGAAGTGCGAATAGCATTACTTGAAGCCGATGTAAACTATATGGTTGCAAAGGACTTTGTAAAAAATGTCTCAGAAAAAGCGGTTGGCGACGAGGTGCTTAAGAGCTTGACTCCAGCTCAGCAGGTTATCAAGATTGTCAGAGATGAACTTACAAGTTTGATGTCCTCAAACAATCAAAAACTTTCAGTTTCACCAAATCCGCCAACAATCATTATGATGTGCGGTCTTCAAGGTGCGGGCAAAACTACAATGTGTGCAAAACTTGGCGCATATTTAAAGAAATCAGGCAAGCGCCCACTGCTTGTGGCTTGTGACATCTATAGACCAGCAGCCATAAACCAGCTTCAAGTTGTAGGAAAGCAGGCGAATGTTGAAGTCTTTGAAAGGGGAACGCAAAACCCAGTCAAGACGGCAAAGCAAGCGGTTGAGCACGCGATAAAGCAAGGGCTTGATTCGGTCATTATCGATACAGCAGGGCGACTTCATATAAATGAAGAACTGATGGACGAACTTAAAAATATAAAGAAAGAGGTGAGTCCAACAGAAATACTTTTAGTTGTCGATGCTATGACTGGACAGGATGCAGTAACCGTTGCAGACGCTTTTAATAAGGACCTTGACATTACAGGCGTCATTCTTACAAAACTTGATGGTGACACGCGTGGTGGTGCAGCGCTTTCAATTAAGGCAATCACGGGCAAACCTATTAAGTTTACAGGTGTAGGCGAGAAGATAGGGGATATTGAACCTTTCTATCCAGACAGAATTGCCAGCCGAATACTTGGAATGGGAGACGTGTTATCACTTATTGAAAAGGCGCAAGAGGCAGTAACCGAAGAAGAGGCAAAAGAACTTGAAAAGAAGTTTAGAGAAAACTCGTTTACCTTTGATGACTACCTTCAACAGATTGATAGCGTAAAAAAGATGGGCAATATTAAGGATTTGCTTGCTATGATACCAGGGCTTGGTGGAAAAGTTAAAAATCTTGATATTGACGAAAGGCAGATGGTTGTCAATAAGGCGATTATTCAGTCTATGACACCACAGGAGCGCCGAAATCCTGATATTATCAAGGCAAGTAGACGTCAACGAATTGCTAAAGGAAGTGGAACAAGCGTTCAGCAAGTAAATCAACTTATAAAGCAGTTTGAACAGTCAAAAGAGCTTATGAAGCAAATGAAAAGCGGAAAATTTAAAAAGATGTTTTAAGCTATATCCCGCCAAAAAGGCGTAAAGATATAAATATTTAAAGGAGGAAAAAAATGGCAGTTAAAATTAGACTTACAAGAATGGGAGATAAAAAATCACCTTTTTACAGAGTAATCGTTGCTGATTCAAGAGCTCCAAGAGATGGAAAGTTTATTGACATACTTGGAACTTACAATCCTCTCACTGACCCAGCTGAGATAAAGATTGACAAAGAAAAAGCAAGCAAATGGCTCAAGAATGGTGCAACTCCTACAGATACAGCAAAGAGTCTTCTTGTAAAGAGTGGCGTTATTGAAAAGTAAAAAATTCAAGGAGAAAATATGAAAGAACTTGTAGAGTATATAGTTAAAAACCTAGTTATAGACAAGGACAGCGTCAATGTCACAGAGGAAGATGATGGTGGCGTTAAAATAATTCACGTATTTGTCGCTCCAGACGATATGGGTAGAGTTATCGGCAGGTCTGGCAAGATTGCCTCTGCAGTGAGAGCCATTATAAATTCTATATCTTCAAGACAACACCAAAAAGTCGTTGTAAAATTTGGAGAATAATGTGATAGAGATAGCTAAAATCTTAAAACCGCAAGGAATTAAGGGGGAGGTTAAAGCGCAACCTTCCACTAATATCCTTGCTGTTTTTAAATCTGTTAAAAGTGTAAGGGTGGGCGTAAAAGATTATGAAATTGAAAAGGTATCTTTTAGGCAAGGTTTTTTATACATTAAATTTAAAGGCGTAGACACACGAAACGATGCAGAGCTACTGCGTAATCATTCTATTGAAATAGATAAAGAGCTTCTTGAAGAGATAAAAGGTGAGGAAGGCTTTTTGATTGATGACCTTATCGGTATGGTACTTTACGGCACTAACGGCGAACTCGTCGGACAGATAGTCGACGTTGTCAATTATGGCTCTTGCGATATCTTTATAATTGAAAATGAAGATAGGCAATATCAAGCACCATATGTTGAAGATGTCTTTATCAAAGAGGGCGACAGACTCATCGTTGATAGCGAGAAACTTAAAGAGGTGCTCATATGAGAATAGATATATTGACGCTTTTTCCAGAAAGTTTCTCCTATTTAAACTCAAGCATTTTAAAAAGAGCTCAAGAAAATGGTCTACTTGAGATAAATCTTATAGATATTCGAGATTTTTCTTTAGATAAACATAAAAAATGTGATGATTATCCTTTTGGTGGCGGTGCAGGGATGCTTATGAGCGCTCAGCCGATATATGACGCAATAAAAAGTGTGCAAGATGATAATTCTTTTATTGTCTTCCCATCTCCAAGTGGTGAGAAATTTAATGTAGATATCGCTAAAGAGCTGTCTAAAAAGGAGCATTTAATATTTATTTGTGGCCATTATGAAGGTATAGACCAGCGTATAATTGATATCTTTTCACCGCTCGAGTTGTCCATTGGTGACTATGTGCTTACGGGCGG
Organism: uncultured Clostridia bacterium; assembly: GCA_946484195.1. Taxonomy (GTDB): domain Bacteria; phylum Bacillota; class Clostridia; order Christensenellales; family UBA1242; genus Caccovivens. The sequence goes on from CAMLSW010000002.1 coordinate 30,988, forward strand.
AGAGCTTCCAACTATGGTGATAGTAGACTGTCTTTCACGTTTCATCGATGGCGTGATAAGCAGGGAAAGCTTGCTTGAAGAGAGCTTTTCGTCAAATAATCTAGAGTATCCGCAGTACACAAGACCGGCAGACTTTAAAGGTTACAAGGTGCCCGAGGTGCTTTTATCTGGCAATCACGCCGAGATTGAAAGGTATAGAAAGGAGCAGTCGGAGCTTATAACAAAAAAGAGGCGTCCTGATTTATTAAATAAGAAAAATGACTAATTAAATATTAAAGATATAAAATTTAAAAATTGATTAAAAAGATTAGTGATTTTGACTTTTAGAAAAAATATAGTTTTGCAGGAGACGCATAACCGCATTATATTAGATTATACAAACATCATTTTAGATAGTTTTAACTAAAAAAGAGGTAAAAATGAAGATAAACTGGTTTCCAGGACATATGAAAAAAGCATTAAGAGAGATTGAAGGTCAACTTAAAAATGTTGACGTTATTTTGTATGTCTTAGATAGTAGGGCGCCACTATCTTCAATCAATCCAAGCCTAAATAAACTTACAAAGGATAAGGCAATTTTATATATTTTTAATAAATATGATTTGTCTGATAAGGGGCGAGTAAGTCAGCTTGCAAAGGATTTCAAAACCCAAAACAGCGATTACGTTTTTATGAATAGTACAAGCTCTGGTGCAAGTAAAGTCATAAAGAGTAAAATTTTAAGTTTATCAAAAGAAAAGCTAGATAAGGCAAAGGCAAAAGGTGTTAGGGCAATAATTCGCGCTATAGTGATAGGCGTTCCAAACTCTGGCAAAAGCACACTTGTCAATAATCTATGTGGAAAAGCAAAAGCAGTTGTTGGCAACCGTCCAGGAGTTACTAAAACTACAAAATGGCTAAGTATTGGAGATAATATTGAGGTTTGCGATACGCCAGGAACACTTTATCCAAACCTTGAAAATCAAGATACTGCTAAAAAGCTTTACTTTATAGGCAGTATAAAGGACGAGATTATATCCGATGTCGCCTTGCTTACCCAAGATTTTATAGATATGACAAAGGAAAAATACTATCAAAATCTTGTTTCTAGATATGGCGAAGACCTTACAATCGAGGCAATAGCTAAAAAGCGTGGTTACCTTTTGTCTAAAGATGAGTATGATTTGGAGCGCACATCTTCTGCCGTTCTAGACGATTTTAGAAAGGGTAGACTTGGTGGTATTACATTGGACTGATGAGGTAATATGAAAGAATATAATAAAATAAAAGGAAGCGTTGGAGAGATAAAGGCGGTCAATTATCTAAAGAGCGAAAAATACAAAATTCTTGAAACCAATTATAGAAATCTAATAGGCGAGATAGATATAATCGCGAAAAAAGACAAGTTTATTGTATTTGTCGAGGTCAAAGCGAGGGAGACCTATGCCTTTGGCAACCCTAGCGAGGCGGTAAATCGTACCAAACAGTATAAAATTAGACGCACTGCCGAAGGGTATTTAAAAGAAAAACATTGCTATGATAGCCCTTGCAGATTTGATTGCATAGAGATTGTTGGAGATAGAATCAATCATATTGAGGACGCTTTTTAATGCAAAAATCAATAGTTTTATAAATTTGCACGAATATAAGTGCTTTTTTATTATAAATAAGATAAAAGTGTATTAAAAATATTTTTTTGTCAATAATTTTACCAAAGCTTAGATAGGAGAAATTATGGCAAAAAGGCGAAGTTTACTTATTATTTTTATATTACTTGCAATGATTTTTATGACGGCGTGCGAAAATTCGACTCAACTTAGATGTGCGACAATCTCAGAGATAACAAGCGCAGGCAGTGATAACTATGCAGTTAGAATAACCCCCCTAAATGACACGCGCATAAAGGATAAATATGTTGACGTTCAGATAAAATTTGATAAGGCTAGCGAGGTTGTTTTTTGGGAGGAAAATCAAGACAGGCTAACCCTTAAGATTGACGATTACGATGAGTGGTACTCTCTAACTTCGCTGATTGCCACCGCAGAAAATAGACAAGGCTATGAAGAATTTGAAAAGTTTTCGCAAAGTAGTGCCAAAACCTATCTATTTAACTATGACGGCAATCTTGAGATAACTTTTAGGGTGGTTGTTGGCGATGTTGAAGAAAATAGCGCGGGTACTGGGCAGATTTTGGTTGGAAGCGAGCCAATAAGTGACCAGTTTACATTAAAAATCAAATAAAGGCAAAAAATTGCTTTTATTTTTTTTAATTTTATAGTAATATATTATTACGAGGTGACAAGTGATAAGGATAAAGAATTTATTTTTGAGATATACTAGGGAGTTTTATGCCCTCTACGATATTAATATTAACATTGCAAGTGGTGAGAGCGTCGCTTTTGTTGGCGAGGATGAAAGTGGCAAGACAAGCTTGCTTCGAATACTTGCCAAGCTTGAAAAATTGACAAAGGGCGAGGTGTATATTAAGGACATCCCTCTTGAAAAACTTAATTACAAGACCGACATCAACGCAGGCTATGTTCCAGCAACTCCAGTATTTTTAGAGAAAAAATCTGTATATGAAAATTTTAGGTATATCTTAAAAGGCTGGGAGCTGACTGAAAAGGAAATTGAAAACAAGATAAACAATACAATTATCGAGTATTCGCTTGAAAAGATTAAAGATACCAAACTAAAAGATTTGACTTTGGAAGAAAAGTATGTGCTATCTCTTATAAGGCTATCACTTCGCGATAACTTAGAACTTCTTATGATTGACAATATCTTTGATAGGTTAAGCGAGCCGACTAAAGAGGTTGTATTTAATCTTATAAAGCAGTTAAAGACCAAAAAGACCACTTTAATAGTTGCAACGACAAAAGAAGACATAGCAAATGCTCTTTGCAAACGCAAAATTTACTTCAAATATGGCTCTGTTGTCGACAAGCTTGAGGATAAAGATAAATAATTTCTTTGCCAAAAATTGTTGTATAAAAAATTGTTATATATTAATATGAAAATATTTTTGATAAAGTCGATAAAATTTAAAAAATTAATAAATTTTAAAATATCAAGTTAAAAACAAAAACTTAAGACAGAGCATCTTAAGTTTCAGACTGTAGACAAACTTCGCGACCGAAAAATTACACGTAATTTTTCTTGCTTCGTTAACTGAAAAACGCCCAAAACCAGTCATTTAGGTATACTAAACTCCTGGCTTTGAGCATTTTTCGAGCCTTGCCTCGCTTGTTTCTCTACAGTCTGTTAATTTGTCGACACACAAAAACTTAAGACAGAGTGTCTTAAGTTTTTTTATAGCAGTAGTTCATCACTTGGCGGAGGAGTTTCGCTCTTTTCATTTAAGTTATCTTCTTTTGGCGTTGACATCATCTGGGCAAAGCTAGGGAGATTTTTTCCGCCCATCATCGAAAGTAGCATAGATAAAAAATTTTGATTTAAGTTATTATTCATATTTTGATTAAAGGGTGAATTTTGATTAAAGTTTGTATTCTGCTCAAAGAAATTATTAGTGTTTTGGTAGTTTTGTTGACCTTGCCCGCTTGGATTATATGTTTGATTATTAAAATTTTGATTGCCAGAGTTTGGGTAGGCGTTTTGACTAAAACTGCTGTTTGCGTTTAAGTTATTTTCTTTTGTTTGCAAGTCTGACGGATAATTGTCAAAAGCCGGGTTTTTAGGTGGCGGTTGCATATTTTGAGCGCCTCCTTGAAATCCATTAAACATCTTTGAAAGCATTTCCAAAAAAGAGTTATCCATACTAAAGTTTATTCACTTATTTTGTAAAAGTTGAATAATATTTTTAAATAGTGTTACCTTTAGCCTAGTTTGCATATATTGAAAATAGGAGATATATAATGAAGCTATCAGATTACAAGCCAAACACTAATCAAAGTAATGCAAGTACAAGCGCCCAAAAAGAAGAGTTTTCAGAAAAAGACCTGCAAGATAAGTACAATCAATATAAGGATATGTCACAGTCCGAACTTAACAGCGAACTTTTCAAAGAGGTTGCACGCCAAAAAAGTCAAGGCACATTTGACTATCAAAAACTTGCCAGTATGCTAGAGAGCCTTCGCGGGTCATTAAGCGAAGAAAATTATCAAAATATAAAAAGGATAATGGAAAGCCTCAAATGATAAATCAAAAGATAGATAGGGTGCTATTTAATATTGTTCAGACTTTAGAAGATGGAAAAAGGTCAGAATGTATAATAAAAGCATATGATTACAAAAGATTAAAAAACATTTTAATACATAGAAATATAGAGATTTTAAATGAATATTTATTCATAAATTCCTTTCGCGTGCTTGCAAACAGAAGGCAAATCTCCGCGCTTTGCAAACTTAGCCAGGTTAAGTATATCTCATCTGTAAGCACTGCGTCAACGCTTATGAATATTGCAAAAAAGATTTTAAAAGTCTCTGATATTTCCTTGACGGGAGAGGGGGTTGGCATTGCCTTTATTGACACTGGCATTTCTCAGCACGGCGATTTTTGTATAGGCGGGAAAAGGATAAAGTATTTCAAAGATTTTGTAAACGACAAACCTCAGCCCTATGATGATAACGGACACGGCACATTTGTCGCTGGGGTATGTTCGGGTAATGGTGCAATGTCGGCGGGCAAGTATAGCGGGGTTGCGCCTAAGGCTAATATAATATCACTTAAAGCCCTAAATGGCAGCGGCGAGGCAACTGCAGACAAAATCTTGAATGCGATGGAATGGGTCTATGAAAATCATAAAGAGAAAAATATAAAGATTGTTTGTATGAGTTTTGGCAGTGACCCGCTAGGGGTTAATGACCCTATTATGTCGGGCGCTGAGGCTCTTTGGAAGGAGGGCGTCGTAGTTGTTGCCGCCGCCGGCAATAGCGGACCTGAATACCAAACTATAAAAAGTCCGGGAGTATCAAGTCAAATCATAACGGTAGGAGGCTTTGATGACAATAGAATTGATATAGAAGATTTTAACGAGAGTTTTTTTGAGGTTGCCGACTTTTCTTCTCGCGGTCCTGCATTCTCGCGGTTTAAGCCCGACCTTGTCGCGCCATCGGTCGACATAATCTCTTGCGGAAGGGCAAAGCCATACACAAGTTTAAGTGGAACCTCGGTTGCAACGCCGATGGTGGCTGGACTATGCGCCCTTCTTCTTGAAAAAGAACCGAGTTTAAAACCAATTGAAGTAAAAAGACTTCTTCTTAATTGTTGCACTCCCATTACATACAATAAAAATTTGGAAGGCTTTGGCTATCCAGTAATTTCAAAACTTTTTAAACAATAAAAATAATTAAAAAAATATAATTATTAAAAATTAATCAAAATCGACAAAAATTTCAAATAAAAACCATAAAAAATAGCAAAAATAAGGTATTTTGCTATTTTAAAAAATATTTAATTTAATTTTTTAATATTTGTTTAATTTCCTATTAATTTTTTAATTTTAATTAAAATAAAACATCAAAAACTCTTTAAAATACAAAAAATTAATCAAAAAATTTATTTGCAATCACATTTAATTATTTTGATAATATTGTCACAAGCGTTATTTGTTTGTGATTTTTTCATATTTTTAATGTATTTTTCTCTATTTTTATATAAATTATTGATTTTAATCAAAAATAAGTTATCATCATAGTCTTCTTCTGTCAGCACATCCGCGTAGCCTAATTTATTGAATAGTTTTGCATTTTCTATCTGGTCGCCACGAGAGCATTTTTTAGAAAGTGGTATCAAAAGCATTGGTTTTTTGACGGCTAAAAATTCATTTATTGCACCTGACCCAGCCCTTGAAAGCACTATATCGGCAAGCGACAAAAAGTCGCCTATATTTTCGGCATAGTCAATTTGAATATAGTTTTTCTTATCTAAAGTTTTGACTTGTTGCTTTCCTGTTAGATGGATTACATTGAAGGTTTTAAGTAAACTATCAATATTATTTAGAACTTTGTTATTTATAAATTTGGCACCGCTAGACCCACCAACAACTAGTAAATTTGGCTTATTTTTATCGAGTTTGTCTAAAAAGTTTAAATTTTTCTTATTTCCGCAAAGCACCGCTTTTCTAATTGGTTGACCTGTAAAGATGCACTTGCTATCAATTTTGGTTGTCTGCTCAAAACTACAACACATATGCGTGCAACACTTTAATATGATTTTGTTTGCAAGTCCCATTGACAAATCTGATTCGTGACTGACGATAGGAAGCTTTAGCATCTTTCCGGCAATAGCCACAGGCACAGACACAAACCCGCCTTTTGAAAAAATAATGTCCGGTTTTACCTCTTTTAAAATTTTTTTTGCCTCTCTAATAGATTTTAAAAGTTTAAAGGGTATAAGCAGATTTGATAAAGTTAACTTTCGCTCGAGTTTGACCGGATGAATAGTGTGGTATGTTATATCGTCAAATTTAGAAATTATCTTTTTCTCCATACCATCACCGCCGATATAGTGATAGGAAAACCCATCACCAAGCCCTTCTTTGATTGCTAGGTTTGGATAGATATGTCCTGCTGTACCGCCTCCCGTAAAAACAATAGTCTTCATTTTGTCTCCTAAAGTTATCTTACGCAAATGACGATGATTTTATGCCAAAATTCGACAACTTTCTCAAATGTATAAATATTGAAATTTGTGTATAAATATACAACGAAGTAAACAATTATCCGCTTTAATCTCTATCTTTGCAATCAAGATATGCTCATAGATAAAACTTTAAAATCCTGCTATAATTTGTTTTTATAAAAATCGCCATTAACTTTAATTTTAAAAGCAGTTAAATATGTTTAGAATTATAAAAAGGACAATTTTGATTTTGGAAAAATAACAATTTATGCTATAATAGTAGTGAAATTGATATTTAGGAGATTTTATGGCAGAGAAGAATTATGACGCAAAAGATATAGTTGTACTTGAAGGACTTGAAGCGGTTAGACTTAGACCTGGTATGTATATAGGCACGACAGGCTCAAAAGGTATGCATCATCTTCTTTGGGAAATTGTTGACAATGCAATAGACGAGATTGCAAACGGCTATGGCGACACAATCACGATAACATTAAACGCCGATGGTTCGGCAACGGTTGAGGACAACGGTCGTGGTATACCAGTTGACGAGCATCCCACTCTTCACAAATCGGGTGTCGAGGTTGTTTATACCACACTTCACGCTGGCGGTAAATTCAATACCGACAACTACAAGTTCTCAGGCGGACTTCACGGTGTTGGTGCGTCTGTTACCAATGCGCTTTCCAAATGGTGCAATGTTACCGTTTATAAAAACGGCAAGGAATATTATATTGGCTTCCACTCTTACACAGATGAGGATGGTAAAACTCATAGTGGTGTGCCAGTTGAGCCCTTAAAGATGATAGGTAAAACAAAAAAATCAGGCACAAAAGTGACATTTTTGCCTGATAGTGATATGTTTGGCAATATCAAGTTTAATTTTGAGACTATTTGTTCTCGTGCAAGAGAGCTTGCCTTTTTAAATAAAGGACTTAAAATTGTTTTAAAAGATTTGAATACTGACAAAGAGGAAAGTTATCATTATGAGGGGGGCATTTCAGACTTTGTCGAGTATTTGGTTGAAGGCAAAAGCAAATTATTTAGCAAACCTGTATATTTTGAGGCAGAAGATAAGAATTTTGACTTGCAGGTGGCTTTTATCTATACCGATGGCTATACTGAAAATTCGTTCTCATTTGTAAATAATATTCCAACTATCGAAGGCGGTACTCACGAGACTGGTTTTAAAAGCGCCTTTACAAAGGTGATGAACGAGTATGCTCGTAGTAGCAATCTTTTGAAAGAAAAAGAGCAAAACCTACTTGGTGAAGACTTTAGAGAGGGTATTACCGTTGTTCTCAATGTCAAGATGAACAATGTTCAGTTTGAAGGACAGACAAAAACCAAACTTGGCAATCCCGAGGCTAAAACCCTTGTTGAAAATCTTACAATAAAACAGCTCTCTCAATATTTCCAAGATAAAAAGCATTCAACTATTGCAGAGATTATAGTAAACAAAGCAAAAGGTGCGGCTAAAGTTAGAGAGGCGGCAAAGAAGGCTAAGGAGCTTACTCGCGCCAAGAATTCAGCCGAAAACTTTAATCTTGTCGGCAAACTTGCTCAGGCAACGTCAAAAAATAGAGAGAATGCAGAGTTATTTATTGTTGAGGGTGACTCGGCAGGAGGCTCGGCAAAGCAAGGACGAGATAGGCGTTTTCAAGCCATCTTGCCACTTCGAGGCAAACCGCTAAACGCCGAGAAGAAGAGAATTGACCAAGTTCTTGCAAACGAAGAGATTAGAACGATTATTTCAGCGTTGAATACTGGTATCGGCGAAGATTTTGACCTGTCAAGTTTAAGATATAACAAAGTTATCATCTTAAGCGATGCCGACCAAGACGGCGCACATATCAGAGCGATACTTTTAACCTTCTTCTTTAGGTATATGCGAGAGCTTATCAATGACGGACACGTATTTATCGGCTTGCCACCACTTTATCGTGTTTATAAGAAGGATTATAACGAGTATGTCTATTCTGACAATGAACTGCCTTCAGCAATTGCAAGGGCAGGACGAGGATATAGCCTTCAACGATATAAAGGTCTTGGGGAGATGAATCCAGAACAGCTTTGGGAAACTACGATGGACCCTGAGAAACGTAGTCTTGTGCAGGTGACTATCGAGGATGCAACCGAGGCTGAAAAGATGGTTACAACGCTTATGGGTGACGATATTGAGTCGCGTAAGAGATATATAAACGAGCACGCAAACTTTGATAGAGAGGACGAATTCTTAAAAAATTATAAGAAAATTTAAGTTGTGCTATTCTATTTAAAAATAGATTAAATATTGAAAATTAACATAAAAACAGTGTAAAATTGATAAAAAATAAGCAAAAAACCTTAAAAAACTAAATATTTAGGAGAAATTATGCAATACGAAAACGATTTTGAGCAAGAGCGAATGAACTATGGCGACGAGGATGTGACCGAGGAGGAAGAAACCTTTGCGCAGTCAGGTGATGGTGGTGAGGGCGAAAAGGGGATAATCTATAAGAGTATGAGCGAAGTGCTTCACGACTCTATGATACCTTATACCGAAACCGTTGTTATGGATAGAGCTCTTCCAAGAGTTGAAGATGGTCTAAAGCCTGTTCAGCGAAGGATATTGTATTCAATGCTTGAGCTAGGAGTAACACCAGACAAACCGCATAGAAAATCGGCAAGAATTGTCGGAGACTGTCTTGGTAAATATCACCCACACGGAGATATTTCTGTTTATGATGCAATGTGTCGTATGGCGCAGGACTGGGTGCTTCGCGCTCCGCTTGTTGATGGACACGGAAACTTTGGCTCGGTTGATGGTGACTCTCCAGCCGCTATGCGTTATACAGAGGCAAGGCTTACTCCGCTTGCTATGGAGCTGATGCGTGACCTTGAAAAAGACACGGTTAGATGGAGCCTAAACTTTGACGACTCGTTAAAAGAGCCTGATATGATGCCGGGCAGATTTCCAAACTTACTCGTAAATGGCGCGACTGGTATTGCGGTTGGCGTTGCAACAAATATTCCGCCTCACAATCTTGGCGAGACAATAGATGGCGTGGTGGCGTATATTGACAATCCAAATATCAAGCCTGAGCAACTTATGAAGATAATTAAAGCCCCAGATTTTCCGTCAGGCGGTGAGATAATTGATGTTGATGGCGGACTTGAGCAGGCATATAAGACAGGCAAAGGTAAGATTATTATTCGCGCCAAAGTTGCCATAGAAAAGAATGGCGACAAGATAAGTTTGGTGATAACCGAACTTCCATACCAGGTAAACAAAGCCCAGCTTCTGCAAAAGATAGCCGAGCTTAAAGAGCAAAATAAGGACAAACTCTCTGCCATTACTGAAATTAGAGACGAGTCTGACCGAAATGGTATGAGGGCGGTCATTCGTTTAAAAAAGGATGCAGATCCTAAAAAACTTCTTGAATATCTATATAAATCAACCAATCTTCAAATCTCATATGGCATAAATATGGTCGCAATAGCTGGTGGTAAGCCTAAACAACTAAGCTTACTAGATATTGTCTCGTATTATGCTCAATATCAAAGAGAGATTATCGTAAGGCGAACTAAGTATGACCTTAATATCACCAAAGAGCGTGCTCATATAGTTGAAGGTCTTTTAATAGCCATTAAAAATATTGATGAAGTTATCAAAATAATCAAAAAGTCGGCAACAGTTGGTGAGGCAAAGCAAAAACTTAAAGATAAGTTTGCATTGTCTGATAAGCAGGCTCAAGCCATCCTTGATATGCGCCTTGCAAGACTTGTTCACCTTGAAGTCAACAAACTTCAAGAGGAGCTTGCCGAGCTTAAGAAGAAGATTGCCGAATATGAGGCCATCCTTGCTTCTAAAAAAGCACAATTTGATGTTGTAAAGAAAGAAATACTCGAGATAAAAAAGGGTTATAACTCGCGCAGACGCTCGGTTATATCTGGTAGCAGTGAGATAGTGGTTGAGACTGTAAAGGATGAAAATGCTGATATTGACAAGAATTTTGTCGTTGCAATAACTGCTGGCAATACCATCAAGAAGGTCACGGCGAAGAATTATTCGATGAGTCAAAAGTCTCTCACTGACAACTCAACCATAACCGACGTGCCACTTCAGATTGAGAACCTCTCAGGTGGCGATACAATCTTTATCTTTACAAGCCAAGGCAATGTGATTAAAACTAATGTTGCAAACCTTAAGGAATGCAAATGGCGTGATAAGGGGCAATCGCTTTTATCTATTGAAAAGGGCGTTGTATTAAATGAAATACCTATTAAGATTATGAAGCTTACGCCAGAAGGCTCACTGCTGTTTATGACCAAACAAGGTATGGTTAAGAAGAGTAATATCAGCGACCTTATCGTCAACAAAGCCTTCTATCAAGTGTGCAAGATGAATGAGGGTGACGAGGTTAAGAATGTTGAGATTGATAAAAACGGCAAGAGCATTTTAATGCTTACGCGCAAGGGTATGTCGCTCAATTTTGAAAAGTCAGACGTGCCAACTCAAGGCAGAATTTCGGCGGGCGTTCGTGGAATAAACCTAGATGAAGGTGATAGCGTTATCTTTGCAAAACAAGTAGATTTTTCAGCCGTTGTAGTTGTAACAGATAATGGTTATATCAAGAAACTTTCGGTAAGCGAGTTTCCAACCTCGCAACGATATAGAAAGGGCTTAAAATATATCAATTTTGCTAAGAATTGTCAAAATGTATTCTATGCTTGTGATGTTGATGGCAGTGCAACGCTCGCTGTTGATTTCGGGCTTAAAATTCTTCCAATGGATACCAAGAAAATCCCAGAGAGTGAACGCCTAACGACCGGCAGTGAAGTCATAAAAAAGAACTTCTTTACAATCAATAAGATGGCATAGAAGGCATATGTTGATGAAAGTGGGCGAAAGCAAAAATTTTAAAAGCTTTTAAAATTTTCTGAAAAAGTTTTTGCAAAACTTTTTCGGCAAACATTAAAATGTTTGCACTTTCGCTAACAGGTTTTAATAATTCAACTATACCAAGAGACATTAAAATAATAGGAGATTCTGCATTCCATAATTGCAGTGGACTTACAAGTATCAGTTTACCATCAAGTTTAACAAGTATAGAAAGTTCTGCATTCTATCGTTGCAGTGGACTTACAGGAGAGCTAAACTTAGGAGGATGTACAAGTTTAACAAGTATAGGAAGTTCTGCATTCTGGTCTTGCAGTAGACTCACAAGTATCAGTTTACCATCAAGTTTAACAAGTATAGGAAATAGGGCATTCTATGGTTGCAGCGGACTTACAGGAGAATTGAATTTAAGTAATTGTACAAATTTAACAAGTATAGGGAGGGATGCATTCCAATATTGCAGTGGACTTACAAGTGTAGATTTAAGCGGATGTACAAGTTTAACAAGTATAGGAAGTAATGCATTCCAAAATTGCAGTGCTTTAGAGTCAGTTGTTTTCCCTGAAGGTTCAACTGGGTGGTATGTGACAACTTCTTCAACTGCAACAAGTGGGACGGATGTTGATGTAACAAATTCTAGCACCAACGCAAGCAATCTTAATGGGCAGTATCGCACTTACTACTGGAAACGCAATGCTTAAATCTAGTCTTATTGGAGAGAGGTTAAAGTTAACATAATTTTTATAGGTACAAAAAATTTGTTTTTAATATTTTAGAGGGTGGCTTTAAAACCTGTAAAATATATTTAATCAATAAACCCAAATGGTAAACAAAAAATCATTAATATTTTTTCTCTAGTGTAGGTTAAATTACGCTAGAGATTTTTTTATTTTTAGTAATTTTTGGGTGAAAGCGTAAATATACATATGATAATGTTGAAAATACGACATAATACAACACCATTCAACAATTTTATTTTTTGTAAATTTTTAAAATTATTTTATTATTAAAAGTGAGGTTTGTATGCCGTTCTGTGTTATCAAATCAAGGACTATAAAAATCTTCTTAGCTATGCTTGCGGTGGTAATACTGCTTTGCATCTCTTTTGAGGGAGGCGCGTGCGCTCAAGTTTGGTTTGGCTCGTCATCAAGGCTTGTACCAATTTACCGAGTTGACACCGAGGAGAAGCAAGTTGCAATATCTTTTGACGCTGCGTGGGGCGCGGATAAAACGCAAGAGATAATTGATATACTTGCCGAGTACAATGCCAGTGCAACCTTCTTTTTGGTGGGCTTTTGGGTGGATAAATATCCTGAAATGGTTAAGGCAATAGATGATGCCGGACTTGAGATAGGCACTCACTCAAACACTCATCCTGATATGGCGAAACTCGATAAAGCCACCATACGCAGCGAGCTTGAAACATCAATGTCGAAGATAAAGGACATCACCGGCAAGGATATAACTGTTTTTCGCCCGCCTTATGGCTCATATAACAATACGCTACTCAATGTTTGCTCTGATTTGGGCTTAAAGGCAATTCAATGGGATGTTGACTCGCTCGACTGGAAGGGCTTGTCTGCAGCTGAGGTTACCGACAGAGTTATGCAGAAAACTCAAAATGGCTCAATAATATTGATGCACAATAATGCCGACAATGTTTGCGACTCATTAAGGTTGACGCTTGACTGGCTGACGAAAAAAGGATACAAAGTTACAAGCGTGGGAGAGCTTATTTATAGTGACAATTACACGATAGACGCAAATGGTGAACAACACCAAAATTAGAGGAGGAAGAAAATTGAATAGTACTACAGAATTACGTTGTTCAAACAATAGAGGGCAACTGATAGGCACATTGATTGAGCCGACAAGTTCATTCGTCATTGAAAACGATAGATTTATTGAAGGCAAACTAAAAGTTGAGAGATTGTCTGAGACGGTGGATATACTTCCATTTACAATTTCAGAGCGACTTGTCAAAGCGAATGGACTTACACTTGAAGAGGGCGAAAGACTGGCACTTGGTGGCGAGCTTCGTTCATACAACAGGATGGTTGACGGAAAAAGTAGGTTAATTCTTTCATTTTTTGTCAAGGATGTCTTAAGAGAGAACAATCTTGTTGATGAAAACACCAATTTATTAAAACTTACGGGCTACATTTGTAAGCAACCAAATTATAGAGTTACGCCATTTAATCGCGAGATTTGCGATGTGCTTTTGGCGGTAAATCGACCAAGTTTCAATAAGTCCGACTATATACCTTGTATTTTGTGGGGTAGAAATGCACTACTTATGCAGGAGCAGAAGGTTGGTACAAAGGTAAACTTATTAGGAAGAATACAATCAAGAGTTTACAAAAAAGAAATAAAAGAAGGAGTATACGAAGAGCGCACTGCCTATGAGGTTTCAGGGCAACGCCTTCAAATTTTAGAAAAAGAAAGCGAAGTGTCCAGCACTGAGGGAGAACTTGGTGCGTAATCTTTAAATATATTTAGAAGTTTTAAAGCAACAATTTTTTGTTGCTTTTTTTATATTGACTAATCTCATAAAATATGTTATTATCAAACTATGGTAAAAAAAGATATAGAAAATATTGAAAATAAAAAGAAAAAGCTGACTCGTGAAGAGAAAAAACAGTTAAAACAATACAAAAAAGAAAATAATATACCATCTATTTGGGATTATTTTAAAGATTATAAAGCATATATCTTTTGGTACATATTTTTTACTATTGTAGTTATGCTGATAGGCGTGGCGGTAACACTTTTGTTTGCCGAGGTCATATCGCTTATTATAGATGGCTTTTATACCAAGGCGGTAATTTTGTCGGCAATCATCTTAGGGCTATATATCATAGAGAGGTTGTCATATATTCTTCTCAATGTCATCTATATGAAATTCTCTACAAAAGTGGTTGCAAGGCTCAATAATGACCTATCTTATCAAGCTTTCAAGTTTAGCGCAAGCACATATGCCAATAACTCGACAGGCACCTTTGTTCAAAGGATAGTGACCGACCCTAACAGACTTGTCGGACAACTTGCTTCATTTGTCGATATAGTTGGAAACCTTTTATATCAACTGATTATTTGCATCTATATTTTTGTAATCAACTATATTGTTGGGCTTATACTTCTCGGCGGCGTCGTTATTTGCTTTGTATTTGATAAATATAGGCTTAAATTAAGGCGAAAAAATATTAAGATTGCAAACAAAAAATATGATAAAGTCAATTCTCTTACAACAGAAATTATCAAGAGCGAAAGGGATATAAAATCACTTGGGCTTGAAGATAAACTGCGCTATACCACAGAGAACTATTATAATGAATACAATAAATTCCAATATAAAAGCTCAGTCCAGCAGACCTCAATCACGCAGTTTAGAAATATTGCAAACAGAGTTTTTGGTATGGCAATGCTGATTGTTGCAATAATTATGCTTGAAAAGGGCTTGCTTGTATACGCATCATTTATGATAATTTACTCAAATAGAGGTAGTTTTGGCAGTCTTTCGATGTTAACTGGTATGCTTGGCGACATAGTCAACGATGTCAAGGTGTACTCTGACCGCATATTCGAGATGTTTGACCCTAAGAAATTCCCTGTTGAGAAGTTCGGTGGTTTTAACCTTGAAAATGTTAAAGGCAAAATAGAGTTTAAGAATGTAAGTTATGCCTATATTGATAAACTCCTTGCAAAAAATGAACTTGACAGTGCCGAAGAAAATAGCGAGATTGTCAAACGCGACAAAGTGCTTGAAAACCTGTCCTTTGTGATAGAGCCAAACACCACAGTTGCTTTTGTTGGAAAGTCTGGTAGTGGCAAGTCAACGATACTTTCGCTTATGTCAAAGATGTACGAAGTTGACGAGGGTGAAGTTTTAATAGATGATGTAAATATAAACGATTTAAACAAAGAAAGTTTAAGAAAAAACATATCGCTTGTAAATCAATTTCCTTACATATTTGATATGTCGATACTTGACAATCTTTTGATGGCAAAGAAGGATGCAACAGAAGAGGAGATAAATGACGCCATAGAAAAAGCCGATTTGAAGGAGTTTATAGACGGGCTAAAAGAGGGCATCAATACAGTTGTTGGTGAAAGTGGAATAAAACTTTCAGGCGGACAAAGACAACGCCTTGCGATTGCGAGGGCGCTTTTAAGAAAGTCAAGCATAATTATATTTGACGAAAGCACAAGCTCTCTTGACAACATCGCGCAAGAACATATTAAAAATAGCATCGACAACTTAAAGGGTAGTAGCACTATTGTCATCGTTGCACACAGATTATCAACTATAAAGAATGTTGATAAGATATTCTTCTTGGATGAAGGCAAAATTATAGACAGTGGCACATTTGATGAGCTATTTGAAAATAACGAGCGTTTTAATCATATGTTCCTTGCAGAAAATATTTAATAATTTAATAAAAATCGCAAAAAAATCGTTTTATTAAAGATATTTTGATATATTTTTAATAAAACTTTTTTTATTTTTTGTGTATTCTTAAATAAAAAATAAATATTAAAAATTATTTAATTTTGACGTAAAAAATA
>CAMLSW010000003.1 GCA_946484195.1 uncultured Clostridia bacterium
ATTAAAAATTAAAAAAATATCAAAAATAAATAAAATCTTATTAAAAATATAAAAAATTAAATAAAAATACTAAAAAAATAACAAAAAATTTAAAAAGGAGCTATTATGTATACAATTGCAGTGCTTTTTGGTGGCAAAAGTGTTGAGCACGATATCTCAATAATCACCGCATTACAAACGATGAAAAATCTAAAAAAATATAAAGTGATACCTATTTATATAAGAGCTGATGGCAGATTTATAACTGGCGATAATCTAAGCAATGCTAAGACCTACCTAAATTTTGACAGAAATGCAAAAAATCTCAAGGAGGTAAATTTTAAATTAGGATGCGGACAAATTGATATAATAAAACATAACAAAATTAAGCAAACCTTAAAGGTTGATTGCGCCTTGCTTTGCAATCACGGCAATGGTGGCGAAGATGGAAGCTTGCAAGGATTGTTAGAACTTGCCGAAATACCTTACACCTCCTGCAAAGTGGCATCAAGCGCTATATGTATGGATAAGGCGCTATCGAAAATTGTCTTTTCAAGCAAGAATATTAAAAGCCCAGCATATGTGCATTTTGACATATGCCAGTACAAAGCAAAAAAGTTTGATATTTTAAAGTCGATTATTGACAAAATAGGCTGTCCTTGCATTATAAAACCAGCAAGACTTGGTAGTAGTGTAGGTATTGGCATATGTGAAGATGTTAAAAAACTTGAAAGTTGCATCGAAGAGGCCTTCTTGTATGACAACAAAATTATTGTTGAAAAATATATTGTTGACGCACGAGAATTTTGCTGTGGAGCTTTAAAAATTGGCGAAAAAATTGTGCTTGGCAATGTGCAAGAGGTTAGCAAGAGTAAGATTTACACCTTTTCTGAAAAATATCTGTCAAGCAAGGCAGTGGAGAATAAAAAGATGGCAGAGGATTTAGAGCGCAAAATTAAGAAGCTGGCAGAAAAGACCTATAGGGCGCTTGAGTGTGATGGTGTCATTCGAGTTGACTTTTTATATGACGAAAAACAAGAAGTACTATATGTCAATGAGGTGAACACGATCCCAGGCTCACTTGCCTTCAATCTATTCCCGTTTCCTTTTAGCGATTTACTGAATGCTATTATAGATGAGGCGATAGAATACCACCAAAAGAAAAGAGCGCTACTTTACACATTCAGTAGCGAGGCAATAAAGGCATATATTGATATGGCTGACCATATGGTAAAATAAGTTGATTTTAGTGATAAAAAGCGTTTTTTGCGATTTTTTCGTGTTTTTTTATTGATTTTTACTGTTTGTTTATTAAATTATCTTCTTTAATAAATTTTACAATTTGTTACATTGTATATTTTTGTCACTTTTTAACTTATTTTGCAAGGCTATAAACAAATTGTTTTTTCGTAGCTATAATAATCTTTAAGGAGGCAGGGATGCGCATATCAGACATTATAAAAGATATCAGAATTAGACATTGTTATTTAAAGGATGATGTTGAGATTAATGACATAAAGATTAATAGTGCCGAGGTTAAAAGTGGCGACCTTTTTATAGCGATTAAAGGCGAAAATTTTGATGGAAATGACTATATTTTAAATGCTCTTCAAAATGGTGCAAGCGTTGTTTTCAGTGAGAGGGAGTTTGACGAGGATTTTGGCGACAGCGATAAGATTGTACGAGTGGAGAATGCGAGGAGCGCCTATGCTATCGCTTCAAAGAATTTTTTTGATAGGGCGTGCGATAATTTGAAGATAATTGCCGTTACTGGCACCAATGGTAAAACCACCATTGCAAATACGACAACCGATTTATTAAGGTTTGCTGGTGCTAAAGTAGGCGTCATAGGTACGCTTGGTGCAAAGATTGATGACAAGGTCATCGACACAGGGCTTACAACGCCTGACCCATATATGCTACACAAAATTTTTAAAGAGATGAAGGAAAATGGGTGCGAATATGTCGTTATGGAAGCTTCGGCGCACGCGCTGGCTCTCAATAAACTTGACGGCATCAAGTTTGAGATTGGAGTGCTGACAAATATCACAGAGGACCACCTTGACTTTTTTAAGACTATGGATAACTATACAAACGCAAAGTTTAATTTGTTTGAGCGCGGGAAGGTAAAGTTAGGCATTGTCTGCGGTGATGACGAAAGGTGTAGAGAGCTTTTAATAAAGGCAAAGGTACCAATGATATCATATGGAATAAATAGGTTTTGCGATGTCAATGGCGTGAACATCAACAAATCTTTTAGCGGGTCAAAATTTGATTGCTATTATCTTGGTGAAAAGATTGATATTAAAACCGAACTCGTTGGCGAGTACAACATTCAAAATTCTCTTGCCTCAATCGCAATATGCCGAAGTCTTGGAGTGCCAGCCGAGCTTGTTAGGCTCGGTATGAGCTGTATAAGCCCAGTTGAAGGGCGATTTAATATTATAAAGACAAAAAATAACAATATCATAATTGATTATGCTCACACGCCAGACGGTCTTGAGAAGATTTTGACCACGGCAAGAGATTTGTCAGACAAAAGGCTTGTTGTTGTTTTTGGATGCGGTGGTAACCGCGATAGACAAAAAAGACCGATTATGGGCGAGATTGCATCCTCACTTGCCGACTACGTGATTTTGACTAGTGATAATCCGCGTTTTGAAGAGCCTCTTGATATAATCACCGAGATAAATGCCGGAGCTGTCAAGCCTTGCAAGATAATTGAAAATAGAAAAAATGCTATAGAATTTGCGCTTAAAAATTTTTGTGATGGGCAGACCATTGTCATTGCAGGCAAGGGAGCAGAGAAGTATCAGGATATCAAAGGCGTGAAACATCCATACAATGATTTTGATGTTGTATACAACTTTGAAAGGCAGAAGATTAAGAGTTTGACCAAAAGGGAAGAAAATTTTGATGATGAAAATGAGCAAATTTAGGCAAACTTAGTTTGCATCAGTATCGTATGGTGTGTCTGTATTTTGGTTATACCTTGGTCCGCCATAAGTCTTACGCTCGGCAGCAAACTTAGTTTGGATCATTTTTAATCATCCTCTTAGGCAGTAATTACGAAGTAGTACAGGGTAGTAGCATTTTTTGGCAAACTTAGTTTGCATCATTATCGTTTATTGTATCTATAATTTTATTGTACCTTGGTCCGCCCAAATATTAAAATTAATCTTCATTTTTGGGGTTACAGATAGCGTGACCGCATTTTTTGGCAAACTTAGTTTGCATCGTTTTTTAATCATCCTCATTAGCAGTTTTTACGGAGAGATACAGTAAAGTAGCATTTTTTGGCAAGCCCAGGGGCTTGGCGAAGTATTAAAAATCATCCTCATTTGCGGGACACAGATAGCGTGCCGCATTTTTTGTGATAAAAATTAAACGAAGTACGTAAATTTGCTTGACAAAAAATGCGGGGGGGGGTAAAATAGGGTATCCAAAATAAATTTTGGATACCCTATTCTAGATTTTACCCCTAATTTCCCTTAAACTTATTAAATTTAAAAATATTTTAAAATTTGTTATTAAATTTGACGCAATTGCGACGGCGCACTTGTGACAAAGGGTAAATTAAAGGTTAAAATAGGGGGAATAATGCAAAAATCGACAATTTTTGCATAATACTAGATTATTTTACACAAGGTAATATTAAAATGCCGAAAGGCGCCTCTTATAATGAGAGGGTTTTTAAAAGGAGAAAGGTATGAAAAGTTTAAAAGTCAAATTATTTTCAATAGCATCGGCTTTTGTGTTGGCATTATCAATGCTGATAATCGGTGTATGGGCAGTAGGTGAGGCACAGCATATCAATTTGAGTGGTAGTGTCAACTTTACTATCTCGGATAACACCCTTTATATAAAAGATATTCGTGTACGTGACGAGGGAGACTTAACCGGACAAGGTACAACAATTGACAATTTCTTGCCAGGTTTTGTAAATGGAGATATTGATTTAGATTTAGGGGAGCGAACTGCAGATACAAGTTTTACTCTTCTATTTGATGTAATCAATACTACAACCACTGAATATAAAGCAAGTACAGTTTCAAAAATTCCAAATGCGACTTTATCGGTAAGCGGAATAATTGCAGGGGATGGAATTGCGCCGTCTGAGATTACAAATAGCACGCCTATTTCAGGTACAATAGTAATGACTGTGACAGTACAATCGGCAGGTACAGTTTCGCTTGACGGCATAGTCATAGATATTGAAGAGAATACTGGCTATACGGTGACGTTAGAATGCAGTGGGAATCATCTTGAGTCATTTTCATATTTTGTTTTAATTATAAATGGAGAAAGCGTCTCTGGCACGGGCTTTTTTGGATTACCTAGTTCTTCTAGTTATTATGATGTAAAAACAATAGAAATAAAAAGTACTATTGGTGTTGCTAGACCAATAGGTCCACCTGTTTTCCAGACTGAAAATATTGTATTAGATTTTAGTACAGGTGAGCATTACGAAATAACACTTAATGATAATGTGGGAACAGGAGTAATAACATTGACGCAAGATGTAACAATAACGGCTGTATGCAGTGTTTAAATTTCTAAAATCAAAATTACTAGAATATGTTATTTTAAATTAATTTATAATAAATTCAAGCATAGAGAGGCAAACTAGATAATAAAATTATTTAGGAGATGCTTATGCTTGAATTTTTTTTAGTGTTTTTAATTGCTCTTGTGCTGGCGGTAGTGCTTGGCTTTCCAGTAGTGAAACTTTCTAAAAAGTTCCACTTATCGCAAACTATTCTTCATTATGTGGACAACCACGCAGGCAAGAGTGGTACGCCAACAATGGGTGGGTTTATTTTTCTTCTGCCAATGCTGATTGCAAGTTTAATCTTTGCAAAAGGTGAGTTTTATCTTCCGATTTTAATATTGCTCATTACCTTGGGATATGGCTTGCTCGGTTTTCTTGACGACTTTATCAAGATAAAATACCACAAAAACGAAGGGCTTAAGCCTTATCAAAAGATAATTGGACAAGTCTCGCTTGCTAGCATAGTGGCGGTTTTTGCCTATTTTAATATTGGTAGCAGTTTAAATTTGTTTGGGCTTGAGCTTGATATTGGACTTTTTATCATACCTTTTGTAATCTTTTTCTTCGTTGCGGTTACCAATGCCGTGAACTTGACAGATGGGCTTGACGGACTTGCTGGTGGTGTGAGTTTTGTATATCTACTATTTTTCGGTGTTATTATTGCACTTGTAAGTGATTTTAACTTTGCGTTAATTGCCTTTGCCTTAGCGGGGGCTCTACTTGGCTTTTTACTTTTCAACTGCTATCCGGCAAAAATTTTTATGGGCGATACTGGCTCGCTTGCGCTTGGCGGAGCTATTGCAAGCCTTGCTGTATTTTCAAGGCTAGAGCTTATTATGCCTATAATTGGCTTGCTTTTTGTAGTGACCGCGCTATCTGATGTTATTCAAGTGCTTTACTACAAAAAGACGCACAAGCGGGTGTTTAAGATGGCGCCTCTTCATCATCATTTTGAGCGCTGTGGCGTGAATGAAAACAGAATTGTGGCAGTATATATAGTTATAACCATTGTTTGCGGACTTGGTACGCTGATTGGTTATCTATTTGTCGCAGGAGTGTTATGATAAGATTGAAAGGCAAGAGAGTTTTAGTTTATGGGCTTGGTATAAGCGGGCAGTCAGCCTGCAAATTACTGCACGAGCAAGGTGCTTGTGTCTGCATATATGACGACGAAAATCGTTTCTCAAATTTTTACAGTTATGAAAAGGAGCCGTTGACTAAACAATATGATTTGGTGGTTGTAAGCCCTGGAATTAAAGTCCTAGGCAATCAAATAATCTCTCATTTTATTGTTAGTAAAACGCCGGTCATAAGTGAACTTGACCTTGGCTACCTTTTTTCAAAGGGAACTATTATAGGCATAACTGGCACAAATGGAAAGACCACGGTAACTTCTCTTGTCGGTGATATTTTTAAAAGAGCGTGCAAGAAAACCTTTGTTTGCGGTAACATTGGGCTTCCGCTAACAAATGTTGCACTGCAGACTGATAGTAGCAGTTTTCTTATCGTCGAAGTCAGCAATTTTCAACTTGAGCTGTCTTCATATTTTACGCCCAATCTTGCCTGCATTTTGAACTTGGCGCCCGACCATATAGATAGGCACGGCAGTTTTGAAGAGTATGTGCGAGTCAAGAAAAAGATTATAAGAGGCAGGCGTCAAAAGGTTGTCTTAAATTATGATGATGAACTTGTACGAAACATCTTAATTGACAAAAAAGTGCTGTCTTTTTCTATAAAAACCTTAAATAAAGGCGTTTTTATTAAAAATAATTGGATTTTTCACAATAAAACAAAAATTATCTCACTCAATGATATACCACTTTTTGGCGAAAAGAACATTGAAAATGTGCTTGCTTCGGTGGCGATTGCTGTTAAATATAGGATAAAACCTAGCATCATAAAAGAGGCGATTATGAACTTTAAAGCGCCAAAACATAGACTGGAATATCTCGGGCAGGTTAATGGTGCCGATGTCTTTGATGATTCAAAGGCGACAAATATTTCGGCGTCACTTTCAGCCATATCTTCACTTGGAGAGCGAGGGCTTGTGCTACTTCTTGGCGGACTTAATAAAGATTGCAAGTTTGATGAAATTTTCAACAAAAATTTAGATTTTGAGCAAGTTTTGTGTTTCGGTCAGGCAGGAAAAGAGATATATGACTGCGCAACAAGTTATGGCTATAGTCCGCTTTTGTTTGAAAGTATGAAAAGTGCGGCAGTTTATGCTAAGCAGAACGCGCGCGAAGGGCAAAAGATATTGCTGGCGCCAGCTTGCGCAAGTTTTGATGAATTTGCATCATATTCGGTACGTGGCGAAGTTTTTAAGGAGATTATGTTTGATAGCTTTGAAAAAATCGAAATGTCGCAATGATATTATAATAATTTCATTGCTTGTGGGGTTGCTTGTAATTTTTGGCTGTATAATGGTGTATAGCGCAAGCTTTTATAGTGCCAATTACCACTATGGCAATAAATATTTTTTCCTTTTTAAACAGCTTTTAGGTGTGGTGCTTGGCGTATTTGCTATGATAGCACTGACCTTTATTGATTATCATCTTCTTAATAAATATAAGTGGTTCATTGTTGGCGGAACTTTCCTTTTGCTTGCCCTTGTCTTTGTGCCGGGGCTTGGTATGGAAAGCTATGGTGCAAAAAGATGGGTGTCGCTTCTTGGTTTTTCAATTCAGCCCTCGGAGATTGCAAAGTTTGCCCTCGTTATATTCACCGCTGGATATATGTCAGACCATCACGACAAGGTCAAAACTATCAAAGGGTTGTTGCCAGTATTGATAGTCGGCGGGCTAATGTGCATCCTCATTATGCTTGAGCCTTCTATGAGCGTGACAATGTGCATTGCCTTTGTTACTCTCTTTATGCTGATTATTGGCGGGATGAGCAAAAAGCACACTTTAATGTTTTCAATTCCAGCGGGCGCTATGGTGCCACTGCTCATCGTGCTTGAGCCCTATCGTTTAAAAAGACTGCTTGCCTTTATTGACCCTTGGGCGTCACCACAAGGCGAGGGCTTTCAGTTGATACAATCGCTATACTCGCTTGGCGATGGCGGATGGTTTGGCGTCGGACTGTTTAACTCAAGACAAAAATATCTTTTCTTGCCCTTTGCCGAGTCTGATTTTATCCTGTCCATTATAGGCGAGGAGATTGGTTTTGTCGGAACAACGCTTTTAATGGCTGTATTTTTCTTGCTGGTGTATAGACTTATCAAGATTGCGCTGTCGGCTAAGGATAGGTTTGGCGCAATGCTAGTAAGTGGTGTGGCTTTTATTATAGCCGTGCAAACACTCCTAAACATTGCGGTGGTCACTGGCTCTATTCCGCCGACGGGCTTACCACTGCCATTTATATCAAGTGGCGGTACATCGGTTATGGTGTTTATGGTGGGGATTGGAATTTGCCTCAATGTCCTAAGGCAGTCAAAAGGCGAAGATGTAAGTGTAATAAGTCACCAAAAATTAAAAAGATTGAAATTAAATAAAAAGCAAACTTAGTTTGCATCAGCATCGTGTGGTGTATCTGTAATTTAGTTTTACCTTGGTCCGGCGGAGTATAGTTAAGGGGAAAAGGTGTTAACGACACCCAACCTTAGGTTGCAAGCCTTACGCTTGGCGAAACATTAAAATTAATCCTCATTTGGGAGAAAAGATAGCGTGCCAGCATTTTATTTCTCAAGTTTAACAACTTTAAAATATTTTAAAATTTGTCGTAAATTTTGACGGCGAGGAGATGCATTTTTATTCAATCATAAATGCTACTGAGTCTTGTACTATAAGGTTTGATGTAGAGTGACAATATCACTTTATAAAATGCTGTCTTTTTTATTAAAAGAATGATTTTTTATCATTCTTTTTTGTTTTTTCATATACTCTTATATGGATAGTTTTTATATTGTTGGTGGAAGTAGGTTGGAGGGAGAGGTTGTGGTTGACTGTGCGAAGAATGCCCTTTTGCCAATCCTTGCCGGCTCTATATTGATTGATGGCGAAATTTTACTTGAAAATGTGCCAAAATATAGTGATGTTCTTGCAATGTGCAAGATTTTAGAGCATTTAGGTGCTAAGGTTAGATTTGAAAAGGGTGATTTTGCAAACGAAGATTTATACATAGATTGTCGCGACATTATTTACAGTGATGTGTCTAACGAACTTGCATCCAAAGTGCGCTCTTCTATTTTTACGCTTGGACCTATTCTTGGGCGAAAGGGCATTGCTAAGGTTGCCTATCCTGGAGGCTGTGACATTGGACTGCGTCCGATTGACATTCATATCACAGCGCTCAAGCAGTTAGGGTGCAAAATAGTTGATAAAAATGGCTATATTTATGCTGATGCGTCAAAAAGGCGGGCAGAGGATGTTGTGCTTTCTTTTCCAAGTGTCGGGGCAACTGAAAACGCCATAATGTTTGCTGTGCTTGGTGAGGGCGAAACGCGAATTTTTAATCCTGCACGCGAGCCTGAGATAGTTGATTTGCAAAACTTTTTAAATTGTGCGGGCGCCGACATAAAGGGCGCGGGGAGCAACCTCATCGTCATAAAGGGCGTTAAAAGGTTGCACACTTGTTCATATAAGGCAATTAGCGACAGAATTGAGGCAGGGACCTTTATGATTGCTGGGGCAATGTGTGCGAAAAATTTAGTCATTAGCAATGTAAACAGCGCTCATAATCAAGAGCTTCTTTGCAAACTTTCAAAAACCGCTTGCAAAATTAAGGTCATCGATGATAAAATAATAATGAAGGGTGGAGGGCGACCTCAATCTTTTGGCGAGGTTGAAACTGCTGTCTATCCAGGATTTCCGACTGACCTGCAGGCGCCTATGGTTTCCCTTGCGTGTATATGTGATGGCTACAGCCTCATAATTGAGAACCTTTTTGAGTCGAGATACAAGCATATTGGCGAGCTACTCAAGATGGGCTGTGACATAAAGTGCAAAAATGGAGTATGCATTGTAAAGGGAAGGGAAAAGATTTATGGAGCAGAGGTGATAAGCCCTGACTTGCGAGGTGGAGCTTCGCTTGTGCTTGCGGGACTAGTGGCAGAGGGCTATACGACCGTTGATAATGTTGACCTCATTGATAGAGGATACTATAGGCTTGAAGACAAACTCTCTTCTCTTGGGATTGAAATTAAAAGGATAAAGTGTGAAAAAAGGGTGGATAATTGCGATTAGTGTTATTCTTGCTGTGATAGTGTTGATTGTAATACTATCTTTTACTGTTTTTTCACTTAAAAGTGTGGAAGTTGACTTCCGAACAAACAAGGTTTACATCACCGCCACCGATGAAGAGATTATCGAGTCTGGCGAGTTTGATTATGGCGGAAGCGTATTTTTTAAGAACAAAGATAAATATATAGATAAAATTGAGCGCGCAAATCCATATGTAAAAGTTGTCAATATCGAGGTTAAATTTCCGTCAAAATATCTCATCCATATAGCCGAGAGGCAAGAGGTTTTTGCGGTAGAGCATAACGGCTTATTTTATATCTGCGACGAAGAATTTAAAGTTCTTCGCATTGCCGATGAGTTTAATAGTGACCAAACAAATGCTATGCTTGTGACAGGGCTAAATATGCTTGGAACAAGCTATGCGGTCGGCGAGTTTATGAACGTGCAGGGATATTTACCAATCTACTCTGCTTTATATGAGAATAATAGACCTCTTGGTGACCAAGTCTCTATCATAGAAAGTATAGAGTTTACTAGCATATATGACGACAATATTAATGTTGAGCAAGAGGCGATAATTTTAAATTTCTTTAACGGACAAACCTATAAAATAATCAATGCAAATTACGGACTTGTTTATAAAACCGAACTTATGCTCGATGTATTTTCGCAAATTTTTAATTTTATTGGCAAGGAGTATAACGGCGCTATAATAACCGAAGAAAATCTTAGAAATGTAACAGTTGAGATAAGAAACTATTATGACTATAGGGTTTATGGCGAAGAAGATTGCTATTTTACTTTGATATTTAATAATTAACCAAAATTCATTAAAAATCAGTTTAAAACGCTGATTTTTTTGTTTTTTTAAATAATGTTAATAATATATAACTAAACATATTTATTAATTATATAATAAATTTTGTCTAGTTGTTGACAATAACTTATTTTTGAGTTATTATTTTACTAGGTGAAGAATGAAAAATAATTTTGTTTTAGTGTTTGACATAGGTTCATTAAAATTACGCTCTATCTTTGCTGGATGCGGTCTTAACAACACCTTTAATATTAGAGGATATAAGGAGTATGATTATGACGGGTTCTATCAAGGCGAATTTATTATGCCAGAAAAATTATCTCCGCTTATGGAGCAAATCATTTCCGACCTTGATGTAAACACTAAAGAGATTGATAAAGTTTATATTGGCGTGCCTGCAGAGTTTTCTTCGGTTTCGCGCACAGAGGTGTCAATCAACTTTGGCTCAAGACGCAAGGTGAAGAAAGCTGATATAGATTCGTTATTTTATATGGCAAGCGAAAAAGCCAAGAATGCAAGCGTTGAGGTGGTGAGCGTCAATCCGATTTCCTATAATCTTGACGATGGGCGCCTTTCACTTGACCCAATAGGTGAGATTGCCTCAAGCATAACCGCAAATCTATCTATAGTATATGGCGACAAAAAGTTCATAGATATGTTTAACGCCTTGGTGGCAGGATTTGGCTTTGCATCGGTTGAGTATATATCAGAGCCTCTTAGCCAAGCGCTCTACATAGTGCCAAAGGAAAAGCGAGAGGACCTATCTCTTCTTATTGATGTAGGAGACCTTACAACTAGTATATCCTTTGTGAAGGGCAATGGACTTTACGCTCTTACCAGTTTTTCAAGAGGTGGCGGTTTCATTACAAACGACCTTGCAGAGGCCTTTGACCTTTCGATGAATGAGGCTGACAAACTTAAAAGACAGATAGTGTTATCACTAAAAGGCAAGCCAAATGACTTTTATGAGCTTACAGCAGACCTTGGAAAAACTATAAAGATACCTTTGAATAGTGCGAACGAGGTGGTGGGGTATAGAATAGACGAACTTTCAGAGGTTATCGCAAAATGTGTACAACTAAACACTAGAGAGTTCTTGCAATATCTTCCAACCTATCTTACAGGAGCAGGGATAAGCAAGATTAAGGGAGGGCGTGACTATCTTGCAAAAGGGCTTGGACGCAATGTAAGCTACGGAAAGCCTCCACTTCCTGGCAAGGATAAGCCCGAACTTGCTTCGATATATTCGCTTTTAAATAGTGCGCTATATGCAAGTGAGCAAAACTAGAAAACAATATTTTCTAAAATCTTTCAAAATTTTTTATAAATACCCTTGATATTTTTGAAAAGTTTGCTATAATTAGAAATGTATAATTATGCATAAATTAATAGGAAAAATGAAAATTTATGCATTTTCTAAAAAATTTTTATTGTTTTGATTGCAAATTTATTCAAAATATATTACAATATAGACAATAAAAGGAATAGCTAAGGCAAGATTGCCAAAGCAAAGGAGAGTTTTATGGATAATATGAGAACTTCTGTTGCAAAAATCAAAGTCGTAGGTGTAGGCGGTGGTGGTAACAATGCTGTTAACCGTATGATTGATGCAGGCGTTAGCTCTGCTGAGTTTGTAGCTGTCAACACAGACCAACAAGCACTTTTAATCAGCAAGGCTGAAACAAGACTTCAAATTGGGGAGCGTTTGACAAACGGTCTTGGCGCTGGCGCTAGACCAGAGATTGGTCAAAAGGCTGCTGAAGAGAGCAAGACTTCAATAACAGAGATGCTTAAAGGTACTAACCTTGTATTTATTACCGCTGGTATGGGTGGCGGAACTGGTACGGGCGCCGCTCCTGTAATTGCTCAAATTGCAAAGGAACTTGGCATATTAACAATTGCAGTCATTACAAAGCCGTTCAGTTTTGAAGGGCCTGTCAGAGCTAAAAACGCAGAAGAAGGCCTTGAGAAACTACGTAAATATGTCGATGCCCTTGTAGTTATTCCTAATGAGAAACTACTTCAAATCGTTCCTAAGAAAACACCTATTTCTGAATCTTTTAGGTTTGCTGATGACGTGCTTAGGCAGGGCGTTCAAGGTATATCTGACCTTATTGTATATCCTGGACTTATCAACCTTGACTTTGCTGACGTTACTACAATTATGAAAGATAAGGGCCTTGCTCATATGGGTATTGGTTACGGCACAGGTGACAATAAAGCGCTTGACGCTGTTAAGCAAGCTGTTGCAAGCCCACTTCTTGAAACTACTATTGAAGGCGCAACTGGAATACTTATCAATATCAAAGGTGGTAGTGACTTAACTCAAGATGATGTTAGCGAATCGGCTGCACTTGTTAGAGAAGTTGTTGATAAGGGATGTAACATCATAGTCGGAACTTGTATTGACGAAAATATGCACGACGAAGTAGAAATTACTTTGATTGCAACAGGTTTCCCAAGTCCTAACGATGAAAAGAGGGAAGAAGAAAAAAGAAAAGAGGTTGAGAACGCTCGCTCCATTGGTAATATGGGACAAAAACCAAAATTTGATGCAAGAAGTATGTTTTCAAATTATGTGCAAAAAGAGAGAGAGGAAGAAGCTGCTAAACCAAATGTTTCTTTAGAAAGCCATAATGATATTGCATCATCAAGAGTTGACGTAAAATCAACAAATGTTCCACCTTGGATAGAAAAACTTAGAAAGAATAAGAAAGGTTAATACATAGAAATTAATTATTTGATGTTTTAAATGGGTTTTAAAAATATATAAATAAAGCATAATAAAAATTAAATAATAAATTCATTAAAATAAGCTAAAAAATAACACTTTTAGCTTATTTTTTTATTGTTTTAATGGGGCGCTATATTTTAAAATTGTAAAAAGGAGTTAATATGACTATTGTAATAGAAGAAACTCTTTTGATATGCCTTGTTTTAAATTCTTTTATTATAAAACTTACAGCAATGTTTTTAAAAGATAGGGCAAGATTATGGCTGCTATCTGCTTTGATTGGAAGTATTATTTCAATAATGTTACCATTATTTCATATAAAAGTTATGTTAAAACTTTTGATTGTAATCTTTTCTTGTAGCCTGCTTGTTTGCATATCCTTTAAATTTTCAAACTTTAAAAGATTTTTGGCTATTTTTGGTGTTTTTGTCTTGACCACTTTTGTCTTTGGTGGAGGGTGCTATGCTGTTGAAAGCTTAATAGGTTCATACCCATTGTTCTGCGTGGCTATAATTGCTGTAGTTTTGTATGTAATTTTGCGTGTTTTACTAATCTATCAGCAAAGAAGAGATAAACTGCAACGCTTTACCTATAATGTTACAATCAAAGATGGTGATAAGGTGATTTATGAGGAAGGCTATCTTGACAGCGGGAACGTGCTTTATGATACTATTACAAAAAAACCTATTATTCTTGTTACTTTTGATGTATTTAATAAGCTTTATCAAAATATTAATTATATTAATGCCTTAACTAAAAATTTTGACAAATCAGTTATAAAGGATGGTCATTTTATAAAGATTAATGGTGTTGGCTCTGGGACGAACATTCTGGTTTTTACCATTGATGAGATGCTAATCAATAATGATAAATCATTTAAAGATGTTGCGGTTGGGCTATCATTTTCAAGTTTTGATAAAAGTTTTGGGAAGAAAATACTTTTAAATAACGTGTTAATATAAGGGGGATTTATGAAAAGATTAATCTTTAAAATAAAATTATTTTTATATAACCTATTACATAGAGGCTCACTACTCAATGAGCGCAACATTGTTTGCTATATTTGCGGTAATGACGAATTTTTGCCTCCGCTTGAAAGTGATGAAGAAAATAGACTGCTTTTGTTAAAAGAACAAGGGGATGTGCGCGCGACTGAAAAGCTGATCGAGCATAATCTTCGCCTTGTTGCATACATTGCCAAGAAGTTTGAAAACACAGGCCTTGAGTTTGAAGATTTAATTTCAGTGGGAGCAATAGGGCTTATCAAGGCTGTACGTACCTTTAAACTCGATAAAAATATTAGACTTGCAACCTATGCATCTCGCTGTATTGAAAATGAAATTTTAATGCAACTGCGAAAGGCATCAAAACTAAAAAATGATATAAGTCTCGATAAGCCTCTCTGTGAGGATAGCGATGGTAATCAACTGGTCCTCTCTGACATATTGCCTTGTGACGAAGATGTGGTTTCGCAGACGGTCGACGAGCCTGCAGATAGACAAATTATAAATGAGCTTATCGGCAGACTCAATGCCAGGGAGCAAGAAATTATGGTTTTGCGTTATGGGCTTATGGGACACCAAGAGCTTACGCAGAGAGAAGTAGCAATAAAATTAGGTATAAGCCAAAGCTATATCTCGCGACTAGAAAAAAGAATATTAAATGATATGAGAGTTGAAATAGAAAAATTATCAAGTTAATTTATGTAAATTTGCCAAAAATTAAATAAAAAATCAATTTTTTGGCATTTTTTTACTATTTTTTATTAAAATCTAAAAAATATTTATTAATAACAACTTTTAATTTAATTTTGTATTTAACATAATTAATAAATGATAATGAGAGTATAGGCAAATTAGCTGATTTTGTTGTATTTTTTGCATAAAATAGATAAAAACAAATAAAAATAATAAAAGATAAATTTAAAATAGTGAAAAACTGAAATAAAAAATAAAAGTAAATAATTAAAAATAATAGCAAAAATGTAAAAAAATTAATAAAAAATACATTAAAAACAATAAATTTAATCAAAAATACATATTAAAAATGAATTTTTATGTGATTTTTGTATAATTTTGTCTTACAGGTATACTTTTATTTTCTTTTGCAAATGATATACCTAATTGGGAGGGGGTATGTCATCAAAAGTCAGTATTGCTGGTGTAGATACCACAAAGTTACCTAAACTTACCAACGATGATTTACTTGAGCTTATGAGAAAAGTTAAAGCAGGCGACAGTAGGGCCCGTGATTATTTTGTGGTTGCAAACCTAAGGCTTGTGTTGTCTGTGGTGCATAGGTTTGGTAGCAAGGGTGACAGGGCGGATGATATGTTTCAAGTGGGCTGTGTGGGGCTTATGAAAGCTATTGACAATTTTGATGAAAGCTTAAATGTAAAGTTTTCAACCTATGCTGTGCCAATGATAGTTGGCGAGATACGAAGATATCTTCGTGACAATAATTCGGTAAGAGTGAGTAGGTCGCTCCGAGACATTGCATACAAGGCGTTGCAGGCTAAGGATATTCTTGCAAAAAAGTCGGTCAATGAGCCTACAGTAGAAGATATTTCGCGTGCCATAAATGTTCCGGCAAAAACCATTACTTTTGCGCTTGATGCAATCAGTGATACCGTATCACTTTCAGACCCTATTTATAGCGATGGTACCGAGACAATAGAACTTTTAGACCAGATAGCCGACACAAAAAATACTGACGACAATATTTATGAAAATATATCAATAAAGGATGCAATCAAGGTATTGCCAGCTAGAGAAAAAGAGATTTTGCTGATGAGGTACTATGTTGGCAAAACGCAAACAGAGGTCAGTGAGGAGATAGGCATTTCTCAAGCGCAAGTCTCCCGTCTTGAAAAGAACGCCCTAAAACATATAAAAGACTTTTTAGTCTAAGTGCATTATGCACTTTTTATCGTTGAGTGTACTTGTAATTTTATTGTATCTTGGTCCGGCAAACTTAGTTTGCATCAGTATCGTTTATTGTGTCTTGCGTTTTACTTTACCTTGGTCCGGCAAACTTAGTTTGCACCAGCCTTACGCTGGGCGCCAGCATTATGCTGGACAAGTATCGTTGAGCGTGTCTGTTGCTTAACTTTACCTTGGTCCGTCCCAACCTTAGGTTGGACCATTATCGTTTGGTGTACCTTTTATACGACTTTACCTTGGTCCGTCCGAGTTTGTTAAAGGAAAGAGGTGTCGACGACACCCAAGCTTAGCCAGCCTTACGCTGGGCGGTTATCGTTGAGTTTGTCTGTTATCGTGCTTTATCTTGGTCCGCCCGAGAAAACTTAAAGAAAAAGGGTGTCGACGACACCCAAACTTAGTTTGCAAGCCTTACGCCAACCTTAGGTTGGACCATTATCGTTGAGTTTGTCTGTTATTGTGTTTTACCTTGGTCCTCCCCAACCTTAGATTGGACCATTGTCGTTTAGTGTATCTGTAATTTTATTGTACCTTGGTCCGTCAAACTTAGTTTGGATCATTGTCGTTTAGTGTATCTGCTGTTTAACTTTACCTTGGTCCGGCAAAGAAAACTTAAAGAAAAAGGGTGTCAATGACACCCAAGCCCATAAAAAGGTCATTTTATTTGACATTTTTATAAAATAAAGTTAAAATAAAATAACAAGAAATTGTCTTAAAAATGATGGATAATTAGGACTATAAGCACAAACAATGATATTATAAAAATTTCTTATTTTCTCTTGACAACGGGGCATTGGATGTGTATAATACTTCTCGTATGCTTCGTTGTCGGAGGCAATGCTTTTGATTGTACGTTTGAATTGCTATATTATTTTAAATTTGTTGACTATTATGTGACTTTTTAAAAGTTTGCTTGGTCATAGGTACTTAAAATAATCGTAATCATTCAGTATGCGGTAGAATTAACAAAAATTCTAACGGAAAGCATAAACAAACAGCAGGTGATTTGAGCTCTTGCAAAGATTGTTAGTTTTTGTTTATAACAAGGCTAGTGTTTACAAGAGGGTGCTGGTTGAAAGGCAAGCCATAAGGCTTGCTAAGAAAAACTTTTCAAGTTTTTCTAAAAATTTTTAAGGGACTTAAAAATTTTGCTTTCAACCGCGGTTAGTTTGTTATCAAATTGCCGATTCGCGAGATTCTCGCGAAGTTGCACAAATAGGTGTAATCGTGTTGTTAATGTTTTACAAAGAAAAGCATTTTTTGTGCGCGACAACAAAGTGGTCGTGCATTTTTTAATGACAAAAATCTCTTATCTATTTATATATAGTTTATTTATAATAAATAATCATATAAAATAGGTAAGTTAAAAGGGGAAAAGGTATGCCTACAATTAACCAACTTGTTAGAAAGGGAAGAGAGACATTTGAGAAGAAATCAAAAGCTCCACTTCTTGAAGAGTGCCCACAAAAGAGGGGTGTTTGTCTTTCTGTAAGAACAGCTACACCAAAGAAGCCTAACTCAGCTCTTCGTAAGATTGCCAGAGTTAAACTTTCAAACGGAACTGAAGGAACTTGCTACATTCCAGGCGAAGGTCACAACCTTCAAGAGCACAGCGTTGTTCTTGTAAGAGGCGGAAGAGTTAAGGACCTCCCAGGTGTTCGTTACCACATCATCCGTGGAACACTTGATACTGCTGGCGTTCAAAACAGAAAACAAGGCCGTTCTAAGTACGGTGCAAAGCGTCCTAAGAAAACAAAGTAAGCTTAGTGACAACTAAACATAAAAAATAATTTATTAAAAGGAGAAACAAAAATGCCAAGAAGAAATAGTGCTGTCAAGAAAGATGTTCTTCCTGATCCAATTTACAATAGTAAAGTTGTTACTAAACTTGTAAACCAAGTTATGGAATCTGGAAAGAAAGGACTTGCACAAAGAATAGTTTATGGTGCTTTTGATATAGTTAAAGAAAAATCTGGACAAGAGCCACTTGAAGTTTTTACAACTGCTCTTGAGAATATCAAGCCAGTTCTTGAGACAAAATCAAGACGTGTTGGTGGTGCAACTTATCAAGTACCTATGGAAATCAGACCTGAGAGACGTCAAACTCTTGCTATCAGATGGATGGTAAGTTTTGCTAGAAAGAGAAGCGGTGAGCGCGGAATGGAAGCAAAGCTTGCTGGTGAAATCTTAGATGCCTACAACTCAACAGGTGCATCAATCAAGAGACGTGATGAAATGCACAGAATGGCTGAGGCGAACAAGGCTTTTGCTCACTTCCGCTGGTAATCAAACTTAATTTGAACTTCGCATTGCGTCGTTTCTGTCAAGTGTCTAAAGACAGTCATTTAGGACTTACTAAACTCCTGCCTTTAGTCCTTGCCGAGCCTTGCACTGCTCGTTTAAATTAAGTTTGATTAAATTGCTTCGAACAAGCATTAGACAAATATAAGGGAATTAGAACATTGCGTCGTTTCTGTCAAGTGCCTAAAGACAGTCATTTAGGACTTACTAAACTCCTGCCTTTAGTCCTTGCCGAGCCTTGCACTGCTCGTTTAAATTAAGTTTGATTAAATTGCTTCGAACAAGCATTAGACAAATATAAGGGAATTAGAACATTGCGTTGTTTCTGTCAAGTGCCTAAAGACAGTCATTTAGGATTTATTAAACTCCTGCCTTTAGCCCTTGCCGAGCCTTGCACTGCTCGTTTCTATATAATTTTGTTAAGACAGTGTTCGTTGATTGAGTATAACAAAATTTGCTCGCTTTTGATTTTAATTGCAAAAGCGGTCAGCGAAAAACAGCAAATAATTTGCAAAAAATGGCTTATATCCCCATTAAAATGGATATAAATTTAATTAGGAGAAAAAATATGGCAACAAATAATCTAGAAATGACTAGAAACGTTGGTATTATGGCCCACATCGATGCTGGTAAGACCACCACAACAGAAAGAATCCTTTTCTATACTGGTAAGTCTCACAAAATCGGTGAAGTTCACGATGGCGAAGCTACTATGGACTGGATGGCTCAAGAGCAAGAGCGTGGTATCACTATTACCTCTGCTTGTACCACTTGTAGCTGGAAGGGACACAAAATCAACATCATCGACACTCCAGGACACGTTGACTTCACTATTGAGGTTGAGCGTTCACTTAAGGTTCTCGATGGTGCTGTGCTTGTACTTTCTGCACGTGACACAGTTCAGCCACAAACAGAAACTGTTTGGCGTCAAGCTACTAAATACAAGGTACCAACAATTATTTATGTAAATAAGATGGATAGAGATGCAGCCGATTTCTATAAATGTCTTGATTCTATCAGAAACAGACTTAAAACAAATCCGCTTGCTATTCAAATCCCTATCGGTGAGGCTGAAACCTTTAGTGGTATTATCGACCTTCTTACAATGAAGGCTGAGATTTATAAAGATGACCTTGGAAAGGACATCGAAATCACTGATATTCCTGCTGACTACAAAGAAAAGGCAGAAAAATATCGCAACGAACTTATAGAAAAGGTTGTTGAAACTGATGATGCTCTCCTTGAGAGATACTTTGAAGGAGAGGAAATCTCTATTGATGAGCTTAAGAAAGCTATAAGAAAGGCAACTATCGCTAAAACTTTAGTTCCTGTTCTTTGCGGTTCATCATATAAGAATAAGGGCGTTCAAATGCTTCTTGACGCTATGGTTGAATACCTTCCAAGCCCACTTGATATTGACCACATTACTGGTATCAACCCTGATACTGGTGAGACTGAGACTAGAGCTCCAGACGAAAACGCGCCTCTAGCAGGGCTTGCATTCAAGATTATGACCGACCCATATGTTGGCGGTCTTACCTTCTTCCGTGTTTATAGCGGTAAACTTACAGCTGGTTCTTATGTTTACAACTCTAACACTGGCAAGACTGAAAGAGTTGGTCGTCTTATCCGTATGCACGCTAACACTCGTCAAGAAATTCAAGAGGTTAGCGCCGGCGATATCGCAGCTATCGTAGGTCTTAAAGATACAATCACTGGTCACACCCTTTGTGACGAAAAACATCCAATTCAGCTTGAGAGTATGGAGTTCCCTGAGCCTGTTATCCAGCTTGCTATCGAGCCTAAAACAAAGGATATGCAAGAGAAGATGGCTCTCGCACTTGCAAAACTTTCAAGAGAAGACCCTTCATTTAGAGTTTCAACCAACCAAGAGACAGGGCAAACCCTTATCGCTGGTATGGGTGAACTTCACCTTGAAATTATCGTAGATAGACTTTTAAGAGAGTTTAAAGTTGAAGCTACCGTTGGTAAACCTCAAGTTAGTTACCGTGAGGCTATCAAGAAGGCAGTTAGAGCTGAAGGCAAATTCATCCGTCAAAGCGGTGGTAAAGGTCAATATGGTCACGTTATCGTTGAAATGGAACCATTACCAGCTGGCTCTGGCTATGAATTCGTAGACAAGACTGTTGGTGGCTCTGTTCCAAAAGAATATATCCCTGCAGTCAATGCTGGTATATCTGAAGCTCGTATGAATGGTGTACTTGCAGGTTATGAGACCGTTGACTTTAGAGTAACCCTTGTAGATGGTTCTTACCACGAGGTTGACTCTTCTGAAATGGCGTTCAAGATTGCCGGTTCTATGGCATTCCAAGATGGCGCTAAGAAGGCAGACCCTGTTATACTTGAGCCTATTATGAAGGTTTCAGTTGAAGTACCTGAAGAGTATCTTGGTACCGTTATGGGCAACCTCACATCTCGTCGTGGTATGCTTACAGGTAACGAGTCTGTTGCCGGAGTGCAAATCGTTAACGCCGAGGTTCCTCTTGCTGAAATGTTCGGTTACGCAACCGACCTTCGTTCTCAGACACAGGGCAGAGGCAACTATGTTATGGAGCCACTTCGTTATCAAGAAGTTCCAAAATCTATTGCAGCTCAAATTATGGGAGAAAGGGCTAAGCAATAATGGATTACTTTAACAAGTTATCTAAATTTGATATAACTAAATTCTTAAGCGAAAATGACTTGTGCTCGGATAATGATGTAGTAAAGTTGTCTTATTCAAATTCACTATTAGATTCTTATCTGCAGGTTAAAGTTTTTGAAAAGGATAGAGAAAAGTGCACACTCTACCTTCGAAACTTTAGCTTGTATATAAAGACTGAAAGTGAGGTTGATAAAGCAAAATTGGAACTAGAATATCTGAAATTCCTAACACAAAAGTTTAGCGCTAAAGACCAAAAAGATTTTGCCGATAATTGTTTCTTTGATTATCCGGCAGATTTAAAACACTTTTTGTCAAAGCTCTATAGGCTTGACATAAAACAAAAGATTGGTTTGATTTTCCCAGCAAACCAAACAACTGGCAATTGTATTCCTTATGGACTGACCTCTTTAAGAAGCAAATTTTTTGAGGATTCTAAGTCGTCTATAGCCCAATTTTTAGCTGGCTATTCAAGTGAAATTCACTCAAAATCCTTAGGCATTTATGAAAATGCCCTTCAAGATGAGGATGAAAACGCTTAAAGAGGAAGATAAAGGTATAAATATTGTTAAAAATATTGAAAAAACATTTTGAAAATATAAAAAAGTATGCTAAAATACCATTAGCAAAAAAGAAAACTAATTAATTAAAAAGGAGATTATAAAAATGGCAGAAGCTTATGTTAGATCTAAGCCACACGTAAACGTTGGTACAATTGGTCACGTTGACCACGGTAAGACAACACTTACAGCCGCAATCACTATGCTTTACGGCACACAAAAAATGAGATATGATGAAATCGATAAGGCTCCAGAAGAGAGAGCTAGAGGTATTACAATCAATACCGCTCACGTAGAATATGAGACAGCTAAGAGACACTATGCTCACGTTGACTGTCCAGGACACGCTGACTACGTTAAGAATATGATTACTGGTGCTGCTCAAATGGACGGCGCTATCCTCGTAGTTGCTGCAACTGATGGTCCTATGCCTCAAACAAGAGAGCACATCCTTCTTGCAAGACAAGTAGGCGTTCCTTACATTGTAGTATTTATGAACAAGACTGATCAAGTTGACGATCCTGAACTTCTTGAACTTGTTGAAATGGAAATTAGAGACCTTCTTACTGAGTATGGTTTCCCTGGCGACAAGACTCCTATCATCAAAGGTTCAGCTCTTAAAGCTCTTGAAGCTGCTCAAGCTGGCGATGTTAACAATGCTGCTTGTGACTGCATCAGAGAACTTATGGACGCTCTTGATAGTTATATCCCAGAGCCAGAAAGAGACACTGATAAGCCTTTCTTGATGCCTGTTGAGGACGTATTCACTATCACTGGTCGTGGTACTGTTGCAACTGGTAGAGTAGAGCGTGGTTCAGTTAAGATTGGTGACACAGTTGAAATCGTTGGTCTTGGTAAGAACAAGACAACAGTTGTAACTGGTGTTGAAATGTTCCACAAGTCTCTTGACGCTGCAATCGCAGGTGACAACGCTGGTCTTCTTCTTCGTGGTATCCAAAGAAACGAAGTTGAAAAAGGTCAAGTTCTTTGCAAACCAGGTTCAATTCACCCACACACTAAGTTCACAGCTCAAGTATACGTATTAAAGAAAGAGGAAGGCGGACGTCATACTCCATTCTTCAATGGTTACAGACCTCAATTCTTCTTCAGAACAACTGACGTTACTGGCGTTATTGAACTTGAGAAGGGCGTAGAAATGGTTATGCCTGGCGACCACGTTAATATGACAATCACTCTTATTAATCCAGTTGCTATCGAGCAAGGACTTCGTTTCGCTATCCGTGAAGGTGGCAGAACAGTAGGTTCAGGTGTTGTATCTTCAATTATTGAATAATTTTAGATAGGACAAACAAATTTTAGAGTTGTACTCTATAAAAACTAAGTATTATTAAGCAAATTAAAGCATATACTCAAGCGAAAGTGCACATCGCGAGAATGTATATGCTTTTTTTGTTGCGGTTGTATTTGGAAAAAATCAATTAAAAATAAAATATTTAAATTTGTTTTTAATTTTGACGCAGTTTTGACGACAAGCATTTGACAAAAAGAAAAATAAAGATTAAAATAGGGAGGAATAATGCAAAATATGTCGAAATTTTGCATAATGCTAGATGATTTTACGCAAATTATATAACAAAAGCCGAAAGGCTCCACTTTACGACGAAAATTCCAGAGGAATTTTCTAGGGGGTGGAAAGGGAGTTCTTACCCCACAGATTATACAATCTGCGGGGAACCCCGAGGGAGGAAAACCAAAAGCACTTTAGGGATACAATAAAAAAGGAGGATAAAATGAGTCTAAAAGTAAAATTATTATCTTGTATAAGTGTGTTTATTATCGTGGCAAGTTTGATGCTTATATCGGTGTTTGCAGCGACTAAAGTCACACTTAACATCGGCGGGAATGTTAGCTTTACCTCAAGTTCGGTAAACGCATACATTACAGGAAGTATTGCTGGAAATGCAGCTGGCGGGTCCACGCTTACACCAATCGACATCGACGCTAGCGACAGTGACGGCGCTGTGTCAATGCCAACAGATTGGACTGCTATGGATCTTACATTTACAGAGAGTGCAAGTCCAATAACAGTTACAATCAACATCCAAAACAGAAGTACTGACAGGGAAATAACTGTGTCACTCACTGACAGCACAAATATCTCAAATGTTACAGTAACAAGAGAGTGTGATGGCGCTGGTATTACTGCAAGTGATAGCAGAAATATTTCAGGGGGAGAAACTATCACATACACCTTCGAGTTAAATGTGCAAAGCCAAAATAGTTCTGCAAGTGGTGATTTTGGGCTTTCTGTTGAGCTTGAGAAGTATGAGCCAGTTTATTATGATGTAACTATTAGTGGGGTTGATTTTTATGCAATAAATGGCGGCGAACTAATTAGTGTTCAACAATCACAAACAGTGTCAGTAAAGGCTGACAGGGTAATCATTGGCTTTGGTATGGCGGAATATTTCTCTGCAAATTGGGATATGGAGCCAAACACAATGAACAACTATTCGCAGAGCAGTGGGACTAGTGGACCTCCAATGACCATATCGGTAAAAGTTAATGATGTTGAGGTGGTTTCAGGCTCTTTTGGCTATGATCAAGCAGCTAATGGTTGCATTATATTATTAAATATAACCGAGCCTTCAACTATTACGGTTGATTAATATTTAATAAAATAAACTTTACATTAAATTCCTTTTTGTGTTATAATTTATTTATTAGAGTGAGGTTTCTATAATAAATAATGTATTCAAAACTATTCATATAAACATATGGATGGTAATGAAAGTGAATAACATAAAAAGGAATTTTTATTATGGGTTTTATGAACGGAATGTTTAAAGCGCTTGGTTTTGAAAGCGAAAACAAGACAAAGAAAGTAAAGAATAAGCCAAAAGCATCGTATAAACTTGGTGGAGGCAAAAAGTCGCGGCGCGTCGAAGATATTGACGGCGTGCCTGTATACTATCCTGAAACTTTTGAGCAGGCTAGGGAGTTCGTTGAGTTTTCTAAACAAAACAAAGCAATAATTATTTCTATCGAGGCAAGCGAGAGTGACGTTGCACTGCGTATCACTGACTATTTAAAAGGTTTTTGTTATGGAGCAGATGCAAAATTTATTCCGCTTAGTGACAATAAACTGTATCTAATATTACCGGAGGGTATGGAAGTTGAAGAGTAGGCAGGAGTTAAAAATCTATCTAAAAAATAACAAAAGAGTTGTGTTATCTTTAGCCCTTGCTATTGGTCTTTTTGCCATTCTTTTAATATTTGATTTGCTTAGCAAGCATTTTATGTTCAAATCATTGGTCGTCGCCGGTGACAGCAAGGATTTTATACCCGGCTTTATCAATTTTGTCCGTGTAGAGAACACTGGCGCGGCTTGGGGAATGCTGGCAGGACGCCCTATAATTTTAATTATTTTGACAATAGTCATACTAATTGTATACCTTTGGTTCTATTATGCAAGGTTAAAAAAACACAAAAATAACACCTCACTTCTTCTAAGTATCAGTGTTGGTTTTATCACTGGTGGATGTATTGGCAATTTAGTCGACAGAATTGCGCTTGGATATGTGCGCGATTTTATCAACTTTCAGTTTATGGATTTCCCTGTTTTTAACGTTGCTGATATCTGTCTGACGATAGGTGTCATTCTAATGATAGTGTATTTTATCTTCTTTTATAACAGGGAAGACGAGTATTTGCAACTCATAACCGTTCATATTGAAAAATTTAGAGATATGAGTGAGATAGAAAAGCTAGAAAATAAAGACATTATCAGATTTTCAAGTGAGGATGGCTCTGAACTCGAGGATGTTGAAAGCGAAAATAAGGATTTGGACGAAAAATTAGAGGGCAAAGAACGGCTTGAGAATAAAGAACAACTTGAAAGCAAAGATGCTAGCGAAAAGACAGATAGCCATACCGAGAACGACAACAAAGATGACAACAATAGTAAAAGTGAGCCAAAAGATGACATTAAGTCCACAAAATCAAAGTTAAAAGATGGTGAGAAATGAAAGGCGAGTTTTTGATTGAAATGGGGGAGGCAGGGAAGCGTCTTGATGTGGTCTTTAACGAGCGTTTTCCGCAATTGACACGTTCTCATATAAAAAAATTGATAGAAGAGGGCACAATTCTTCTAAATAATAGCCAGCGCAAAGCAGGCGAAAAGGTTCGGGAGGGTGACCGCGTCGCCTACAGCTATGAAGAAAATAAGCCTCTTTCCGCCGAAGCCGAAGATATAGATTTTGACATTGTATACGAGGACAAGGACTTGATAGTTGTCAATAAGCCTCAGGGACTAGTTGTCCATCCGTGCGCATCGACGAAGAGTGGTACTCTTGTAAATGGACTGTTATATAAAATAAAAGATTTGAGTGGAATAAACGGTGTTCTTCGCCCGGGCATTGTACATAGGCTTGATAAAAACACCTCAGGGCTTATGGTGGTTGCCAAAAATGATTTTGCACATCTTTCGCTTGCCAAACAAATTAAAGATAAGACTTGCAAGCGTAATTACATTGCACTTTGCGAGGGGGTATTTGGCAAAACCGAAGGCAAAATAGAGACCTTCATCGAGCGAAGTAAGTCTGACAGAAAAAAGATGGCTGTGTCTGATAAGGGCAAGAAGGCGGTTACAAACTATAAAGTTATCAAAGTTTATCCTAATTCTAAAAAAACATTGGTTGAATTTTCGCTTGAGACGGGCAGGACTCATCAAATACGCGTCCATTGCAAAACGATGAACCATCCAATTGTTGGCGATGATGTGTATGGTAAGACTGACAAAAAACTGAAAGGGCAACTGCTACATTCTTATAAGATTACGTTTGTTCATCCGCGCACTTCGCAGGAGATGACATTTGAAGTTGATTTGCCTGACTACTTTAAAGATTATATTAAAGACTTAAAATAAGATTATGTAAAATTGGGAAATATTAAGATAAAAAATATCTTAATATACAATTTTTGAGATATATTATAGTTAAAATAATTAAAAATATAAAATTTTATTTAAAATAACAAAATTTAATAACAAGATTTTGTTTTGTAACAAAATTATATGAATATAATAAAAAAAATCGGCTAAATACCGATTTTTTTGTGAATTTTATGCTCATTTGTTTAATTTAATAATCATTAGCTTATTAATTTAATAATTATCATATAAAAAAGTTTCTTAATTTAATTATAACCCAATTGCAAATGATATTAAAGCTGGTCTGGAACTTGAAATTCGGTGATACCGACATTTCTTTTCTTTCTTTCAATTTCTATCATATTTGATATAAGGTCACGCACTTTATATGGATTTTTTATATGTCTCATATGAAAGATAGGGGCGTGAGCGTCATTACTTGCAATTTCAATGGTGCCAGTCCTGAAAATTTTATCTGCAAAAGAGACAAAAAGTGTGACATCATAGCATCTGTAGACGTTGATATCGTCTATTATTGCATTTAAAAAGCCTTTGTGTCTGAAGAATTTAACCCATTCGCCTTCTTTCTTAACAATATAATATCTATAAAAAGATATAGGAAGCCCAAAATGGCGCTTTCTATCTCTCCATATAACTTCGCAGTTTTTATCAAATTTCATAGTAACTCCTTGTTAGGCTTTTAATTGTTTAAAATTCAAAAACAAAAAGCCCACGCTTTTGCAAAAATTATGTTTGAAACTCGGTGATACCAACGTGACGTTTCTTTCTTTCGATTTCGATAAGTCCAGAAAGCAGGTCTCTAACCTTATATGGATTTGCAATGTGTCTCATATGGAAGGTTGGAGAACTTTCGTCATTGGCTGAGACCTCAATGGTGCCTGTTCTAAAGATTTTGTCTCCAAGTGATTGAAAGAGGGTGACATCAAAGCATCTATAGATGTTAACCTCGTCTATTATCGAATTGAAGAAACCTTTGTGTCTAAAACTCTTTACCCATTGTCCCTCTTTTTTAACTATATAGTATCTTGTAAAAGATATTGGCAAGCCGAAGTATCTCTTTCTGTCGTGCCAAATGATTTCGCAGTCTTTATCAAACTTCATATTTCCTCCTAAAAATAATTTATGACTATATATTCTATTTTAAATTAAAATAAACAAAAAGTAAAGAGTTTTTATCAAAAAAAATAGGCAAAAAGATCAAAACTCTTTCTGCCTATGTAAAATGTGTGATTTAAGGGGTATTATATATGATTTTATCAAGTTTATTTTAAAATTTATCTATTATTTGCAAGAGCAACCATTGCCGCAGCATCCGCACAAGAGTAAAAGTATTATTAGAGTGCAAC
This sequence comes from uncultured Clostridia bacterium, assembly GCA_946484195.1. Lineage (GTDB taxonomy): Bacteria > Bacillota > Clostridia > Christensenellales > UBA1242 > Caccovivens. The sequence continues at coordinate 27,986 of CAMLSW010000003.1, forward strand.
AATCCATTCCGCAACCGTTATTGCCATTGCCACAAAGGCATTGGAGAAGGATTATCCAGATTAAAAGCGAGCAGCAGTCACAACCATTGTTGCAACCAGAGCCAAAGCCCCCACCGCAAGATGAGTTGTTAAAAAAGTTCATTTGTTCCTCCTAAAAGTTTCTTATGTAATTGAAAGATTTTCCTTTCACATTATCATACTACTAAAAATACCCAAAAAGTGTGCAAGAATTATCTTTTTTTCTCTAGAAAATTTTTCGACAAAACAAGTGCTTTTTAGACAGCATACTTTTGGGGACACTTTCGCACAATAGACGTGAAGATATTTCTTCAAAACAAAATGTATTTTCACAATTTTGGCTTAAAAAGTTCTCCAGTAGCGCCTAAAAATCAAAGATATTTGGCTGTTGTGATAAAATATTTTGTTTTATTGTTATTTTTTGTTGACTTAAGAAAAAAAATAGTTTAAAATAGGGTGTTACTAAATTTATAATGTAATTGAGAGGTTATATATGACTAAATCTAAATCTAAGACTAAAGGACTTTTTAAAGGAGTTGCACTTGGTTTTGCACTAGTTCTATGCAGCGCATTTTTCCCAGTAAACGCAATTGCACGCGCAGAGAGAAACTTTGTAGGCGAAACTGAGTCAAAAGAAAACACTCACAGAATTTCTGTAGACGGCGCAGTAGAGGAAAATGATAACTCGGCAACCGTAATTAGAGGGGATGACTTCACAATTCCTCAAGGCGTTTATTATAATGGTACAAGCCCTGAAGGACACGTAATTGGTACAACAGTATCATCACCAATCACAGTATCTAAAGTAGATGTAATTTACAAAGGTACAAGCGAAAGAGTCATCGAGACAATTACTGGGCTTTCATCTTTTACCGACCAAACATTTACAGCAACTAGCAGAGGTACTTATATCATTCGCTACACTGTTATTGATAATGGCGTTGAATACACCTATGATTTTAACGTTCAATGTACAATATCTGAAGAGGTAAGCTTTGAGTTTAGAGGCAATGATGCAAACATCATACCATCACACTATGACAAGGCTTACGCAAATAGCAAAAACATTGTTCTTCCACTTCCTAACGTGAATGACGAAGATGGGGACACAGTTTTATCAAGCGAAACAAGTGAAAACTATGTGATTGACCTTGACAGCCGTCCAACATATACACCAGATGGTGAGAATTCATTTGTATACATCAGCCTTACTGGTGGCAGTATGGATGAGGGCGGAAACTACAATGTTAAAATCAAGAAGAACGAAGATACTGGCGAGTTCTATATTGACGGAGCAGACCTTGCAAGCATTGATAGTGGTTCTGAGTTTACAATCACATACTATTTCTATGAGATAAGAGAGAACGGCAATATCTCATACATCAATTCAACAACAAGAACGTTTACAGTTCACGATGACTATTATCACACTACAAGCAATGGGGACGCAGGCTATACGCTTAATGCAAGTTTCTCAACAACACCACCAGACAGTGCAATTGTAGGTGTTGAGGTAGACCTTCCAACTGTAACTGGTACAACATCGGCAAGCAACTCTCCATCAAGTGAGGCTGTTGATGTATACTATTCACTTCAAGTTATGAAGATGGATGATAATGATAGATACACTATCGATGTTACAAGCGAAGTTTATGATGAGATTGAAAACACCTTCAAGGCAGTTGAGGAAGGCTCATATAGATTTATCTATACAGTAAAAGATTTCTATGGCAACACTGCAAGCACTTCAAGTACAACATTTACTATCACTAACGTAGAGGACACTCAGCAAGCTACACCTATTATGTATGATGCAGGTGAGGTAGAGCTTGACGAAGATGGAAACTATCTTGATATAAGCTACAAGCTTAAGTCTCAAACAGTTAATAGAAATATCATTATGTACGCTATAACTGGTACAGACAATATGGTTGATGATGAAGATATCACCTTAAAGAGAGTTATCAGAGACGCAACTACTACAAGATTTGAAATTACCGAGTACAACGACAAAAACCTTATCTTTGCGCCAGGTGTTGCAAGTGGGCAAGATAGCACTATGGCAAACATCTATACTCAGATTTTGGCTGACAACTTTGATATTTATAGACAAATGGCAATCGATAAACTTTCTAAAGATAGCATTGACCTTGATGACCCTAATGACATCAGAGATTGGCTCATTGAAAATAACTATCTCATAGTTACTACAAACTGGAACCAAGACCCAACAGGTGCTAACATCTTAAATAAGGGTGATACTGGATACTCAACAACTGTTGGTGACCAAACAGCAAAAGATAAGATGGCAGAGAAAGGTTTTGCATTCCTTCAATCTACAAGCAGTGGCGGACAATATCCATTCTCAGCAAGAACATATTACTTTGACTACTATGCTGACGATAACACTGGCAACAATTCTGAAAGAAGAGAAGTTTATAGAATTATCACACAAGAGAGCGTAAGCGATACCGTAGCTCCAACTATTGATTTCTCTTCAGACCTTCAAACAGCTTATCTTCCAACAGATACAATCACATTTAACACTGCAACTGCAAGTGACACAATAGATAATTCAAACAGAACATCTAGCGTAAAAGTTGTTACTGCATATAGATTTTTAAATGGCGATAACACTCCAGTATCAAATGATAGCACTGGAACAACCAAGACATTACAATTTGTTGTAAATGATGACGTTGTTACAAGCGGTGGAAGCCAAATAAGCTGGATAGAAGAGAGCAAGAACGCTACTACTGGTCTTGTAACAAGCGAGGGCTGGTTCTTTGACACTTCTCTTACTGAGTACTCAATCGATTTAAGAAATGCACCATCTGATGCAGAAACACTTGAAATTTTTGCATATGCCGTTGACGATTATGGCAATATTGCATTCTTCAGCAGAAAGATTACAATTGTAAACACTGCAGATGACGATATGCCTGTTCTTGTAAACGTTAAAAACGCACCTGATGCAACTGCAGAAGAACAAACATACCTTGCAGGTGACAAAGAAGGAATAACTCTTCCTACACTCGAATATAAAGACTCTCGTCCTGAGTATATGAGCGCCGAGGTTACTATTTACAGAGTGACAACTTCAGGTGATGGTGCTGATATGGTTACAACAAGAGAACTTGTTCAAGGCTCAAATATGTCCACTGACCCTGACACATACAGAGGAATGTTCACTGTATATGGTGGTAAGTTTACCGCTTCAGTTGGTGGAACATATCAAGTTATCGTAACTGTAACAGATGCAAGTAAACATACACTTTCAACATACTTCACATATTATGTTGAGGAGTCTGGCGTAGTTGAAGACCCTGAAATTTCTAATATTACAAGTGAACCTGTTGATATTCAACAAAATGAACCATATTATCTTGAATCACCAAGACTTACAGTGAGTGAATCTGAACTCTTTGGTTACATTGGTCTTGATGAAACAGATGACTCAAACACATCAACATACTACACTGTTTCTGCAGTATCTGCAACACACAGTGATGGCTATGAGCTTACTCAAAACTGGTTTACTGGCGTTAGAAAGGGAACATACAAACTTCAATATACAGTATTCCTTATGAGATATAGAGCTGATAGATTACTTGAAGAGGGTATAAGTTCAGCAGAGGCAGGTATTTATCTTGAAGATGGCAAGCTTAAGTACAAAGAGGCAGGCGCATCATCAACCTCATACTATATCTACTTTGAGAGAAACTATGACGAAGAGGGTAACCTTGTTGGCTATACTCCTACTATGAACACATCTCTTGATGGTTCAGGCACTGCATTAGTTGTACCAGAAGGTCAAACAATGCAAGAGGCAGTTGAAGAAAAGGTTGGTGACCTTGTAAAATTCTTCGCTCCTCAAAGCGAAATTCAAACTTTGACTGTATCAGAAGTTGGTATCAATATCTATATTGACAGTAGCGCATATGAGAAGAATCAATATCCAACTATTAATGAAAGCAATCCAAACCTTGTAACAATTGTAAGACCAGAGATTGAAATAATTGGTAAGGGTGGCATAAACGAAGAGGACTCTCAAGTTATAATCAACTGCACATCTGATGGTTCAACCACACCAATAGCTACTATATCATTTGCTGAATGGGAAAGCGCAATCGCAGATAACTCTAACAACTTTGTTGTTGAAGGCGAAACTATAAAGCTTAAACTTATCAGAAATGGAACATACACAATCAGATATGAAGTTCAAGGCAGCGATGGTTACGCAAATGTTGGAGAGCCAAGAGTGCTTGAATATACGATATCGAATGGTGATGTTATTAAACCAACTGTAAAAATTTTAGATTTAGACAACATTGCAAAGGCAACATATAAGCCAGGAGAGACATTGGTTATTAACTTGTCTGAAGATGTACTTGATTTAAGAGATAATGTTACAACTAGCCGTGATGAGCTTATAAGCGAGCTTAACATAACAATAACAAACAATGATACAGGCAAAAGCGATACAATCGAAAACAAAGGTGAAGGCGAATTCATTTCGTATGAATATGAACTTGAAGAAGTTGGTAATTACACTGTATCAATAACTGTTACAGACCAAGCTGGCAACACAAGTGAGGCTGCAACATTCTCATTTGATGTTACTTCAGAAGGATCTGACCCTGTTGATGTACAAGAAGTTCTTGGCGGAATATTAATTGCACTTTCAGTTGCCGTTCTTGCAGGTGTTGTAGTTTACTTCGTTGTTTCTAAAGTTAAACTTGATAAACGTGCAAAAGGATATCAACAAGAGAACAAAAAACTAGACAAGAAAGACAAGCAAGATAAGTAATTCGTATATTTTACAAAAAACTCATTAATAATCTTAATGAGTTTTTTGTTTGTTTTTTTTAAAATTTTGACATTATAAAATTAATATATCAGCCTATTCATCTTGCCTTCAATAACTCAAGGATTATTTATAAAATTATTATTATACAAAATCATTTAAATCGCGATATTGTTTTTAGGAAAAATCACAGGCGTAAATCTAAACAAGTAAAATAGATAAATTGGCTTTTTTGCTTGACAAAGTGTCATAGATATGATATATTATTAATCGTATCCGTATGCAAAAGGTTAAAAAGTCTATAAAAATTGTAAAAATTTATAAATAAAACAATTTTATTGCAAACGACTTTACTTTTATAAGGTTGACTTAAAGTTTGCATAGTAGCACCTGTACAGCAACGAGATTGGTTAGAGGAGGTAAATAAATATGTTCGCAGTAGTTCAAAGCGGTGGCAAACAATACAAGGTTAGCGAAAACGATGTTATCAGCGTTGAAAAACTTGACAATGCTGTAGGCGATAAGGTTAAGCTTGATGTATTGCTAATTAGTGATAACGGCAGTGTTGTTGCTGGTAGTCCTATAGTTCAAGGTGCTGTTTGTGAAGCTGAAGTTGTTGCTCACGGAAAGGGTGACAAGATTATAGTTTTCAAATACAAACCAAAAAAGAACGAAAGAAAGAAACAAGGCCATAGACAACCATTCACTCAATTAAAGATATTGTCAATTAAAAAATAGGTTTTTTATGACAAAGATTACTTTTTATAAAAAAAATAATTTGATTTTAGGGTTTGAGGTAAGTGGTCACACAGGCAAAGATGATTATGGTAAAGATTTACTATGTTGCCAAATCTCGACTGTTGCTCAAATGGCAGTTTTAAGTGTAAAAGAGATTTTAAAAATAGATGCCTTTTGTGAAATAATAGATGGTTATTTAAAAGTGATGGTCAACAAAAATGTCGAAAATGAAAAATTGCAATTTTTGTTTGAAACTTGCTTAAAATCTTTTAAATCTATTATCATTGATGAAAAAAAATATGCAAAATTGGAGGTAAAAAATGTTTAAGTTTAATGCTCAACTTTTTGCTCATAAAAAGGGTGGTGGTAGCACTAAAAATGGCCGTGATTCTCAAAGCAAAAGACTTGGTGTCAAGGCTTATGGTGGTGAGGCTGTTACTGCTGGCTCAATTATTGTAAGGCAAAGAGGTACAAAAATTTACCCAGGACAAAATGTTGGAATGGGAAAAGATTACACTTTATATGCTCTCTGCGATGGAGTTGTAAAGTTTGGACAAAGCAACGCTAAAAAAACTGTTTCAGTAGTTGCTGATTAAATATGATTAAAATAACCTTTCGAGGTTATTTTTTTATGCAAATTTTTAGGCATTATTGTAAAAAATTTTTTATTAATAAATTTATTTGTGTTTGAGTATTAGATAAAAAATGCAAAGCTTATAACTTTTCTTAATTTGACTTTTAACTTTATCAAATTATTGTGCAAAAATATTAAAATTTATCAAATTTAACAATATAGTTGATATCAAAATTTAATTATCAATACAAATCGGACATTTATTTTATTTAACATTATGGATAAATCTCTAGTCTTTTTGTGTTTTTCAATAAAATTGTCATTTTTTGTAGAAGAAGGGCATAGTTTATCTTGTGGAAAGTACATTTATTGAATTAAGGTGTAAAGAAGTTGTCAATGTCCTAGATGGTCGTAGGCTTGGGCATATTATTGATATGGTGTTTGACCTAGGCTCTGCAAGAGTGCTTGGCTTCATTGTTCCGGGCGAAAAAACAGGCTGGAATTTTTTAAAGAATTCAAATCAATTGTTTATTCCCTATGGTTGTGTGGTAAGAATAGGTGAAGACACCATTTTAGTGGAATTGCCAGCGCAAGGCGTTCCAACAAATCCCTATATTTTATCGTCATCTGATAAGAAATAAGTTTATCATATTAGTAAGATTAATTTATTGTAAATCATATTAAAATGATGCAATTTGTTGGGGGCTATTGTTGTTTTTATTGCGTATTTTGAAATTATAAAAAAGTCATACAAAATTAATTGTATGGCTCTTATTTTTTAGTGTAAAATAAAAAATCTATTTAAAATTATATTTTAATGTTAAATTGTCTCAAAAAAGTTTTTAAAGTCCTCTACATTTTGAAAATCTTTAAATACAGAAGCGTATCTAATATAGGCAACTTCGTCAAGGTCTTTTAATGCTTTTAAAACCATTTCACCGATGGTTGACGCCTTTACCTCTTGCAGATTTCTGTTTTGCACGGTAAGCTCAATATCATCAATAATCTTTTTAATATCCTCTTCACTTACTGGTCGTTTGGCGCAGGCTTTTGCAATGCCGTCTTTAAGTTTAGAGCTATCATAATTTTGCCTTGAGCCATCCTTTTTGATAACTAAAAAAGGTATTTTTTCTATAATTTCATATGTCGTAAACCTTCGACCGCAATTGTTACATTCTCTTCTGCGTCTTATAGTATCGTCAAAATTTCTTGAGTCCAAAACCTTATTATCTTCGCTCCCGCAAAATATACATTTCATAACTATCTCCTTAATATATTTTAACACATTTTTATGGTCTTTTCAAATACTTTTCAAAAAAAGTCATATAACGACAAAAAATTAAATAAATTTATACTATGTTACCATTGTCAAAATGTAAATTAGGTGGCACCTATACAATTTCTGATATAAAGGGGTTGTCATTATCTATAACGCGCAGGCTTTACGAGCTAGGGCTTTTGTCGGGGCAAAAGTTAAAATTTGCGCGTAGGTCCTTGCTTGGCAGGGCATTTTTGATAGAGATTAGAGGCTACACCCTTTCACTGAGAAGCAATATAGCTAGCTCTATATTTGTGGAAGGATAAAAAGCGTTAAAATATAACAATAGAGATATATTAATTAGTATTAAACTATAGATTGAAAGTTTTGTAAAAAAGGGAATTTATGATACAAGCCAATTTAGTTGGAAATCCAAACACCGGCAAAACGACTTTGTATAACACACTCAGTCATTCTCACGAGCACGTAGGAAATTGGCACGGGGTGACAGTTGAGGAAAAGACGATTAGCTATAAATACAAAAATAGCGATATCGCAATTACAGACTTGCCGGGAATTTACTCATTATCAGCTTTAAGTTTTGAAGAAAAAGTCGCCACTGACTTTATTTTTTCGCATAATAAACGTATTTTTATAAATATTTGTGATGCCAGCAACCTGCAACGCAATCTATATTTGACGCTTTCTCTTATGGAACTTAACGTCCCTATTATTTTGATTGTAAATCAGATAGATAAGCGTAAGATTTGTAATATTGACTATGAAGGGCTTAGCAAGGCGCTCAATGTCAAGATTGTCTATATAAGTGCAAGTGATAAAAGTTGCAAGCAAAAAATTAGTGATGCGATTATTGAACTTGACGGGCAGTTATCAAATGGCTTTTTGCCACATTATAACCTTGATTATAAGGATAAGCTTATTAGAGAAAATAATAGTAAATTAAGCAAATTCGACAAAAAAATCAAAGAAAAAGCCAAAAATAATAGCAATTTGGAAGATTTTATAATAATAAAACTGCTTGAGGACGATGGCGATGTTAAGAAAAAACTTGATATTGCTGAAGATTTTAATGGCGCAAAGCAAGTCGCTCAGGCAAGGTATGATTTTATTGATTTGTTGATGTCAAAGTTTTCATCAAAAAGGGAAAGGGTCTACGGACATAGCGTCCTTGACAAAATTTTTTTAAATAAATTTCTAGCGTTACCGATTTTCTTATTGCTACTTTTTGCTTGCTTTTATTTAACATTTTTCTCATTAGGCGCATTTTTGAGTGATGGGCTGGGTTTTTTGCTTGAAAGATTTATTGGAAGTCCTATTATATCTTTTTTGACTAGTAACTTTGGCGAAGAGAGCTGGGTTGTAAGTCTATTTGAAAATGCGGTGATTGGCGGTGTTGGGTCAATCTTGACATTTCTGCCACAAGTTGCACTACTATTCTTTTTTCTATCACTGCTTGAAGACAGTGGCTATCTAGCACGGGTTGCTTTTGTATTTGAAGATGTGCTGGGCAAAGTTGGCTTGTCAGGCAAAAGTGTCTATACACTCCTGATGGGCTTTGGCTGCTCGACCACCGCAGTTTTAACCGCCCGCAATATGGAAGATAAAAATTCTAAAATCAAGACCGGACTTTTAACGCCATATATGAGTTGTTCGGCTAAGTTTCCTATCTATGCAGTGCTTGGCGGGGCTTTCTTTGGGGCAAACAATATATTTGTAATATGCGGTTTATATCTTTTGGGTGTTGTCATTGCTGTGGCTTTATCCTATATATTAGACAAGACCTTTTTGAAAAGCAAAGAGCAATCTTTTATTTTAGAGTTTCCGCCTTATAGGAGTATGAGTATAAAGCGCTCGCTTTCAGTTCTATGGATAAACGTAAAGATGTTTGTGTCAAGGGTTGCGACACTAATTCTTGCGATGAATATTGTCGTTTGGTTTATGTCAAACTTTACGATTACTTTTAAGTTTGTCGGCAATGGTGGTGCAAGTATTCTTGAGACTTTTGGCAGAATTTTAGCACCTATATTCTCGCCGCTTGGTTTTGGCAATTGGGGGATTGTGTCAGCCTTGATTGCCGGGCTGGTGGCTAAGGAGATAATTCTTTCCTCAATTGCTATGTTTAACGGCATCGAGGCTAGCTCGGTGAACGCTATTCAATCGTCAATTATCCTATCAACATCTGCCGTATATTTTGCAAGCAAAAGCGCTGTTGTGTCATTTTTAGTTTTTTGCTTGTTGTATTTTCCGTGCGTTTCAACATTTTCTGTTCTATTAAAGGAAATAGGTAAAAAGTGGACATTTATAGGAGTTTTAATTGAATTTATAATCGCATATTTGACCGCCTTCATTATTTACTCGGTAGGTAGATGCTTTGAAGTGTTTGGCTTTGTGCGAGTTTTTGTAGTGCTTTTAGCTATTGTACTGATAATACTTTCAGTCTTTGTGATTTATAGAAAGATTAAAAATAGAAAAACTTGTCCGTATGAAAGTAGTTGCGGGGGGTGCAAGCGGGGCAGAAAGTGAGCGTATGCTCACTTCCAATCGTTTGCAAGTAAGCAAACGATAAAAACGCGTACCGCGTTTTGCCCCGCTTGCACACACTATGCAAACAAGTATAGGCTAATAACTACATTCACAATAAAATTTATAATAAAAATTTACAGACTAAAGTCATTATTTAAGGCAAATCTTTATTTATTACATTCAATATAGTGACAAAAAGGTGATTTTGTGAATAAACTTTAATATGGAAAAGCAGAAAGAAAACACGAAATATAGGATAATATGTATTAAGGCGCCTAAGTGGCTAAGCTTTTTTCTAAGAAAAATTCTTAAACCTTAATTTTAAAAATCAAAAATCAAACATACTATTATACTCTTGGTTTATCGGGGTTGCTTAAAGAGTAAAGGTGTCAATGACACCTTTGATCGCCGATAGGCGCGTATTTTAGTTGCCAAAGGCAATTAAAAATACCCCTTAGAAATCCTAAAGCTTTGAAAAACCCCACACCAACCTTAGGTTGGACCAGTATCGTTTGTTGTATCTGATATTTGATTTTACCTTGGTCCGCCTGAGTATATCAAAGGGAAGAGGTGTCATTGACACCCAAACTTAGTTTGCATCATTATCGTTTAGCGTATCTAAAGTTTTGCTATGATTTGGTCCACAAAAACATTAAAAATCATCCTCATTTGCGGGACACAGATAGCGTGCCGCATTTTTTGTGATAAAAATTAAACGAAGTACGTAAATTTGCTTGACAAAAAATGCGGGGGGGAGTAAAATAGGGTATCCAAAATAAATTTTGGATACCCTATTTTTAAAAGGAGAAAGAAATGATTAAGGGAAATGTAAAAAACAGAATTGTTGGAGTTTTTCTTGCTTTGATTTTAATGATAAGCACATTAATTTTATTTGCTTGTGGAAAATCTGACAGCGAAGACCATTACAACATTGTTTTAACTAATGCCACCGTTCCACCAATGATGGCGACTCTTAGTTGTCTTGAGAGTGAAGATACTACATATATGTGGTATGGTAGACAACAAACTTTCACAAATCCATCAAAACTAGGATTTGAAATGCTAGAAAATAGCGATGCTCCATCTACAGGGATATCATCACAAGCAATAGATGAAATCTCAAATATGGTATTAGACCTTTATATGCAAAACGAAAAGGTTACTTTTGACTTCTACGTAACTGACTATGCGGTAGAAGCAGCTTTTAAAATATTTGTTGAGCAAAATATTCCTGAGGCTAACTATAACGTTCACCTTCTTGAAGATGGTGTAGGCTCTTACATTAGCTTTGAGGAGCTATACGGTTCTGAAACAGGATCCACAGCCTTTGAAGAGGATTTGGCGAACCTTGAGAACGTATTAAAAGAGGTTAAGGCTGGAACTTACAATTATACTGTAGACCAATACAATTATGATTTAACTTATGCTTATGCAACCTATGATAATGTCGATTACTGGCTACAATATCCTGAGTTCCTTGAGAGCGAGGACCAAGCTATGACTGAGGCTAAAGGGCAGTTAAATACAGTTAAATCAAGTCTTACACAAATGTTTAACTCTCTTTCTGAACAAGGGCAACAAACTTTCAAAGAGGCAGTCTTTGATACAGATTATGTTGATCCTATAATGAAACAAGACAACGGCAAAAAAACATTAGTTGTTTGCGGAACATCTTTCACAGGAGAAGAGTTTGGAAGTTTAACTGAAGGGCTTAAAAATGGTACTGTAGAGCAAAAATTTGAGAAGTTTTTCACTAAAATTCTGCAAGATTATCCTGATTATAATATTGTGATTAAGCCACATCCATCTTGGGGACTTGATGACCCAAATACCGATAGCAATGAAAAAGGTGCAGGCTGGACCTCTAACGATTGTGAAGGGGCATATCAAAGAAGAGTAGAATTTTGTCAAGAAAACAACATCAAAGTATTGCCTGGACAAGTTCCTATGGAAGTTCTAATATGGGCATATGGTGATGATATAAAAATTGGTGGTTACTCATCTACACTTTATATGAACGCTGAACCTAATATGACGCTTTTCTTTATACTTGGTTCAAATGACTTTAGTGCTTTAGGACAACCATTGCCTAAATTAATTGAAAATGGTGCGCTTGGTGACAGTGTTAGAATTTATTATCCAAATGGCGATGAAGTGTTAAGTCAAGACTACGATTTTACTGCTGAGGTTTAAATATGGATTCTGCCAAAGAAAAATGTAGCCTGGTGGTGAAGAATATTAATAAGTATAACTATATATATATTTTAGGTTTATTACTTGCGATTGCCAATATTTTAACTGTTTTTATTTTTAAAAATACAGCTATAAGAAACACTTACTACTTAAGGGTGCTTATGTTGGTTGCAGTGATTGTATTTGCAGTTGCTATTATCGTTGACGGGGTATTATTTGTTATTGAGTATGTTAAAAACAGAACAAATAAAGTTATCTTTATCACAAGGTTGTCACTACTCGCGTCAGCTTTTGCTCTAAGTTTATACGCTATAATTAAATACAGCCTGGACAACAACATATATTTTTATCACATAAATCAAACTAATATTATATTCTTGTGCTGTATCTTCCTAGTTGTATGCAATATACTTTTAAAGATGAGCAAAGATTGGAAAAGCTTTATTTGTAGTGCGGTCACACTTTTGATTGTTGATATTGTATCAATAGCCCTAATGATAGTCTATATTAGGGAGCGAAATGTTAATAGTGAAAATATAGCCTTGCTAATAGGACTGATTAGTTCACTACAATGTATATGCCTTAGTTATAATGATAAAGTGAGGTTTTGCATCACACACATTGGCATAGCTTTGGCAACGTTTATGTTTTTTGCTACTTTAGTGACAACTTGTATATCTCGAACACTTTTTGATGTGCTTAATATGGTTAATTTCCTTTTAAGTTTTGCATCAATTATAATGATATCCTCTATTTTATATAGATTGCAAGAAAATGAAAATGTTGTACAGTTCATATTTAGAATACTTACGCTTGCATTGTTTTTAACTTCTTTAATTAGACTTGCGACTCACGATAATGCAGTTTTAGCGAAACTAGATGAAACGAGATTAATAATGTTTTCAGGTTTTGTTTCAGTTGCATTTACCTATCTAAAGGAATTTAAAAAGCCCTTGACTATTGGGTATATAGCAATCATAAGTGTTTTAAGTGTGGTTTGCCTTGCGGTTTTTGGTGCAAATAGAGCTCAAATAGATTTGGAACCATATTATATATTAACTTTGATTATAGTGTTTGTTATAATTTCGTTAAACATAGTATATAGTAAACTAGTTAATCGAAAAAAGATAGTACAGATTGAAGAAGGTTGACGTTATGTCAGCCTTTTTTTATTCTAATTTATATTTTTGAGTTCATTTTAGGCTAAAAACAAGGCATATAGATTAAGCTACTAAAGAGATTTTTAGATATGATATTAAACGTAGTTATGGTTGCTTTCAAAAAAAATAAAAAATTTTTAAAAAAATTGGCATAAATAGTTGACTATTTTTTGAAAAATGCATATAATATTGCTAGCACTTAAAGTTAGAGAGTGCTAAAAAGTCGAAATCTAGAGGTTGTTTATGGATTTATCTGAGCGCAAAAAGAAAATTCTTTGTATGGCGGTGGAGGAGTATATCAGGGATTGCTCTCCCATAACATCTGGAGGCATAAAGGATGTAACTTCGCTTAACTGCTCAACTGCGACATTGCGAAATGAGTTGAATGCGCTTGAAGCTATGGGATTTTTAAAGCAACTGCACACATCAGGTGGGCGAGTGCCAACTGCGCAGGGGTACCGCTACTATGTACAGCATTTACTTGAAGATGCCAACGCTTCAGAGAAAGAGCTGGATGAGGTTAAAGATTTAATCTCTTCTAAAACAAGCAGTTTAAATGAGCTTGTAAGTGGTATTGCAAAGATTGTTAGTAAAGCGACCAACTATCCAACCGTTGTTATGCTTGATGGCGTGGATAACTTAGTGCTAACTGATTTTAAGATTATTCCGCTACTTGAAGATAAAGTTATGGTGCTTATCGGAACGATTGCTGGGTACATCAATCAAACGCTTGACATTCGTGCAAGTTATGAAGATTGCACAAACGCATCAAACTATTTAAATAAGCACTTTAAGGGTGAAACTATTGGCTTTATGATAGAGAACATTGATGCTCTTGAAGAGGGTATGCACAGCGAAATCACGGCATTTGAAAATGTTGTCAATGGGCTGATAGATGGTCTTAAAAAACTTAATAGTCAAAGAATTTTAAATGTTAGGCGTGAGGGAAGTGCAAAGCTTCTTGAAAACAAAAACGATGTTGAGTCTGCAAAGAAAGTGCTTAATGTGCTTGATGATGAAAATAAGTTATCATCGATAATAGAACTTGAAGGTAAGGGCGATATCGAGGTAACGGTGGCAGACGAAAACGAAAGTTGTTCGGTGGTTAAAGCGCCAATTAAGCTTGATGGACATCAACTTGCTTCAATTGGGGTTATAGGACCGCAACGAATGGACTATGCAGGGATAGCCTCTGCACTTAAGGTTGTAATTGATAACTTAAACAACTTAAAAGGAGAATAAATGTTGGAAAGCGAAAATATTTCTCAGGATAACATTCATAAATGTAAATGTGGTGACTGCGATTGCGATAAGAATTGCGACTGCGAGGATAAAGGCGATTGCAAATGCGATAAAGATTGTCATTGTGGCGAAAACTGCAACTGCTCTGATAACTGCACTTGCGGTGATGATTGCCATTGTGGTGAGGAGCATTGCAACGATGATTGCAAATGTGGCGAACACAAGTGTCATTGCGATGACAAACAAGATTGCGGTTGTCAAGACGGAGAATGCAATTGCGGCGATGAGTGTGAATGTGATGACTGCCAAAGTCAAAACACCAAAGACCAAAGTGTTGAATACTTGAATTTAGCAAAACAAATTCAAGCAGATTTTGAGAATTTTAGAAGGCACGCTATTGAGGATATCAAACAAGCAAGGTTAAGTGGGCAGGAGTCGGTGATTAAGGTGTTTTTACCTTGCCTTGACACTTTTAAAGAGGCAAAAAAATCAATAACCGACGAAAATGTGCTTAAAGGCGTTGAAATGATAGAAAATAGCATCAATGGAGCGCTGAAGAGCCTTGGAGTTGAAAAGATGAACTCAATAGGTGAAAAATATAATCCGCATTTGCACAACGTTATAGCCGTTATGCGTAATGAGGAACAAGATAACGATATCATTCTTGATGAATATCAAGCAGGATATAAATTTCACGATAAAGTAATTAGATATGCGAAAGTCATAGTCAATAAAAAGGAGGATTAGAATTATGGGAAAAATTATTGGAATTGACTTAGGAACAACTAACTCGTGTGTAGCTGTTATGGAAGGCGGAAAACCAACCGTTATTGCCAACGCTGAGGGAGACCGTACTACACCTTCAGTTGTGGCATATACTAAAGAAGGAGAGAGACTTGTAGGTAAAGTTGCTAAGCGTCAAGCTATTGTAAATGCCGAAAACACCGTTCAGTCAATCAAACGTGAGATGGGTACCAACTACAAAGTAAAGCTCAACGGCAAAGAGTACACACCTCAAGAGATTTCAGCAATGATACTTTCAAAGTTGAAAGCTGATGCAGAAAGTTATTTAGGGGGAGCAGTAACTCAAGCGGTTATTACAGTACCTGCTTACTTTAATGACTCTCAACGTCAAGCCACAAAGGATGCTGGTAAGATTGCCGGACTTGAAGTGCTTAGAATTATCAATGAGCCGACAGCCGCAGCTTTAGCATATGGTCTTGACAAAGGCGAAAATGCCAACCAAAAAATATTAGTTTATGACCTTGGTGGTGGTACATTTGATGTATCTATTCTAGAAATAGGTGATGGCGTATTTGAAGTTCTTTCAACAAATGGTAATACAAGACTTGGCGGTGATGACTTTGATAATAGAATAATAGATCTTTTAGTTGAAGAATTTAAGAAGACAAACAATATTGACCTTTCAACCGATAAACTCGCAATGCAAAGACTCAAAGAGGCTGCAGAAAAGGCTAAGATTGACCTTTCAGCAACTCCAAAGACTACAATTTCATTGCCATTCATCTCTGCTGATGCAACCGGTCCTAAACATATGGAGTATGAACTTACTCGTGCTAAATTTGACTCGCTCACTGAAGACCTTGTAAAAGAGACCATAGACTGCACAGTAAGGGCTCTTGCAGATGCCAAACTTGACAAAAATCAAATAGACAAGGTTATTTTGGTAGGTGGCTCAACTCGTATTCCAGCCGTTCAAGAAGCTGTTAAAAACTTTACAGGCAAAGATCCATATAAGGGTATCAACCCAGATGAATGTGTTGCTGTAGGTGCTGCAATTCAAGCAGGTGTACTTGGCGGAGAAGTTAAAGACGTTCTTCTTCTTGATGTAACTCCACTTTCTCTTGGTATTGAAACTTTAGGTGGTGTATTTACTAAACTTATTGAAAGAAATACAACTATACCAACAAGAAAATCTCAAGTTTTCTCTACCGCTGTAGACAATCAACCAGGTGTTGATATTCACGTACTACAAGGTGAGCGTGAGTTTGCAAATCAAAACAAAACTCTTGGAAGATTCCAACTTACCGATATTCCACCAGCACCAAGAGGTGTTCCACAAATTGAAGTTACCTTTGATATAGATGCGAACGGCATCGTTAAGGTATCTGCTAAAGACCTTGGAACTAACAAAGAGCAAAACATTACAATCACCGCATCTTCAAACCTCAAGGAAGAGGATATTGAAAAGGCAATTAAAGAGGCGGAGGCTCACGCAGAGGAAGATAAGAAGCGTAAAGAGCTTGTAGAGACCAAGAACCAAGGCGACAATCTTGTATACGGTCTTGAAAAGATGATTAAAGAGAATGGCGACAAACTTCAAGAAGAGGATAAGAAAAAGCTCGAAGAGGCTATTGAAAAAGCCAAAACTGATATGGCAAGCGAAGATATCGAAGTTGTCAAGAAGGCTATTGATGAACTTACCAATGTTTCAAACGGAATAGTAAGCAAGATGTATCAATCAGCAAACCCTAACGGCAATAGTGATACTAATGCCAATGGAAATGGTGGCAGCGGAGATAATGGCGACCCTGAAGTTGTTGTAGATGATGACAATAAATAGTACTCAAATTTTAACTTGACCGAATAATATTGTTTTTTGGAAGGAAAAATGAAGACAAAAAGTATCGATTATTTAGGCAAAGGTGTGCTTGTAAAAATAGACCGACCGCTAGGATGCAAGCACCCTAAGCACAACTTCTATTACCCTGTAAACTATGGCTATATTCCTGGCACAATTTCTGGTGACGGCGAAGAGCTTGATGCCTATGTGCTTGGAGAATTTAAGCCACTTGAAGAGTTTAGAGGGCAGGTGAAGGCTATTATTCATAGAACAAATGATGACGATGATAAACTTGTTGTTATGGATAAGGACAAAAATTATACCGATGAGCAGATAAGGGCTTTGACAGAATTTCAAGAACAATATTTCGAAAGTGAGATAATAAGATAATATAATTATAAAAAGTGAGTAATATATGGCAAACAAAGACTATTATTCAGTCCTTGGAGTTGACAAAGGGGCGAGTGATGATGAAATAAAGTCTGCATATCGTAGACTTGCAAAGAAATATCACCCAGACCTCAATAAAACTCCAGAGGCGGCTGAAAAATTTAAGGATATAAATGAGGCGTATGAGGTATTAGGTGACCCTAAGAAGAGAGCAAATTACGACCAGTTCGGTTCTGCAGATGGCAATCCTTTTGGAGCAGGTGGCAACGCTGGTGGTGGTTTTAGCGAATTCTTTGGCGGTGGTGGTGGCTTTTCTGATATCTTTTCTGATATTTTCTCTGCTTTTGGTGGCGGAAGAAGCGAAAAGGCGAGGGTAAAAGGTCAAGATATAAATATCGCAGTAAACTTGACTTTTACTGAAGCTTGCTTTGGCGTAACCAAAAACATTACAATTGGAAGACTTGAAAAATGCTCTGCCTGCAAAGGTAGCGGTGCAAAGGATGGTAAAGAGTTTTCCGTGTGTCCTGAATGTAATGGAAGTGGCAGGGTAAGGTATCAACAGAACACCCTCTTTGGAACGACCATAAGAGAGGCTGGCTGTCCAAAATGTAATGGTAGCGGAAAGATAATTAAAGAAAAGTGTAGTGTCTGCAATGGAAAAGGCGTTCAAAAGGTCAACAAGACCATTCAAGTTAAATTCCCTGCAGGTATAGACAACGGGCAAACGCTAAAGATGAGAGGGGAAGGCAATTCTCCTGCCGGCAACGGCGTAAATGGCGACCTTAATATTAAGATTACAGTAAGTCCTCATAAGATTTTGGTCAGAAAAGGTAATGACCTCTATCTTGACTTGTACTTGCCATTTACAACAACATTGCTTGGAGGTAAGGTTGAAATTCCAACCCTTGAAGGTAGTTACACTTTGACAATACCAGAGCTTACAGCAAGTGGTACTGTTATGAGGCTTAAAAACAAGGGCGTGAAGGAGCTTAACCGCGAATCTCGTGGTGACCTTCTTGTTACCATTAAGGCAGAAACTCCAAAGAGCCTTGATAAACAGACAAAAGCAAAATTAAATGAGCTTGCCGAAATGATTGGCGACAACTCTTATATAAAATATAATAATTTTTTAAAAAATAAATAAAAATTAAGCTTTTAACGATAAATTTTAAAAAATATTTACAAATTATGAATAAAAAACATAATTTGGCTAATAATATAATTGCTTTTAAACTCAAATAAACTTCTTTTAAAAAATATCTGACAAGTCGAGGTCAGATATTTTTTATTTGTTATAAATTTAAAATATTTTT
>CAMLSW010000004.1 GCA_946484195.1 uncultured Clostridia bacterium
AGAAATTATTTAGTTTAAATAGGTCAACATATAATATAAACTATGTGATGTTAAAACTTAATCGAGTTAAGTTTTAATTTTGCTAATCGCAAAATACACAATAAATTGTAAATATAGAGATGTAGCTCAGTCGGTTAGAGCACCACCCTGCTGTCCGAGCGGAGCGAACGCCAATCGCACGAAGGCTATCTTGACGCGGCGATTCTAAGGTGGGGGTCGGTGGTTCGAGTCCACTCAATCCTACCAAAGCAAATATCACTCGGAATATTGCATTCCTGAGTGATATTTTCATTTTCTGAGGTTTCTAACAAGCCATATTTTTCCAAGTCAGCATTTGTGATTGACATTTCGGCAATAGAACCCTCATAAGGTAAAATATTGATAAAGGTTTCAACTCGGTCTTTATAAACCACGACACGATTAAGCAAAGTGTTGATAATTGTTCTTTGGTCTTCAACTTTTCCGCTTTTTAATAATTTCAAAACCTTGCAGTAAGAACGGCGAACTTGGTCTTTTGTAATAAACTCGGTCAAGCCCATATTTGTTTCGTTTTTAAGATTTGCAAGAATTCTAATTTTTTCATCAGTAAGAGCATCCAACTGAGTTTCAAACATTTCAGTATATTTTCCTGTTTCGGCCACTATCTTTGTCAAGTTGCCAATTTTACGCTCAATATCTTGCAAATTCTTTTCAAGCCTTTTAATAATTTCGCTGTTGTTATTTCTTTCTTTATAGAACTCAGCAAAACGGTCAAGTATGCTTGCAACAAACTCTCCACTTTTTACAACTTTTTCAATTTCTTTTATTACAAAGTTTTCAATGGCTTCTTTGCGAATAGATATCATTTTGCAGTCATCATTATTACGCCCGCAACGATAATAGTGATAAGGTTGTCCGTTTTTGTAGTGAGTAGAGCCTGTAAATTGAGCTCCACAATTTCCGCAAACAATTTTACCAGTCAATAGATAACTAACCAGTGAGCGAGCATTTGGTTGATGTTTGCGAGCATTTAGCATTTGCTGAACTTTGTCAAAGTCTTCTTTGTCGATTATTTTTGGCAGTCCACCCTCGTTTCGTATTACTTCCAAGTCCATATAATTAACTTGTTTACCTTTATTATACTCTAAAATATAAACACCAGTATAACGCTCATTTCTTAATATTTTATCAATATGAGTTGCGTTAAAATCTCCGCCCCTTGCATTCTTATAGCCGAGTTCTTTTAATCGTGCCAAAATATCATTTCTGCTTGCCCCAGCCAAGAACATATCAAAAATTAGTTTTACAGCAATTGAGCGTTGTGGGTGGAGCGTGTAAGTGTTTACCACTTTTGAAGATTTTCCGTCCTTGCTATGCTTTTTAATAGGATTACCATATTCGTCTAACTTTGGTGTCAACATATAACCATAGGTGCAACTGCCAACGCTTATTCCATTTTTTACATTTTCAACCATTCCACCCAGCACACCACGAGCAAGATTTTTGACATAGTATTCATTAAATTGTTCAAAGATGCCTTCAATAAGTTTTCCCTCTGGTGTGTTTTCAATTCTTTCAATTACTGAAAAAACTGACACTCCATTATCTCGCAACAATTGTTTAGCGGCTGCACCTTCATATACACTGCGTGAAAATCTATCAAGTTTCCAAACTAAAACTGTGCTAAAATTTTTCTTTTTACTATCAAAAAGCATTCTTTGAAATTCTGGTCTATTATTGTTAGTGGCTGAAAATCCGTGGTCAATATACCAGTCAATTATTGTTATTCCGTTTTCATCAGCATATTTTTGAATTTCGCATTGTTGGTGGTCTAAACTTTCTTTGCGCTGCTCATCGGTTGAAACTCTACAATAGCCAACCGCAAAATTTTCTTTATTTTTAATCATTTGATTTTCCTCCTTTGAATTTATCTTTTTGTTCGTTTTCCAACTCCTTCATTATTAGTTCGAATAGAGGGAAAAGCCTTGTCTTTTCTTCCTTTTTGCCTGAATTACAGGTTAAGGTATAATATTTTTGTTTATAATTTAAGTTTTGCTTTACAGCAATGGAACGAATTTCCATTTTTTTATTTCGCAAAATTTAACTTGCAATTTTATTAAAGCACATTAAAAATAATAATGGAACCTTATAAAACACAAATTTCAATTTTGCTCAAACCTCCTCATTTTATTTTTTATTTTTTTGAATTAAAATTTTTTTATCAATGCAATTTCTTTTCTTTTGTGTAGTAGGGTCATAGTATTGATGTGATTTAAAATACACTTCATATTCTCCACTATTTTGCAACGCAGAATATTCTTCAGGTGTAAGCAAAATGTTTTTACTTTTTGCCCTTGGCAAATTTGGACTAATATAAATCGGTCTTGCACTTTTCGGGTATCTTGTAAACTTTTCGCTGTTTCCAATTTCCAAATCGTGCTTAATGTTTGTTAGATAATCACAAAGACCAAAATGGTCAGTCACCTGTTTCATATCAACCAAACCCCAGCCCCACATTTTACAAAAGTCTTCACAAGTCAAGTCAATATTGTTGCAATCAAAAACCAAAATACAATGTATATGGAAAAAGCCATTTTCTTGCAACTCAATAAATCTGGCAGTCCCAATATAGTGATTTTTTACTCTTTCACGAACCTCGCCAATAAAATGCTTAAACCTTTTGCTAACTTTGTTATAAATGTTATATTTCTCTTTGCATATTGTAAGGGAAACAAAACGACAATTTTTGTCAATCAAGTCCAGTTCAAAAAGTCTGTCAAAATTGCGATTTAATGTTCGTTTATAAGCAATTTTGGTCATAGGTTCTTTGCGATTTACGGACGGACACCGACCTCGCATTTTAATGGGACTTGTAGCACCATTTATAACCTTTTTGCACACAATTGCTTTGCGACCATTTGAGTATGTAATTTCTTTGGCTGGTATTGCGTATTTAACACTGCCAGTCAATGCATCTTTTGTAATCATTATAAACCTCCTTTTATCTTCATTTGTTTATCTACATTATTGTTTTACTCACAAAAAAATTTCTCATTCCGTTTTACTGCCAAAATTTTATAAAATTTCTTAAATTTGCTTATTTTTAGTCAAAAAAAGCGGTCACACCGCTTTTTGTTTTTTGAAAGTAAACATACAAATCTTGTTTTTCTACGCCTTATAAACGAATTGTCGGGCTTGTAAAACATAATACAAAAGGAAATTTTAGTAAAAATCTTTGCAAATGATTTCTTTTTTGCAGTCAATGTGCTATAATAATTTTGCGACCTACAACTGAATATTTTTTATTTTTTCTGCACGGGAATAATTTTGTTTTGGCTATCCGCTGTAAACCCACCGCCCTGTGTGGAAAGTTGTAGGTCGCGCTCAACGAGGGTTTAGGCTGTAGCACTGTGCCGCTCTCGTTTGAGGGTGGCACTTTTATTTTGTGCCAACTTTTAATGATATTTAAGGAGTAAAAATGGCACAAATTCCAACCGAAGAAGAATTGCAAAACTTTGCTTTGAATTTTGAAAATAAAATCGTTCGTCCGCTCGTTTCAGCCGGTTTTAATAAATACAATATATTTGACATTTTGAATATCGGCCGACAAGAATTAAGGCACAGCGACTTTTTGGCATTTCTTTTAGATCCAAGCAAAAGCGGTCAAATTGGAGAGCAATTTTTAAGAAATTTTATAACTTTGCTTGCAAAAAATATTGCGTCAGACCTCAATTTTTTTGATATGCTATACGGAAATATTGATAAAGTCAATGTTTATCGTGAGGTTGCAGTAAAAGACGGGCGAATTGATATTCTTTTTGATTTTGAGATTACAAGAGATAAAACTCAAAAAATAGTTGTTGCTATTGAAAACAAAGTTGATTCTGACCAACACGACAATCAACTTGAAAAATATAAAAATTTTCTTTGCAGTGGAAAGTATAAAGACCATAAAAAAGTTATGCTGTATCTTACCCCAAACAAAGCGGGTTCGGGCTATGTTGATTGGCTTGAAATTGACTATAAATTTATTTTTGATGTTTTACAAAAAGTCAACATTGACAACGCCGACAATACAATAAAAACACTTGTTGAAGATTACAAAAAGGTATTAGGGAGAGAGTTTAATATGAATAGTGAAATTGAATTGAAAAAACAAGCATTGGAAATTTACAAAAACAATAGAAAAGTTTTAGATTTTATTTTCGAAAGCAAGCCAAATTGGATACAAGAAACCTCAAAAATCTTATGCAAATTGCTCGAACAAAAAGGTGCAATCATTGTGACCGAAAATAAGGACAAACAACTTATTCCAACAGCAAATAGAGGGCAAGTAAATTTGATGTTTAGAATAAAAGAACTTGCTTCATACCCAACCCACTATTTTCAAATTTGCGTAAATGAAATGTCTTTATTATTTGTTAAAAATTCCACTCAAAATCAATGTCCAAAACAATGGCTGTTTGGCAGTAAACAAGATTCATTTGAGGCAGTGGAAAAATATCAACAACTTATGTTTGCCGACAACAACTCAATTTTAGAGGAAGAGTGCAAACAAATGATTGACAAAATGTTTGAGCCAAAAGGTGTTGTTTCAATAGCCCTTGAAACATTAAAAAATTAAGGAGTTAAAATGAAAAAGTTTGAGATAAAATTTCGTATAGTTCCAAACTCGTTTCTCGGCATTTTGACGATGACAGAAAACCAAATAATAGTTTCAGCATATAATGAAATTTTTGCCAAAAATCAGGTAAAGAAAATGTTTGCTGGTCAAAATGTTCAAATATTGTCTTGCAAAGAAGTAAAATAAACATTTTATTTGAAATTAACCCAAATAGATTGGACTAATTTTGAAAAATCAGATTTAATTGAATTAAAGGAGATAAAACTATGCAATCAAAATATACTTTGCCAAAGACTATTGAACTTATTAAATCTGCAAATATTTCAGTGATTTTTGGCGGAAACAGTAAAATTTGTGATATTCATTCTGCCAACATTGTCAGTTATTATTTTCAAAATTATGAATGTTTTAACGCAGAAAACCCAAGCGAAACAATAAATAAAGTCAAAAAGTTGTTGGCACAATATGCACTTGAACACAACTCTAAATTAGAATTGTTGCAAATTGATTTAAGCAAGATTTCACAAAATTATAACAGTGAAAATTTATATAAATTGCTGTTGGAATTAAACGAATTGTCTAAACTAAACAATTTCAAAATCATTGTGAACTTTACAACTGAAAATGACACTTTAATTTCAAATGTTTATTCAAATTTCACACCCGAACAGCAACAGCAAATTCTCTTTTTAAGATTAAGCAATACAAAACCAATAAAACTTGTTGTTGAAACGGGCAAGCATAAAGGCAAAAGTATAAACTATAAAGTCCGCACTGAATTAAATTTTATGGAAGAAATTGATTAAAACAATATAAAACCACAAACTAAAAATTGTAAACCCGTATAACGCAGTGTGTCAGTTTTAACGAAACACATACGAACTATAACCCGAAAGAGTGGTCGCAAAGACCACTCTTTTTTAATTAAAACCACCTTAAAATGTCAAGAGGAACAAACTAAAATAAATATTCTTCTTCACTTTCACTTTTTTCAATAAAGCCAAAAATGTCTTCCGTGATTTCCTCATAGTCCTTAATAAGTTTTTGTTCTTCAAAAGGACTTTTCTTTTCCAACTCAATTAAAGTTTTAACGCAAGCATAAAGCCATTTTACTCTTTGCAAATTAAATTGATACATTTTAACAAACCGAGATTCTTCTTTTGGTGCATACTTATTGAGATTAAAACGATATTGAAAAATCAAGTCCATCTCCTCTAAAATTTTAATGCTATTTTCTTTTGCTTTCCTTCCAATTAACCATTTGTCCCAAATACTTGGTGAAACATAAAAAGATGCTTTCATATTAAATTTTTCAGCAGAAAGATAATATTGATGAGATAATAAAGAAAAAACTCTGGTCAGACTTAAAGCACTTTGCTTGTTTTGTTGACTTTTGTGATATTTGTTTAAGTAAAGGAAAAAGAATTTTTCTAACGCTGGTGGTGTAATTAAAAACTCTGCTGTTGGCTCTTGCATATTAAGTAAAGCATTTTTAACTATTTTGTGCATTCCTTCTTTCTTCTTAAATTGTTCCCAATAAATTTTCTTTTTCTCAAAAAATTGTTTTCTGCTTATTGCAGCCTCTCGGCTGATAATGCTGACACCTTGTTTCCTAACAATATTATTTTCAATACTCATAATTAACTCCTAACATATAAAATAAAATTTCTACCCCTTTGACGACAACCTTATAATCAAGTATGAAAAACTTAATTTGCAACACGCAAATCAGTTCTTGCAACAACGGAGCGTAAAACAAAGAACGCCCACAAAATTTGTTTTTTATCAAAGTGTTGCATTTCGGTTGACAAATAAGGTAAAAGTCTGTTATTATCAAAAATAACAAAGGGTTTTATCGTTTTTTCAATTCCGAGTGAAGAAACGGTCGGACTACCAGTCTAAAACCCCGATTTTATCGGGGTTTTTGCATGGTCGAAGCAAAATGAAATTTTTATGTCTGTGCCTATTTTTTAAATTTTTCTAAAAATAGGCACAGGATTTTAGGACTATTTTTCACATAAACTCATTTTTCTCAAAAAATGCAAAATACTAACATTGACTAACATAAACTAGTATAAAACTGGCACATAGGCACAGGAATAGGCACAGGATTTTAGGTTTAGAAAAGGAAGCAAATCGCTTCCTTTTTCTTTACATTTCAAAGTCTTTATTTCTTCGTTTAGGTTTATTTTCAGGCTCTTCATCAGGCTCATCAAACACTTCGTCAATGTCATTTTTAAGGTCTAATGCAGGGTTTTCATCCATTGATAAATAAATCTGCGTAGTCGTTACTTTCGAGTGTCTTAGCATCTTTTGAATTTTATATATGCTCCAGTTTTTCTCTCTTAATACATCCCCAAATGTATGTCTGATTGCATGAAAATGTATGCCATATTTATCTAGATTATTATTTCTAAGGAATCTATTAAGTATGGTCCTAGTTCCGTAGTAAGTTCTCATAGTCCCATCGTCATTGCAGAAGACAAAATCTTTTTGTCCTGTTAAATACATCTTTAGTTTTCTACCTTTTGTTCGTTGTATATTTTTCCATTCTTTGAGTGTTTCAACAAGTATATTTGACATTGGTAACTTTGTTTTAGAACTAGCAGTCTTTGGATTTGATAAAATAGTTTTCTTTGATAGTTTATTGCCAAGTTTATCAAATTCAGGCTTTGTTGTGATTGCGTGTTCAACACTCAAGACCTTGTTTTTCATGTCTATATCTTGCCACCTGAGTCCTAGTAGTTCTCCAATTCTAAGTCCACTAAAATATGCTACATGGCACAAATAGTTTAAGAATGGATGTGATGGCAGAGCATCAAAGAATTTCTTTCTTACAGCAGGACTTAATGCTTTATATTTATTTCTCTTTTCTTCAATTTTTTCTTTCTCAATTGCATCTTCAGTATCTCTTGTTTTAATATCAATTGACATTACTGGGTTGTATGCAATTAACTTTTCCTCAACTGCATAATTCAAAAATTGATTGAGTAAATACTTTGTTTTTCTTCTTACTTCTTCACTTTTTATACTTTTTAATAGATTTTTTAGTGTTTTTACATCAATTTCATGCATTTCTACATTTTTTAGTTTAGGCTCAATATGATTTTTAAAGTTTATCATTAGGTTGTCAAATGATCTAGGTGTAACAGTATTTTGTTTTTCATTTAAAAGCCATTGTATCATTAGTCCACTAAATTTTTTAGTGAAAATCTCATTATCAAGTTGTGATTTTTGTTCAGTTGCTTTTCTTATAGCCTCATTAGCTTCTTCTTCTGAAAAACCATAATAAACCTGTTTTCTTATTCTTTTGCCATTTTCATCTCTGCCAAGATTTATCATTGCTCGCCATCTTCCATCAGCACTTTTGAAAACACTTCCAAGACTTTTTTCACGCCTTTGCGTTTCTTTTTTCTTTCTAGCCATAAATATCTCCGTTCATATTATTTTTGAATTGCCAACTTACAAAGGCAACAACACTAACTGTCTTTTTCTTTCCAAACTTGGAAGATGGGAATTGTTTAGAATTCATTATTTCACGGACTTTATCACGACCAAGACCTGTTATTTGCATAATGTCTTTAAGGTCAAGATAATCTTTTTTGTATTTTTCAGATAGACGATTTACTTCGGCAGAGATTAGTTCTTCAATTTTAATGTTGTTCATAGTTTACCTTTTATAAAGAAGTCTTTATTCTATTTCATCTCCATCATCATAAAACTCGCTATCAAAGATTTCGAGTATTTCTTCGCACAAGTCATCATAGGTGTAGTAAGTGTCACTATTAAGATATATATCTAATAAATAATCAAGGACATTCCCATCAATAGATGCCAGATTGTCAATTGTTGACTGTTTAATTGGAGAGTCCTCACTTTGTAGATAACTTGCTAAATAGGATTTTAAATCTATTTCAAATCCTGCATTGAAAATTTCTTCTTTTGGTAGAGTTAACATATATGCTTTAAATTCATCATATTCTTTTTGAATTCTTTCATTAAATTCTTTTCTTTCCATATTTTATTCCTTTTGTTTTAAGATTTTTTTATTATCTCAATATAAAACTTTGTTGTCCATTTGCATCACAGCCATCAAGTCTATCAAGTGCAATCTTGTACCATTTTGGATTGATTTCAATGCCAATATAGTCACGGTTAAGATTCTTGCAGGCTACTGCTGTTGTTCCACTTCCAAGAAAACAATCTAAAACTAGATCATTCTCTTTACTGCTGTTTTTAATTAACTTTTCAATAATGTTAACAGGTTTGCAGGTAGGGTGATGAAAGGCAAACTTGTCTATTTTATTTGTAGGATTTTTGAAAACTGTTCTTGCATCGTCATAGCATTTAGGATTACAAACATTAGAACCCCTAAAATACAGACAATATTCCACATCATTTAGGTATTGGTGATTATAAAGTGGCATTACATTAGGCTTGTTCCAAACTAAAATTTCAAAATTTAAGTGCAATTTATTGACAAAATAATTTAAATACATAGGAATTTGCTTGCGATTGCACCAAATATAAATGTTTGGTACTTTCATAACGCGCATAAATTCTTCAAATATTTCTTCTTTGATTCCGTCACAAATGTGATTATCCATAAGTTCTTGATTTAGTTTGTTTATGCCTTTTGTAATTTCATTTTTTGTGTTTTCTAAAGCTTCCTTAGACTTTGGTTTACCATCAATTTGATAAGGTGGATCTATAACTATCAAATCTATGCTTTTATCGGGTATTTCCTTTATAAGTTCGTAAGAGTCGCCAAGATAAATATTATTCCTCTCAAGCATCTTACATCTCCTTAGCGAATAGTTCTAGCAGTTTAGATCCATTTAAAATGTTTTGTTTTTTGTTTAAGAGTTGTTCTTTTTTTGTCATGTTCCATCCTCGTAATCTAGATTTTTCTCTTTCAACTCTCTTTTTAGTTTTTTATCTACATTTCTTCGTCATTTTCTGATTCAAGTGCTTTGACCATTTCTTTTAATTCTTTTCGCTGTTCGTCTGAACATTGGTTGTTTACTTCATCAGATAATGATTTGAATGTGTATTTTAACTCTTCTTCGGTTACTTTTTCGATTTTTTATCGTTAAACCAACTATCTGAATAGACCCATTTTTTATCTTTTGTGAAAATATAAAAATATTCTATCCAGTAGTTTTTAAACATGTCTTTAAGTGTTAATTCTTTTGCTTCCTGATTTTCTTCGTTTCTATCTCTACCATAGGCAACACAAACATATCTTTGTGGATTTTCAAAAGTATGTTCTTTTTTCTTACTAGGTTTTATTACAAGTCCTAAACTTGAGAGATTGCCAAGATTTATAAGTTCATCAACCTTTTTCTCGGTATTATAGATATCATTTAAGAATAAACCATTATGATCTACATAACCATCAAAATGGCAATATATTGTTTTGTATTTTCCATTTGGTAGTTCTTTGCAAATATAACTTCTAGTACTCATTGCATCCCTCCATCTTGTATATCTTCCATACACTTGAAGAATTTATTTAAAACTGCTCTGCAACTTTCAGCATTCTTTTGAGGCAAAGTTTTTAAAGACAAGTCAACTAAAGATTCCAATGTTTCTGAGTCGTTTAGATATTCAAGTTGTTCTTTTGTAAAGGTGTCAAGCATTTCGGTTATATAGTGGTGCAAGATTGTGTACTCATATATAACACCTGAGTTGTTCCAAATTGACTTCAGAGGCTGTTGTTCTATCGTCAATCTTCTGTAGCATTCATACTCATTATCGACCTGATTTTTGACTGACTCTATCAACTCATCTCGTGTTAAATTACATTTCTTCATCTTCGTCATCCTCATCTTCGCCATAATACTCTACAAACTTAAATTTACCTTTACAATCATAGATGTCGTCAATTGCAGGTAGGGTATTGTAATATCCAAGTGTAGTTTCATTTAAAAAGTTGTCGGACAAATCTTTGAGTAAAAATTCGTATTCTGATTCGTGCGTTATATTTTCAATTCTATCAAGTATTGCTTGGCTTTGAAACACATGCTTATACAACCAGTTTGCATAATCACTTAAATCGTTTGCCCAGCCCTCAAGTCCATGAGTGTTGTCAAATACATCTCCATCGTTATACCATTTGTAAACGAGTTTGTTTACAACAGTGCAAATTTGAGTAGCCATAGTTTCGCCCTGACCACTTAATGGAAGATATTTTTCATTTATTTCTTCGAACTTGTTGAAATATTCCCAGTCAACATGTTCTTTTCCTTTCATTGTTTCTGCATAAGATTTCATTACATTTCTTCTCCTGAATCGTCTTGATCGTCTATATATTTGTAAGTTCCTAATTTTTCATCAAATACAAAGCTTTCATCTTCTCCCCATAACTCAAAGGATTGTTCATAAGCTTCCTTTGAATAGTCTGTATAGGCACATGATTCTAAAACTTTGCCATTTTTAAACACTGCGTATCCACAATAATATCCCATTTGTTCTTCTGCATAGTCATATCTAAAAGTGTTTTGTGGATGCTGTGTTGATAGTGTTTCAATTAGGTTTCTTATATCACTCCATGCTGTTTGAAAATACACAACATTAGGAACTTTTTTATCGTAGAATGTGTTGCACGCATTCCATTTAGTTCCCCAGTTGTTTATGCTCCAGTTATACCAATCTTTATCGCCATATTTTAGGACATTATCAACTATTTGTTTTCCATAATTGAAGATATCTTTTTCAGTTTTAAAGACTGGACTATCCTTAAAAATAGGATCTTTTTGACTGTATGAAGCAAGGTAATCTTCTTTAATTTTTTCTAATTCTTCTTTTGATAGAATATCGCATCCTCTTATAAATTTGGGATTGATATATAAAAGTTTATTTGTTATTTCTGCTAGTTCTAAATCTGATATACTTGATAAATAATAATTTGCACACTTATCACTTGTGATGCTGACTTCTACCATTAGTGATTTTGGCATTGGTTTTATCTTGTTAAAATCAAATTTAAAACTGCTAAATTCATTGTTGTCATCAACAAGTAAGGATTGCATAACTTTTTCTGCATTTTTGCCTGTAATTTCTAGTTTTCCCTGTACCCAATTAGGCATTTTCTTCTCCTATTGCTTGAAATTTATCGCTATATAATGACCAATTCGTATCGGTTTTGTATTGTTCTACTAGTTCTTCAGGAACATAGATTGTTTTTAGATTTGGACAATTAGAAAATGCTTGATAAACTGTTGTGAACGATGTTTTGACAACTGAGTTATGCCTTATATACACCGTTTCTAGTTGACTGCATTTGTTAAATGCTCCTAGTCCTATTTCACTAACACTTTCAGGTATGTCTATGGTTGTAATTGCTGTGTTCCAAAACGCATAAGGTTCTATTTTCTTTAAACTAGTAGGAAGATTTATTTCTGCAAGGCTACTACAATTCCAAAAACAACTATCTCCAAGTGTTTCAACTTTGTTTGAAAGTCTTATAGATTCTAATTTTTGCACTCTCTAAAAGCAAATAAGCCAATTTTAACTATCTGATCAGGCATAGTTATACTTTTTATGTTGCTGTTTCCGTAGAAAACTCTATATGCTATAGATGTGATCCCATATTTTTCGCCATCTATTTCATAGTAATCAGGTATAACAACATCAGCCTCAGAACCATCATATTTAATTAATTCATTATTTTTAAAGGTGCAGGATCCAACGACAACCTCTAAATTAGAGTTGTCGTCAGTCCTATACTCAAACAAAATCCTAGATGTCATTGCGAATAGAAAGAATACTCCACAACAAACGATTACTATTAGTTCGACCCATGATATTGTTTTCTTTGCCTTAGCAGGCTCTGTCTTTGTTTCAGTTTCATTAGTTGTGTCAGGCTCGCTTGAAGATTGTCTTTTAAAAGTGAACCTTTTATCAATCATAATTCGCCCTCGTTCATCAATTTTTCATATTTTTTAATGTGTTTTGCTATTAAATAAAGCCCATCTTCTCCCCAAAGATCTTCGCCCTCAGTAAGAGAAAAGTGTTTAAGATATTTCTTTATTTTGTTTATTTGATGCCCTGATAAGCTTGTAAAATCTCCATCTTCATCAACTTGGACAAATACACAATTTCCGACTGTGCAATCTTGGTATTCAGGAATAAAGAAGTTTCCGTCTAGCTTTTCTAATTTGCCATCGTCATCAATAAGCATTAAGACATCCCGATCAAGGGGGAATGTAACCCCCTCAACCGTTCTGCAATCTACTAGTTTTTTTAATTCACTAAAATCATTAGGAACTTCTATAATTTCACAGTCTTTGTAAGGTTGTTTATACAGAACTTTTATTGTTTCCATTTTGTGTACCTGTATTTTTACGGAATTCACAATAATTTTTGTATCGTTCAAGTTGTTTTGGATTTGTGTAATAAGCCTGTTGGATAGCAACACCAATAATGGTGTAAAAGGTATCATAATGAGTGTTTGGTGCAAGATTAGGTGACTTTCTTAAAACTCTAAGTTTTTTCATAAGTTCATCCTTATCTTTAAACTCAATGTCGTCTAAAAATGTTGTTAGTTCTCCATTTATCCTTAACATTTTTCCACCTCATCTTTTTCCTTTGTTTTTGCCGATTTTTTGCGTGTTTTTGGCTTTGTTTCGCTTTCTTCGATTGTTTGCTTTACTTCTTCATTTTCGCTTGTTTTAGGGCAATCCTTAGTTGTATTTTCGCTTGTGTTTTCAGTGGTTGCGACCTTTTCTTTTAGGTGTGTTTGAAGTGCTGGCTCAACGCTAGATAAAATTTGGTAACTTACACTACGAACGACATCAAGGTTTGCCTTAAACTTATTAAGATCTCCATCTGAAAACTTTGCAATGTATCCAAGATTAAAGTCTGTAGTTTGTAGTCCTAATCTATTTGATACAACCAGTGCTATACTTTCAGCTTCAATTTCTCGGATATTTGATTGTTCTTTTGGTGTTAGACCTTTAAAGTTACTTCTGACTCTTTCTTCAGCAAGTGCGTGTCCAACTTCGTGAATAAGGGTGGTAAGTGTTTGATTTAGTGGCATACCCTCACGAATGACTATCTTTTTATTAGTAAAATCACAATATCCATCACAACCGTCTTGGACTTGTCCATAACTTATCTCATAGCCTCTAGGCACTCGTTCGATAGCATCTTTTATAACATCAAAGTTTTCAATCGCAAGATTTTCATCACATTTGAATTCGTAAAGCTCTCGTCCCTCAGTTTGAGATATATCAAACACATAGGCAACCTTAAATCCGTTTATTTCAATTTCTTTTGTTTCTACAACATTGCCATCTTCATCAAGAACATCTTCTTTTCTTATTTCTTTTAAAGGGGCAATGATTTTTATTGCTTTTTCGCCTTTAATTATGTTTCGGTGGTTATAATTCCAAACTTTCATACCATTTACACAAGTTGCAGTAGGCATTTGTGACAAAATAAGCAAATGATTGTTTAATGAATAGCAGTTTAAGTTACTCATTGAAAGAAGTAGATCTTTATACTTTCCACTTTTCAAAAATTCAACATATTGCTGTTCTGCTTGCGTGATTAGGTCATCCACCGTAGTTCTAACTTTGTTTTCTTCCATTTTTTCTCCTAATTTTCAAACATTTCTTGAACGAATTCGCTTGCCACGATTCGAATGTTAGTTCTTTTAGCAGGACCTGTGATAAGGAATGCACAACCTCTCGGCAGGTTGACAATATTATCACTTTCAGTTTCGTTTATTTGTCCTGCTTTTTCATAAAGTGAACATAGATCACTCATGTCATTTGGTGCAAGAGAGAATATAAGCGAATACTGGCTTACATTTATAATCGCAGAACTCTTTCTTGCAATTTCAGGACTACCGACAAAGTCCTTTACATTTTGAGTGATGACTATTTCCATACCATCATACTTTCTAATTCGCTTGGCTAGGTTATACATAAAGTCCAATGCTATTGGGTATTTGTCATCAATAAACACATGAGCTTCGTCAATCGCAACTATGATCTTTCGGTTTGTGTTATAGATCCTATTGTAATCACGATTTTTTATTACTTCGTTGTCTAGCCATTTTAGAACTAAAAGCATTTGTGCATTTGCTATCACATTATTTTTATTTGCAAGTAACTTTTGAAAGTTAAAGCATACAAAATTTTCTTGTGGTGCAAATGTTGTATATCCATTCCATAGTGCTGAATTTCTTCCACCTTTTTTGAACTTGCTTAAATAGTTTGATAGAACTTTCAAGCACGATTTATTGTAATCGTCTTTTTCTTGTTCGAGTTTACTGTCTACTAGATCAGCTAGGTCTTGGAAGATAGGGTAATCTTTTGGTGTAAGCTTTGAAAGGTCTGTTTTGCCTGTAATGTTTTTTAGCGAGTATGTTTCTAGGATTAATTTATTTAAAAGTTCTAGACTATCTGCATTTATTCCAACTAGTATCAATCTGAAGAATTCTTCTAGGAATTGCAGATGCGAATAGAACGAATTGTTTGTTCCGTCTGCATTTTCGTCATCTAGTGAGTCTATTATTTGAAATGGATTAATTCGTCCATCCCTGCTACTAGATACATCAAGAACAGAGCCTTTCATATTTTTTGCTAGATTTGTGTACTCATTTTCAGGATCTAGAATAAATACCTTTGAATTATCACTTGCTAGTCCTGTCAGTATTGTTTTAGTTGCAAATGATTTACCTGAACCTGACTTTCCAATGATGACCATGTTTGAGTTAACTCTCTCATCGTCACGCTTGAAAAAGTCTACAAATGTTGGTAGTTTATTCTCTCCAATTAAAATTCCTTTTTCATCCAATATTGCATTGCTTACGAATGGGAATGAAGATGCTAGTGCTGACGAGTTAAGTCCTCTTGTTAAATTTAGTTTATTTAACTTTGAAATACTGCTTGCTAAATAACCATCAATTTGTCTACCAAATAACTCGCTAAACTTAAAACCCATTTCTTTTAATTTTCTTCTAACAAATCGTTTGTTCGTGGTTTGTTTACTTTCGTCATAGGCAGTTATTATTAAGGTTGTGTCAAGGAATGTTTCGTTGTCGTTTTGCAGTCCAATAAGTGTGCTTTGCAAACTTGAAAGGTGTGTTTCTTTGTCAATTTGACTTGAAGCCTTTCCTAAATCCCTTTGACTTAATAATTCGTTTATAGCACCGTCTATTCGTTTGATTGCCTTTATTTTATCTACAGGGGTTGCTTTTAAAACTACTTTTGTATTTGGCAAGTCAAACAAATCTTGTCCCCAAGCATTTGGCACTTGAAGTGGATAATCAGTTATTACAAAATGTGTAAGCCATTTATCATCTTGTATAACTCTTGAAGATTTAAATGCAACGCTATTTGGAACACTTGCTGATAAGTAGTCCTTTGGTTGCAGTTTGTCAAAATCTCTTTCGTCAAAATCATTTGTATAAGAATATTTAATAAATTTTGCCAATTCTTTATCCGTTAACTGTTTACTTTCTAAACCATTGTTGTTTAGCGAATTTATGATTAAAGATAATGTTCCTTTTAGGCTTTTGTTATCTATATCGTGCAAAACTATATAGTAGTAACTTGAAAGCACTTTTTCTTCTGAATTGAATTTATCAATGATGTTAATTCTATCTTCAAGAACATTTGCTCTTGCTCTGAACTCTTCTTCACTTAACTGCTTATTTTCGTTTGCTTCAATAAGTTCCTGTATTTTAGTAAGTTCATTGCTGATATAATTATCAAAGATTACAGGTCTTTCAAGTTTGACAATATTGATTTCTTGGAATATTCCAACATTTTTTAAGATGTTAGAGATAACGCCATCAATAAAGTAGTTTTGCTTAAATTCGCTAAGCATATTAAACTCTATTGGCTTGACTTCTATCACACCTGTGTATCCACCATCTTTTTGGCGAATCACATCGTTTTCAATAGAAGAATAAGGGACTATGTTTCCGATATTAGATTTTCCATGATTTGCTTTTTTAAATTTCTTTCGTGAGAATGTGTATTTCAAACCATAGACTAAAGCCTGATAAAGTTTAATTTCGCCAATTGGTATAAACAACGGAGCAAATACAATAAGTATTACCATTGCTATAATCCATTTGCTTTGCAGATTACTTGATACTGCAAGTGCAAGCATAGCAAGTGCAAAGACGGCAAGTATCACATCTGCAATGGTTACACCTTTATAGAATTGAAGTTTAACCTTTGTGTTCTTCGGTATTATTCGCACTTGGCACCTCCGTTATTTTTGGTTTTCGTTTTATTGCTTGTGCATGATTGAAAAGCGTGTCGCCTTTAATGACATTATTCATTCGTGGCACGAAGTTTTTACCCATGCCAACCACTCCACCTTTTGCGAGATCTTTCATAACTCCAAGTGGCATTGTTGCCAGACGCATAGGCATCTTTGCCCACCTTTGTGCTTTGGTTGGATTTTCAAGTCCTGCCACACTTTTTGAGGTAGGTGAAGTGAAAGTGCTTTTCATTCCACCTGTAAAGCCACCAGACTTGTTTCCATCCATGTATGCTTTACCACCAAGAACAGCTCCACCAACTGCAAGTGCAGTCGTTCCCACAGCTCTTGTAATGTTTTTGCCTGTTCTCATATTGGCAATTAGTTCACGAGTTTCACTTCCACCTGCATGGCTACCTGTAAGATTTGCAATAACTATGTTTGCCTTAGTTACTGCAAAGGCTCCACCAATAAGGAAGAGAATATGGACTATGCCATTTTTAAAGGCATTTCCAAAGAATGTGATTTGTTGAACTTGTGGAATTATGATAAAGAATAGATTCATTGATAGTATGATTCCGTATGCACCAAGAACCTTACCAATCATCATTTCTTTCCATTGTTTAAATCTCTGTCCATCATCGGTAGGTATGGTGGACACACTAATAGGCGACACTATATAAAGCAAGATGATATCGAATATCCTTTGTATGAAACTTATTGCACTGATAACGAACATTATGAGAATAACTAGGCTACCTATAATTCCAACAAAGAAGTCTAAATCTCTTATTTTGTAGTATTGACTTACGACATCTTTATCGTTGTAATCTAGTTCGCCAGTTATAAATTTTATTTCGATTTCTTCTCGCTCATCAGGATCTCCAATGTATGCGTAGTAACCACTTGTCACTAGTATTTGACCACCGATAGTTGCATCTTGTCCTGTTTCCAAAACATAGGGATTCATTGCTGTATTAACGGACTTCACTATTGTGTTTGAAAGTGTAATACCTGCAAGCAAAACGAAGGGAACAATCAAGAAAATAATGAAACTTTGTAATGACTTTCCGAGTATCAAAGTTTTACTTTTCTTATTCTCTCCATTTGCATATTCGCTTCTGATTATTGCAACTATTACAAACACGACGAGCAGAGCAACTGCGACAAGCATCACTATTAAAAACGATTTTTTAACTGTGTCAGAAAGTAAAAAGTTGGATAATAAATCGGTTTCATTTCCATCTACATTTACGGGTTCAATTCCTGCTAGAGTATAGAAAATATCTTTTATGAAATCTATGATGTAGCAGATTGATTTTTGAATTCCGTAAAGTAAATCAAATATCCAATTAGTTAACCAATCCATTTTTACTCCTTTAAGAAGATAATTAGACTGTCAAACTGAAAGGCTGTTTTATCTTCACTTTTGTTTTCTTCTACCTCTATATAAAATTCAGTTTGGCTATTACAACTGACTGGATCTGAAAAGAATAAATCTATATCAGTTGTAACGCCTTTTGATAATGTTTTTGTTTTAATAGATTTGCTATCTCCATCAATGTAAGTTGTAAATTTAAGAGTGCAATCTTCTGAACTTCGAACTATAAAAACTACACCTCGAATTTGACAACTTTTCTTTAAACTTATATCTAATTTGCAGTAAGGTTTGCTTTGAATACTAGAGTTAAACTCCGTGTCGTCAACGAGTGTTCTCATCTCATAATAAACACTATTACCATCATCATCTTCGGCATCCACGCCATAGAAAATTTCGCAATAATTTTCTTCTGAAACTACACCGTCAACACAGCCTGTGAATAAAATTACCACTAGGACAATCACGGATAATAGACATATTATTTTGAGAACTTTTTTCATCTTATTTTTCCTTTATTAAGTTGTAATTTGACTGCCTACCCAGTCTTGCAAAATAGGCATTAAAATCTTCAGTCCGACTATCAAAACAAATATAACAACGAAGCCTATAATTGCTCCTATCAAATCTTTCTTCGCTTTTTCTCTCGAACCTGCTTCATCAGCTTTGGCTAGCTTGACTCCGAGCACGATACAATAGATCGTGCCGATTGCTCCAACGAGTCCAATAGCTGGCCATAAGATTGCGTTAATAATTTCTAAAACTGGTGATGTTACTGGTGTAAAATCTACCGATGCAAGTAAACTTCTAAACATTAATTTCCTCCAAAATATATTTATTTTCTCTCTTTCAATTTTGAAGTTCTAAGCTCACTTACTGCATAAAATCTAAACTGGGTTTCCCAGTTGTAGCAGAGATAGAGGTGTGCGTCAAAATGCGTCACTGCGATAAGGGGGTGCGTCAAAATATGCCTTTATTTTCTAGGCTTTTTGGCGTGTTTTTAGCATTTTGAGCCACCTCTTTTCCTGCTTATTAAATAAAAGCCCAATATATCTCTAAAAATCTACTTTTCTTCGATGCTATCTACTTCTTCGGTCGTTTCTTCAATGGTTGTGATTTCTCCTTTGCCTTTGAAGAATCCTTTTCTTGTTGAGACTAAAAATATTATGATAATAACCACTATTGCAAGTAGTCCACCGAACAGTGCAATGGTAGCACCATTGAACGAATAGACAATTGTAAATTCGTATTCCGTTAGGTTACCTGCAATGTCACTTGCAATCAATTTATAAGTTCCTGCATTTTCAAGTTTGCCACCAAGTTCATATTCTTCTTCAGTTCCGTTATTTATCAAAGTGAGGAAGATAGGTGTTTCTGATGGGTTTCTTGTGGTTACTTCACTCTTCGTATAACCACCATTTTCAACGCCCACTAGATCAATTGTAGGTGGTGTTGTATCTAGAGTTAAATTAAAGCTAAACTCTTTATTTACCGAGTTATCAAACACTGTAATTTTGTATTGCCCCTCATCAACTAAATAGAGAACACTGTCTTTATTTTCTTGTTCTAAAACGACATCATTTTTTTGAATTTCAGTGACTGTAATATCATTATTAAATGTTGTTTCAATTCTCTTTATTGGGGTGTTCAAAATAAGG
The DNA here is from genome assembly GCA_946484195.1 of uncultured Clostridia bacterium. Lineage (GTDB taxonomy): Bacteria > Bacillota > Clostridia > Christensenellales > UBA1242 > Caccovivens. The sequence continues at coordinate 19,868 of CAMLSW010000004.1, forward strand.
AAGTCGAAGTATTCTTGATTGCCAATTTCATCTGTTAAAACGAATTGATAATAAGCATCTTCATTTAATATTTGCTCAAACTGATAATCTATTTCTTCGCCATTTTTATACATTGTTATAGTGAGTTCTTCTTTTGATATTACTCGAACGCCACCATTTGAAATACCACCTTTAAAGGTATTGATGTCGTATAGAATTTTGTTATCAATTGTGAAGTTAAATTCTACAAAATTGCCAGCTCTGTCGCTTACAATAACTTCGTATTTTCCGTTGAGTTTTATCTCATCTCCACTAGAGTAAGTGCCGAGCTTTTCTTCATCCCTAGTGATAGTTGCTGTGACAAATTCTTCTTCCCAAACTACCTGAACGAAATTTGATGTTATTCCGTTATTTTCCACTCCAATGAGAGAGGCAATGGGACTTGTTTTGTCAATAGTAAACTCAAAGAAAATCGTGTTTCCAAAGTTATCATAAATCTTTACGATATAGTCGCCCTCATCGTTAAAGTTAGTGCCAAACGAATAAGGGTAACTTTCTCCATTCCTGCTTATCTCAATGTTGAGTTCTTCATTGTCTACAAACTTTATACTCTTATTTGTATATCTAATATTTTCAATTGTTGCTTCCTGATTATCTGCATAAATTGTGAAGTCCAAAGTTTTATCTATTTCAAAAGTTTTTGTTGTTAGATTACCTATATCATCTGTTAATGTTATTTTATAAACTCCTTCAGTTGTCAGTATTTGACCATTTAGATACCTATTTTCAGTTCCATTATTAAGGGTATAAATTGCAGACCATCCACCTTGAATTTCCCAAGTTGCATACACATCACTTGAGGTTGTTCCAAAGTCTGAAACTCCATACAATGTGAGTTCAGGTTTAATTGTTTTTATTGTAAATTTATAAGTGTTGAAGTTCTCATCATCGGTTAAATCATATAGCAAAATTTTGTAATCATTATTGATATTTTCTTTTGCTAAAATCTCAAGTCTTACAGTAGAATTTCCATCTTCTTTAATTTCACTTATCTCTATTGGAATGTCATTTTCATACACAACTGCAATATATTTTGATGCATTGTAAGTGAATGAAACATCTCCATTTGTTCTACCACCATCTTTTACACCTTTAAGTATTCCAAGTGGCAAGTCCTTTTCAAACTTAAATTCACTAGTTGTAACTCGTCCAAAGTTGTCGGTTAATTCTACTTTGTAGAGTCCACCTTTGTTGAATGTGTATTGCTTAGTGGTGGGAGATATATAGATAAGTTCGTTTGTATCATCGTTTGGATATTCGTCATATCCATTGCTGTTATTTAAGATGTTTTCATTTCTATAAATTTTAATGTCGGTCACTTGGTTATAATTTTCGCCAGATAGTATAGTGACTTTTACTTGGTTGTTATCGTTTATGGTTTCAAACCTAACCTTAGGCGATTGACCTAACAAACACACTTTAAATGAATAGTTGTTTCCAGCCCTGTCGTAACAGGTTATGTTAAATTCGCCAGTTCCAAATTCAGTTAGATTTGGCAATTCATCTCCGTATGAATAGTTGTAAGTTGTTCCATCAGGACACCTTACCTTTACCACATACCAAGTGTCATCTTCAATGATATTATCTATCTTAAATTCTTCATAATAGAAAATAAGTTCGTTATTTTTAGGTATATCATTGGCAGATATTGTATGTGTAAAACTTTCATCTTCGCCATAATTTTTAACTGTAACTTCAAGTATTGGTGCTTGCAGATCAAGGAATACATAGTAATCAGTTTCGTGACCAACATAGTCTAATTCTGCTATTTGATAAAGCCCGTGTCTTGAAACTTGATCTTTGAATGGTATGTTATAAAGTAAGAGTGACCAGTTATCTCCTGCATCTTCTGCATATTTGTAGTAGATTTGATAACTTTCGTCATTTCCATCAGTTCTAAAAACAAAGTCGTTTGCAAGATAAGCTGGTATGTCGTTTGCATTCCACAAGTTGTCGTACATGTCATCGTTTATAACATTGCCATAATTGTTAGGATAAATATCCGTTCTATAGTCGAAATATTGAGCTAGACTTACATAATCTAATGCGTAATGTTCTATTGCTTTGTTTAATAATTCCTCGTCAAAGTAATACACATAAAGTTCTTCGTTATCTATTGATTTGTAGTACCAGTAGTTTCCAACCTTTATACTATCTCCGTTTGCGACTAAATTTAGATAATGAAAATCGTCTATATTTTCTAAATAATAATTAGTAACTAAATTTGCTTTTTCGCTTGCTTTGGCTTTTTCTAGTGCATCTTCATAATATCTGAATGAGTATGTTCCATAATCATTGAAGCCATAAGGAATAGAAGTGATATACCATTTTGAAATCTTATAGTCTGATTCATCTGATATTTCCAATAAGTTTTTGCTAGGCGACTTAGTATCAATTGTAAATTTGCTTGTAATTGAGTTTCCTGCCATATCGACAATTGTTAGGGTGTAATCTCCATTTTCGCCAAGCCAAGTGCCACTTTCTATCTCATAAGTTTGATTGTTGAAAGTGAGATATGCCTTTTCAGGGCTTTCAGTATTATCTGCACCAAATACAATTTGCACTTGATCTTTAAATTTTCCACCTGTAATTAATTGAGATTTAGCAAGTGTTGTTTGATCAGTTATAATTGAACCTTTTGAGAAGTTATCAATTGCATTTGTATTTTCGTAGTTAAATGTAACATCAGGAATCATTGAGTCAAGGACACAATAATAAGTGGTATATTTGCCCTCAGCACCATCTTCTATCTCAACTGTCGTAACTCCCTCGTTGATAATTGCCATTTTAAGCCCATCAGCATAAGGTAGACAGTTACTACTTTCGATTGGTATTTGTTTTAAACCATTTACTTTTGTGTAATTGTTAAGATTTGAAGATGTTACAATATAGGCACTAGGCGAGAAAAATACATTTCCATATTGCGAAACATAGTCGTAGTCAGCAGTAAGGGTGTTTGACCAATTTCTATTCGATCTTGGCATGAAGCCACTCATAAACGAATAGATGTCAGTGTAATCAAAAGAGCCACCCCACCAACCATTTTCCCAATAACCAGTTCCTCGTAAAACTATTGTGATATAAGGGGAACTACAATAATCCCAATCACATAGTTTATAATACTCATCTCCTGGATTAACTCCATTATTGCGATATCTTCCTGAACCCATTGTGTTGGCATTATTGTCATGGACATATGAGGTTAATACATCATCAGGATCTTCGCCTCTATCCCAAGTAATTTCAAAGTAGGCTCCACTCTTAAATTTGGCGTTTAAGATTGTTCCGAGAAATCCTTTGTAGTTATAGGGCATTAAATTTGTCTTTACCCAAATTTCTGATTGGTAATCTATTATTTCATCACTGTATCCAAAGTTTCCGTCTTTCCACCAACTAACATCTAGAATACCATCATCGTCATAAATTGCTCTTCCATCAGTTCTAACGACTTTAAAATAGTCAACAAATGATGCGTATTTCCAACCACCATAGCTTGTATCTTTTGTGTGATTGACAACGGTTAAGTCAGGATATGCATTGAGTTGTCCCTCAGGATATTTTGATTGGATATAAAGGGTTTCAGCTGATATTGAGTCCTTTGTTATATAAGGCATAGTTGATACCAAGCCAGGAACGTGTTCTACTTTATAAGGTAATCTTGTAATAACAGAGCCATCGGACTGAACAAGATAAGGAAGATTAGTAACACGGTCACCACCTCTAGCAGTTGATGGATCGTAATAACTGTAATCAGGATCATTCTTTTCAGTGGTATATGTGCAAGCAAGTGAGACCATTTGTGGAATTCCTGTGCTTGTTAACATGATACTCAAACAAACTATTAATAAAGTGCATAGTTGCCAAAACTTAAACTTTCGTTTAGGTTTTGTTTTATGATTCATTTTTTGCGTTCTCCAAATTTATTAAAGTTGTTATTTTTCTAATTATCGTTTCTATTTTAGGTTTAATATTATATTTTTCAAATTCTCTTGTTTCTGCTGTTTTAGACAATATATTAATAGCCCTATCATATTGTTTTTTGTCTAACAACTCTATAATTACTGACTTATCACTATCTGCAAGAACATCTATTGGAAGTCTTGCCATTAGCATCTTTACACCATCTAATGTTTCATCATAGTTAGGTTTATCAAAACTTACATTTTTCTTTGGTTTAAAGAAAAGTTTGTTTCTCTCAAGCATGTCATAGAACACTTTTTCTTCCATAAATGGTTTGCCAGACTTTGTGTCTTGCTTTGCATTTCCAAGCTTGTATTTGGAACACCTAAATGACGGTGTAAATTTACTCTTTATAGGTGCGAAGCCAAATACCGACACAATTGCATTTCCCATATCATTAGCATTATTTAATTGTGCTAGTTCGCTTGGGTAGATAAGTGGTCTTTCCTTTATGGATGCAGAAGAATTGACATCTTCTGCTTTACCTGTATTAAAACTTACATTTCTTTGTACTAGCGAATAGTTGCCACATTTTTTTGAAAATTCTTCTATTGTTTTTAGGTCGGTTGTGCCTATGAAAATCTGAATATTGCAGTTTGATTTAATTATATCTGCTGATTTTTCATCGTATACTTTTGCAAGTTGAGCATACGACTGCACTACGAGTGCAAACCATATCTTTCTTGATCGTCCAACAGTTATCATTTGTTCTAGTTTATGAATTCTTGGCAAGTTGCCGAACTCATCTAGTAAAAAATAGACGCTTCTTGGAAGTGATAAGTCAGGGAATGTATTTGCTTTTGCAACCAGTCCCTTATAAGCTTGCAGTATTATCATTGAAGCAAGTGTATGTCTTGTTTCTTTCTCGTCAGGAATTTGCAAGAAAAGTGCTGTTGGCTTATTTGCTATCTCTCCAAAATCTATTTCGTTACTGCTAGTCAATGCACAAATACTTTTATCACTAAACATTGCTAGTTTATCAAAAATTGTTGATAGGTATGATCCACGAGTTTTATCGCTAGCATCTAATACCTGTTTTGACAAACTTACTGATTTTGAAATTGGACTTCTTTTTTGGAAATATTTCATTAAATCATCGCAATCATTTTGTGTATTTGTTGCAATTTTCATAATATTATAAAAGTTAAATTTTTCTTTTGTCATTCCCAGTTCAGGGTTTTCAGAATCTTCAAGCATTGCTAGAACTATTGCTAAAATAAAGTTTTTAGCCCCACTTTCCCAAATAGGCTCGCTTTTATTTATTACTGGGCAAAGAACTGAAACAATGTCATGCAAATCTTCATAGATTTCGTCATACATTTCTTGCTTATCTACCTGTATTTTAGATAGCAGTTCTTCGTGGTCATAATAAACTTTATCTTTGTATTTGTAACAACCATTTTCTTCATCAGTCACAACTTTATCTTCCAAATGTAACATTTCTTGGTACATTGTGAATGGCTTTTCAAGCGGATTCCATCTTATAGAACAATATGGATTGCGTAGATCTATAACTTTCACATCATAGCCAAGCCTTTGAAGTTCTTGACAATGCAAAGAATATAGTTCTCCTTTTGGATCGGATAAAATCATAGATGGTCTATTTTTAGAGTGGGCTAATATTTGTGTTGTTGGATTAATGAAAGTAGTTGTTTTACCAGAACCTGTTGTACCGATTATCAGTGTATGTGCGGGTTTTGATAGTGTAATTGTCAGTTTTTTCTTAATTTCTTCTGCTTTGATAGGAATTCCATCAATGTTGGTTTGAGAAAGTCTATCAAAGTCAATTTGTTTAAAGTTCTGTTTTAATTCTTTATCGCTTTCAAAATGTGCTTGTTCAAGTCCTGCTAAAAAATGCTTATCTTTTTCACTTGATTCCATTAAACTTTTGGAATGATTAAGCCAAAAACCTTTATACCAACCCCAAATATAAAGGCAGACGACTATCATAAACAAAAAAGCACTGTAAAGATAGGTGTCAGTATTTAGCAGTAGACTAGTGTCAAATTTAAACACAAAATCGTTCGCAACAAAGCAATTTGCTAAAAAGCCTAAAGCAAAACAAATCACAAGTAGTAATAACCAAATAATGATTTTTTTGACTATTTTCAAAGTTCAATAATACCTTGTTCAATAAGAACTTTAATTTTCATCTCTTCAAGAACTTTCATGTGCTGTGCAAAGTAGTCAATAGCTTCTTGTTGCACCTTTTCACTTAATCTCATACTTTGGTCAAATATATATTCATCTTTTCTGCGTTGTAAACGCTTTTTTGCTAAGCGAGATTTTACCTGTATATCAAAGTGTTTGATTTCGTTGCTTATGTTTAAAATATTTTTAATTGCAATATTACCAAGCCTGCGATATAAATCGCTTAAATATTTATCATAAAGCACGACTTTTTGGGGATCTATTTTACTATTTGCACACATTCTTCGAATAGAATTATCTTTTTCTTGAAGCAATGTTAAAAAAGTTCTAAAAACAGCATTTGTCTTATCATCTTGTTTGATTATTAGGTCTATCAAGTGATTTATGTCATTTTTTAAAAATATCATATTTTCGCTATCATAAGAGACTCGTCCATCTGATGGCAAAAGTATTAAGATCTTTTTTAGCATTTTTAGACTTTCTCCTTTTTTTATTGTTTTTTTGATGTTATTCTTTATTTTTTCGGTTAATTCCTGTCTTTTTGTGTAAATTTTTTCATTTATTTTAGAATTTGTTAAATAAGACTCTATATCAATTTTTATTTTATTGATGGAATATTGGCTTACTTGACCATAAGAAAAACATAATTCTTTTTTAGTTTTTCGGTATTTGAGAGGCTCTTTTTCATAAAAAGAATAATGGATATGTCTATGATCGGTGTTTGTATGCAGTCCTGCACACCAAACAATGTTGTTAGGATCAAAACCTGCTTGCTTTAAGAACTTGGGGAATTCTTTTAACATGAGGTTATAAGCTGATTCATAGTCATTGCAATATTTCTTCCCAAAGAATTCTTCAAAACTTATAAGCCCGTGCCAAATAGGACTTTTCGTATTTCTAAATCCCTTTTTTAGTTCAGCAAGTTGTTCTTTACTGCATAAGCCATTTTTATCAAAAAGACCAGTACTTTTTTCGTGATTGCCCGAATAGTCAACAAAGTCTATTTTCTTTTCGCTACCATTGTTTACATAATTCAGGTAGTTGTAATTATCTCTGCAAGAATAAAACAGCCTTTCCTTTCGGTATCTTTGATAAAGCTTGTCATTTACTCCGTAACCATCAAGGCAGGGCACTGAATGAATAAAGAAATTTACATTAGGTGTCGCCACGAACATCAAATTCCTTAATCAAAGCTTCGGTAACTTTTTCAAAGTTTTCAGGGAGTTCATCAAAGAAACCTCGATTGTATGAGTCGATTGAAATACCTTTGTCTTGTGCTATTCTAAAAATTATGTTGTATAGTCTAGAAATGAGTGTTTGATTTTCTTTTCCTATCACATAACTTTCTTTGTAGTGGTTGTAGCCAACATCTACAAACCTATCAAGCATTGAGGTCAATCGTTTCATCTCGTCAAAGATTTTGCCAGACTTTAGCATATCTTTAACATTTTCATTTTCAGCTATGATAGACTCCATCCCTCGTTTTAGTACATCTACCACAAATGAATTTTGTGTTGTGTAAAACTTACAATTTTGTTCCCATAATTTATCTAGTTTTTCTATATCACGAGAGTCATAGAGACGCACTGTAAGTTTCAGCAAGCTATCTTTCATATTTCCTCCTAAAATATTTTTGTTTTGTAGTCAGCTTCCGTTCTTCTATTGAGCGGAAGCCTTTCCAAAACTAACTCATTGCCCCTCTATATAAGGCAGACTTGTTGCATAAGAAACTAGATTTCATCAGCGAATTTTCTTAATTTTGTAATAATTTTTGCTATATCTCTGCCAATAGTTGATCTATTTAGTCCAAAAATTTTTGCTATTTCTGATTTACTAAAATCAAGATAATAGTAGAGAAATATAGTAAATAACTCGCCAAAAGTGAATTCTTTGAAGTGATTTTTAAAAATTTTTGAAATAATTTGCGATTTTTCTCTCATTTCGTAAATTTTGTTGCATGCTTCCTGCAGTGCATCTTCCAAATTTAGTTCAAATTCACTAGGCTCATAGTCTAGGTCGAAGTCCTGTTCATCAACTGGATCATCAGTCCTGTTATTGTATGGACATTCGTTTCTAGCAATCTCGTCTTTTTGTTTTTTATCAAACTCGTCCATCTCCATTAGGGCAACTTTGATTTTTCTTTTGTCGTGAATTACAACTTTCCTGTTGTGTAGTTTGTCAAAGTATTCAAAGTCTATAATCTCATCTTGATCAAGTAATTTTTCTTGTTCGAGTGGTGTTAATTTTTTTCTTCTCATAAATCTATCTCCTTAAATTCTAGATTGGTGGATAGTTTGTTTATGAAAGACTTAATTCTTGGGTTAGAATCCTGCAACGATTCCAACTTACTTATGATGAGTTGCAGATCATCAGATGTAAGTTTTTCAATACTGACTTTTTTGTCAGGTATCAATCTTATTCCACCTCGCTTATCTCCACCATGAAAGGATTCAATGTTGTAGCGATATGAAAGTGATTGAATATGACGATAGGCTGTAATTCTGCTGACTTCGACTTCATCTGCAATTTCTTGCAGGGTATGAAATTTTTCGTCAGAAATAAAATGCAAAATATCAGCCATAATGCTTGAACTTCTGACATTCATATCGCTTTACACCTCCTTTTATGATTTTGATAACTTGATCTTAGCAACCCCGTGTTATCAGCATTTGATAACACGAGAAAACTTTTTCAATTTTTTTTAATTCAGAGGCTATAAAAAAGAAAGCCCCAACTTCAAGAGATAAAACATCTCGTAGAAATCAGGGCTTTCCTAATTAAATTTTTACTAAATAATATTTTATTTTGAAATGATATTAAAAACAAAATTCTCCTTAAAAATGTAAAATTTAATGATATTTTTTTTAATTTTTTACTACTTTTTGTGTAATTTTTTCAATTTACACTTTAATTTTACATTATTTTTCATTTAGAGAATTTGAAATAAAACACTATTAAAGTAAAAACTTATCTTATTTTGTCAAATAAAAAAGCCTTTGTTCCATAAGATAGTTTTATCAATTTTGATACACGCTGGTATCTTATGGTTCAAAGACCTAATTGGAATTTTAATCATTAAATCCTAAGACTATATATACTAGCTTACCACAAGAGTGGCACTTGCTTTGCATTGTTTTAGCTTTTGCTTTGTCGGATTTGGGTGGACTTTTTAATAGTTTTATGTGGCAATGTTCAAAATCAGAAGAGTGAACTTTGCCAATCCGTTTCTTGCAGTGTGGGCACAACATGTCGTCTTCAAACATTTTTAAACACCTCCAATATTAAAATGTTAAAAATTGTGAATGCAACTGATGACCTTTCCAAGAATTTGTACATTGTCTACAATGATGTCTTTATATTCTTTGTTCTCAGGGTGTAGTACAATTCTATTTCTTTTTTTGAAAAATCTTTTTACGGTTGCTTCTTCATCGATTAGTGCTACAACTATATCTCCATCATCTGCATTCTGACATTTTCGAACTACAAGGATATCTTCATCTTTAATTCCTGCATCGATCATGCTTTGTCCTTTTGCGTGGAGAAGAAATGTTTCGCCAGTTCCAAAAATATCAGCAGGTAGAGAATAAGTACCCTCAATGTTTTCGACAGCAAGAATGGGCTGTCCACAAGTAACCGTGCCAAGCAATGGGGCGATAATTGTTCGGTCTGGGTTTAACTTGCGAGAGATTTTGATCCCACCAAAATCATTCTTCTGAATCTTGCCATCAGCTTCAAGCCTACCAACATACCTGAAAACACTAGCGAGGTTAGTAAACCTCATTGCTTTCATTATTGTTCGGTATGATGGCGACTTACCATTTTGAGTTTGATACTTATTGATAAATTCTAAAAGTTCTGCCAATTTTCTTTCGTTTAATATTTTCATATCTTTCTCCACAAAACGAAACTATCCGTTTCGTTATATGCCCATATAATAGCAAAACACAACACCTAAAAAACGGATTTTAAGAAAAAACTTAAAAAATTTTCAAAAAAATAACCACACTTTAATAAGTGTGGCTAAAAAAGTACTTTTATTTCTTGTTTAATTCTTTTAGTAATTCTAATATGTCTTTACTATTATTTGTCGGAGCACTCCACCATTGAGAACAGATATGATATTTTTTTCCATTTATATTATAAGGCTCTATATAATATCTATAAACAGATGAAGAATCTACAACAACCTCTTTTTTGCAATGTTCTTTATCAATATCTTGACATTCTACCAATAAGGGTAATCTTAAACCTAAAAATTCAAAACTCTCTTTTTTCTTAGTAAGCTTATCAAGAGAACTTTGAGGGAACGTTCTTAATAAGGGCAATAAAACTTCTTCAACTTGATTTTTGTTTACATCTCTTGTGCCATTGTTATGATTATGCTGTGATTTACATAGAGAACAAAGATCTTCATCTTCTTTTATATAATTTAATTCACATTGTGGACATTTTTTATATTTCATAATCACTCCATAATAGTTTAGTTTTTCTTTTATCTCAAAAAGAGAGGCAATAAGTATTAATTTATGCTTTTCATAACATTGAGTAAATCTTCATAACTTGTTACATCGTGGTATCGAACTTTACTTGTAGATAGTTCATTAAACAGCTTTCTTGCACATTTTATTTTTGCTTGTTCAATTGGTCTAAGTTCAAGTGATTCCATTGTTCCTTTTGTTTCTGCGACAAAGTAAATATGCTTTATTCCATACCCATCATTGAATGCAATTGCCCAGTCAGGTGCGTAGTTGCCAACAGGGGTAGGTATTTGGAACGATCTTGGAAGTTTTGCATAAACACAAACCTCATCAGCTTTGTCTAGATCTTCAGCAAATCTTCTTTCTACTGAATTTTCAGCAGTTCCATCTGTAAACAAATAGTCTTGAATAGCCTTTTTAGCCCTGAAAGCTTTGTTAAAGTCGGCTTTTGTTTGGTTTGCTGTAAAGATATCAGTGTCGTATGTTCCGTCCGTTACATTGTAGGTTACATGGTCGATTATCATTGTTGCTTTTTGTTCGTTTATAAGTCTAATTACCTTTGAAATAAATTCTTCAGGATTAAGTTTATACATATAGAATTTTGCCGGACTTATTCCTTGCAAAATTCTTACAATTGTCTTTCTTGTAAGAGTTGTGCCTGCGACGATTTTACCAATTAAATCGTATTTTGTACTATCTGCTCCTGCACTAGTTATACTTTCTGTTCTTGTTTTAGTAGCACCGAACGAATCTCCTCGTTTCACTTGGTTTTCGTCCATAACTCTTCTTTGTTCGCCAATTGTTACCGTGTATTTCATCTCGGCGACAAATAGTTTGTCATCTATATGAACAATAGACTTTTTGATAAGTTCTTCACTATCAAATTCCACTTTGTAGGTGTATTTGTGGTTGATATAATTCCATAGTGTTTGGAACTCTTTCTTTGCAAAGTTGTCATTAAGTGCATTGTCAATAATGGTGGTTTGATTGCCATTTTCAATCATACCATCAAGTGCTTTCTCATCAAAGATACCCTGTACAAGTTTGTGAATGCTTTCAGTATAAGGTGCAAGTATAGCAGGCATTTCTTTGAATGCACCATTTTCTTTATCTGCAAAGTAGCTTTCAGTGAGTTTGTTGTCTTTATCTACATAGCCACTAAATCTAAGATAACTTTGAATGTCGGTTGCAAGTTGTGTATCAACCTGAATTGTGTTAGTTCCATCGCTGACAAATTTACCCTTAAAGTATTCAACTGTGGCTCTAGTAGGTCTATCAGATAGGTTAGCCTTAATATCCTTTTGAATATCTGCAACAAAGTCTTTATAACTGTCAGTAGCAACAACTGTAAGCATATTTATTTTGTGGAAGTTGTTTCCTGTGGTAGCACAATAATGTGCATCAGCTCTATCTCCAAGCATATTAACAGCAATACGAAGCCCACGACCAACTTCTTGTCGTTTTGCAACAGCAGATTCTCCACCAGGCTTCAATGCACAGATTTGGAATACATTTGGATTATCCCATCCCTCACGAAGTGCAGAGTGGGAGAATATAAATCTCGTTGGCTCTTCAAAAGATAGCAATCTCTCTTTATTTTTCAAAATCAAATCATACGCAGAAATATCGTCCGAACCTGTTTCTTTGTTGTCCTTTGAATCTATCATTCTGCCTGTTTTCTTATCAATAGAGAAGTATCCCTTGTGAGTATCCTCAACTGCAATATTCTTTAAATATTTAATATATGGGGTTTCAAACAAGGTCAAGTATTCATTCAAGATTTTTACATATTCTTGTTCAAACATTCTTGCGTATTCGCCTTTTTCGTCAGGCTGGTCATAATCTCTATACTTTTTAACCTCATCAATAAAGAATAGGGAAAGACACTTTATACCTTTGTTATAAAGCATTTCTTCTTTTTCAAAGTGAGAACGAATTGTTTCTCTTATCTGCACTCTGCGAATGTCTTTGTCTGAAATATCTCCAATAACTTCGCCAATCTTAATCTCTATGTCATTTAAGAATGTAACAGAGTTTGTAAATGGATTAATCTCTTTGATTGTATATCCATTTTTGTATTGCTCCATTTCATTTGAAAGACTAAATAAGTTTCTTTCAACACCAAGTATTCTTGTTTCTCGGTTGATTGACTTGTTGTAGTTAATTTCAAATTCAAGCTTTGCCATTGGTGGTTTGTTTTTAGATAAAACAATATCTTGAAGATATAAATATCCATTTGTTCCACGCAAGTTTTTTATTTCAAATCCTTTAACTTGAATTTTCTTAACAAGTTTTTTGTTGTATGCATCTAAAGCATCTAGTGAATAGACTAGGTTGTGATGTTTTCTATGGGTTGCAGAGAAGTTCATATTGAATAGTGGGTTAAACTTTTTAAGTGAGGTTTGGGTTGCCTCTCCACCAAGTTTTTGTGGCTCGTCAATGATAAGTATTGGTCTTGTCTTTGCCACAACATCAATAGGTCTACGAGATTGGAATTCGTCAAGCACCATATCAATTCTTCGAGCATCTGCACCACGAGCATTGAAAGCCTGTGCATTGATTATCATTACTTGAATATCACTAGAAGAGGCAAAACTATCAAGTTCAGAAAGCCTTTTGCTATTGTAAATAAAATATCTTGCTTTCTTGCCATACTGATCCATAAAGTGATCTTCCATCATTTCAAACGACTTTTTGACGCCCTCACGAATAGCAATGCTTGGAACAACAATGATAAATTTACTCCAACCATATCTTTGATTGAGTTCAAAAATTGTCTTTATGTAAACATAGGTTTTACCAGTGCCTGTTTCCATTTCAATATCAAGCGAGCACCGACCAAGCCCTCGAACGAGTTCTTCAGACTCTTTGTAGTTGTTATCTTGCTGAATTTTCTTGATGTTTGCAAAAATATCTGCATCCTCAATCACGATTTTGGCATTCTCAAAGCCATCGTCATTTATCTCAAATGCACCTGTGTCTATCATGTCAATCTGAGCCTCAACCTTTTTACGCCTAATACCCAAATCTCTTGTATATCTAATCATATCAAAATAAGGTTGTCCTTTAAACACCTTGCAAATGTTATTTACAGCATCTTGCTGATATGGTTGTGTCTTAAATTTGAATTTCATTATTTTCTCCTAAATTAGCCTTTAAAACGGAATGTCTGGAATATTATCATTGTTATCATGACCTAAACCCATATTTTTCATATCAATAAGCAGGTTATGATCGTTTATTTCATCATCTTCTTCAAATACAATTGCTCCATTTGAATCTTTTAATATACAATATTTTATATCTAACTTTTTAGCTAAATTTTCTACTGCTGGTTTAATTGTGTAGTTATTTATTCTTTTATGAATGAATAATCTTCTTAAATATGGAAAATACAATAAACAACCATTTTGCAATATTTTATAATCTCCTATAGACCTGAGATCTTTTTCTGTTAGGACAAGTCTTATTTCTTTTTCATATTTCCATTGTTCATGTTTTTTACAGAGACTTCTTTTAATAGCACTGATTATTTTTTTGTTTTCAGTTAGTTTATCAATAGGTGTATTAAAAAGTGTATCAGTATCTAATTTAATAAAATTTCTAGAATATGTTACATAATGCATATGTTTAAGTATTTTATATCCTCTCTTATCTATTCGTTCTTTGCCCAAGTCGTATTTAATATTGCCAAAATTGAATTCAGCACATAAACCTTTGTAATTATTTGCATAGTGGCTCCACATCACCATATTTCCTGTGGGACGATTTTTTGTAAAACAAGCAATATAAAATGAATTTCTAATTTCATTAATTTTATCTCTATATTTTTGTAACAGGTCTTTAGACTCTTTTAACCATTTTTCATAATTCATTTTTTTGATAATGTCTTGTTCTAAACCAGTTATTTTCTCAATTTCATTTACATTGAATAATTTTGACATTGTATTAAAAGATTCTGCATATCTAATAATAGAAATGTCACCAGATTTAACATCAACAATAATATTTTCAGGAGCATCAATTTCTTTTAATTTTTTTGCCATATAAAGACAAATAAATTTTTTTTCATCCATTGCAACAAAACAATCAAATGGATCGTTAAAAGCTGATGGCTTTGATAAAAATATTTTTTTATTATTTAATGCATCAAAGTTATATTCACTTTCGTTATACATTTTATATAAAGAATCTAAAAAAGTGATTTCTTTATCCGTCATTATAATACCTTCCTTGTAGTTGATGGAGAATAGGTTTCAAAGATTTGGTCAAAGTTAACTGCAACGCTGTCTGAAGACATTGAACTGTCACGGAATACTGCGTATAGTGGTTGCATTTTAGCAATTTCTGTTACAACTTCGTCTGTTAAGTTTTCATCAAAACAGCATACTAGGTTACCATCATTCACATTGAATACTTTTTTACCTTTTATATCAAGTGTTTTAATTTCGCTTGAAAGTATAACGCCCATATCAAGCATAACTTGGAATAACAAATCTTCAGGCGACCTATCTTCTTTAATATTACTTACCAAATCAAGAAGATTGCTCTGCTCAGTGTCGCTAGGGCAATAATAAACATCTTTCATATTGCTTGAATCAAGTTTTAATACTCGGAAACCGATATCAGGTAGTTTCTTTTCTTCTAGATAAATAGAATCTAAACGATTATTTTCTAAATTGTCTACTGCTATTTCTATGGCTTTTTTAAATTCTTCAGATTTAGGATCATGTTTACCTTTTTCTTGAAATAAAATTTTCCCAGACATAATATCATCTCTAATTTTCTTACCTGCACGGCGAATACGTTCTTTCCCTATTTCACAAATGTTTTTATAACCTGCTTTATAAGCCTCGCTCTTTTCATCACAATTTTCAGGAAGCTGAACCATGATGAACTTTCTATTGCCACCATCTTCAGCATTGAGTTGCATAACAGCGTGAGCAGTTGTTGCAGAGCCAGAGAAGAAATCTAAAATAACTGACTTTTTATTTTTATCATAACTTAGTATTTTTTTAATAAATGATATTGGTTTTGCATAATCGAACATTCTTTCATCAAAAAGATCTATCATTTCTTTTGTAGATACTTGATTCATATATTGATTTTCACAAACATCAAGAGAGTTAAGAAGTAAATTTTGACTTCTTAAATCCTTTTTATATGCTTTATAAATAAATCCTCTTTCAGTTTCTCTACATTCTTTTTTAAAAACTATAGCTTTTTCTTTAAGTAAATTATTAAATTTTTCTTTTGTGAAAGCCCAACCTCTACCTTTTGGAGGCAAATCAATTTTTCCATTATATGGATTTACAATTTCAAAATCATTTTTTGAACCACTCATTGTAGGATCTGATGTTTTCCAATCACCATTTGGATCATTATCAGGATTGCTGTAAACATCAAAATTTTTCTCGTCGCCACATAAATCAAAACTATTATAATTTTTAGCATAAATTAAACAATATTCATGTTGTGTATTATAATTTTTTGCCATTGCTCTTTGAGAAACAGTCTTTCTAATGTGTGTTCCAACGAAATTGTGTTCGCCGAAAATTTCATTGCAAACTTTTTTGAGATTTTCAACTTCATTATCATCAATGCTAATAAAAATCACACCATCCTCAGTTAACAAATCTCTTGCAAGTTTTAATCTTGGGTACATCATTGAAAGCCAGTCAGAGTGGAAACGCCCATTGCTTTCAAGATTTTGCACCATACGGTTGCCATCTTCATCATAACTTTTACTATTTTGAAGATACTCATCAGCAGAACTAGCGAAATCATCGTTATAGACAAAATCACTACCAGTGTTATATGGTGGGTCAATATAAATCATTTTGATTTTATTTAGGTATGTTTCTCTGAGAAGTTTTAAAACATCAAGGTTATCTCCCTCAATGTAAAGGTTTTTTGTGTTGTCAAAATCAACACTTTCCTCTCGGCAAGGGCGAAGAGTTGCATTTATTGGAGAATTTGCAGTTAAAATTGCTTGCTTTTTGCCTGCCCAGTTAAGAGTGTATCTTTCGTCAGTTCCGTCAACCACAACTTTGCTGAGTTCCTGTTTAAGCAAATCGAAATCAACAAGTTTAGTAACTTGTCCATTTTCATCTTTGCCCTCAGTAACGCAGTTAGGGAAAGCTAACGCTATTTTCTCAACATTTTCATCTACCAAATTTTCACTCTGCATTTTCAATTTATCCATTATTTTTCTCCTTTAAATCAATATCAATTATTTTTAGATTAAAATTTTTATCAACATCAACTTTTGAAAACTTTATTAAATCTTTTTCATATATTTTATAATAAAACAATCTCATTTGTTTCTCAGATTTAAATTTGTTTTTATATTTAGAACTATTACAATATTCTTTAAACTTATTAAATTTTGTTTCATTTAAATATTGACATATATGTTTTAAGTCTTCTTTATCTTTTTCTGTGCATTTTAAACCACAAATTATTCTACTTATTTCTAAATCTAAATCTTTTAAATTATATAATTTGCCATTACTTTTTAGTTTTTTATTAACTTTTATCAACCGATATTCTTTCTCGTAGTCCCAAATTTTTGATTTTAAACAAAACAAAATTGATGTTCTTAATGCATTTATTTTTGCGATTGATTTATCCTCACTATAATTCTTCAAAAATAAATTATTTTTTGTTTTAACAAATTCCTCAGCAATATCTTTAAAATCAATTTTTCTATCAATATATATCACAGGGTAAGTAATAGCATGCATGCACTTAAATTCGATACAGAACCCTTTATGTGAATTTGCATAATGTGACCACATCAACGGATTATCTGGAGTATCAGTCATACATAATAATAATCTTGTTTCAAAAATCTCTTTATAATAATTTAAAGTTTTTTCATCACTTCCTCCTATATCTGCTAATTCAAACTCAAATGGATCATTGAGTAACTCTTTATTAGATAACCAAAATTGATTTTTACTTATTTGATTTAGCCTTTTATTTCTAGATTTTTTATTGCTTGGTAATGAAAAATATTTATATAGATACTCTTTCCGATTTAAGAAAAAATACTTGTTTGCTTCTTGGCATTTTTTATCAGGACATAAATTCTTATCATTTAAAATACTATAATAGTCATTCCAGTTAAATTCTTTTTTTTCCATTGTGCTTTTCCTCAAAATCTCATACAACTTGGAATTTTTCATTTAAATATATTTATTACAATTCCATTCTTTCATCATTTCATCACATCTCCAACATTTGCAAGCTTTTTTCATCTGTTTTATTTCATCATTAAGTTTCATTTTTATCCTTTTTCACTTGCAGTAGTAGTTTATCAAAATCACTTTGGTATAGTCTGTCTTGCACAATTCTATATTTCTCAAATTCACTTTCTGCTTTTGCTTTTGCAATTTCGGCACTAATTTTACCGTTGTCTTGCAAGACATCTCTATCCCAAAGTTTTAAAAATCCATTTAATCTTTGTTCCCAGTCTTCCATTGTCATAGGAATATTTCTCTCTGCTTGAGCTTCTGCCATATCTAAATATGCTGATACAATTCTACCAAGTTGTGATAGTTCTTGTTCTGTTAGATAATTTTTAGCAACAACTACATCATATTTGTGAATTTTAGAATTTGGAGAGCCGTCCCAAGAGGTTAAGCCCATATTTTCTTTTTCAGCGTCTGCACGATTATAAATTAATTCGGCAGCAGTTTGACCATGCACAGAGTAGTGGAGTTTATTTTGTACAGCAGAGAAAAATCTTTGAGTGATTTTTGAAGTTGGATCATAGTCTATTGCAGTAGCATAAATATCTGTGATTTTTTGATAAAACAATCTTTCGGACAAACGAATTTCTCGAATTCTTTCTAATTGTTTTTCAAAATAATCTCTTGTTAAAATTGAGCCACCTTTTTTTAGCCTCTCATCATCCATTGCCCAGCCCTGAATAGTATAATCTTTAACAATTGAGTTTGCCCATTTTCTAAACTGAACTGCACGCTCATTGTTGACTTTAAAACCAACAGCAATAATCATTTGAAGATTGTAATGTTTTGTACTATAAGATTTTCCGTCACTTGCAGTTATTCGGAAATTCCTAATAACTGAATCTTCAGTTAATTCTTTGTCGTCAAAAATCTTTTTGATATGTTCGTTTATAGTGGGAACACTTACTCCATAAAGTTCTGCCATCATTTTTTGAGTGAGCCAAATATTTTCGTCTTGATAGCGAACTTCAATAGTCTTCTCGTCATCTCCAACTGACGCAATATAAGTTAAATACTCAGCTGTACTAGAACGAATTGTGATTTCTTGCTTATTTTTTTTCATTATTCCTCCATATCCTGCAGTTCTTTTTTCATCTGCTTTATCTCGTCATTAAGTTTCATTTTTATGTTTGGTTGTTTCTCTGCATTCATTATTTTTGTTTGCTTTTCAATTTCACTTTTTTGTTTTTTGATTGCACTCATTCTATCAACATATTGTTTAAAATCCTCATCAATTCTGAAAGGGTATAAGGTAAGTTTTGCGATCATTTGCTTGTAGATATTTTCTAGTTTAACACTGCTTGGCATTTCGTCAAGGGTTTCTTCTTGCCAATCGCTTTCAAATGTTTTTAGGATTTTAATTTTTTCATCATCAATGATTTTAATTGCAATTATGTATTTAACTCTATCATTATACTTTAATGTTAAAAGTGTTTGAAAATTTATGCTTTTATTAAGTGCTTCAATAAATTTTTCAGGAACTTTATTTGAGTTAAGTTCTATATCAAACACATAAATTTCTTTCACATTGTCACTTGATTCCATATTTGTTCTATCAGGAGATAAGACATTAGATAATGTGACCTTTGTGACATTTCCTGCGTCTGCTTTAACTACTTTATCTGCCTTTATGGTCCTGAATAGTTCAAGCATCTTAAATTGCATATTGACTTGAGTTTTTTCGCTAAATTTAAACATTCATTCTCCTCATTTGACTACCACAAAGGCTATAAGCTCAAAGTCGTCAAGTCCTTTTATTTTTGTTCCACTAAGCACCATACTACCTTGCTTAAAAAGTGCGTTTATATCACTTTGCTCTTTAACCTCGATTATGCTTTCTATGGCTTTCTCTAATAGTTTACTATATTTTGACATATCAAGTCCATCATTTGTTTCTTCGTTAAAGATACTGCAAACATTGTAAAGTGGCTCTTTTCTTCCTTTGCAGGCAACACGAATTGAGTCAAGGATTTCCTTAACTTCAAGATGATTATTAACTATTTCTCCCTTTTCGTCAACATAAACTAGGTAGTAAGGGTGCAAGCGATTTTGTCTGTTTATATTCACATTGTTGTTTTGGTTTTTAAGAATGTAGATGACGCCTGGCACAATGCCACGAGAAGCATCTTTTTCTATGACGCAGTGCATTCCTTTTGGAACTCGCCTAGGCTCTCCATAAGTTTTGATAAACTCAGTTGCATCCATTCTAAATTCGTTTAATCCAAGATCGCTTATAGATATACCACTATTTGTATCTTCAAGGTCAATATTTTCGCCCTCACGAAGCTTTTTGATTTGAACTTCACGGTAATCGTCCATTTGGTCATCAGGATTTAAAATATTGTCATCAGCAGTTGCTGTTTGATCGACAATTGTCATTCTGCTTTTAACTCTATCAGTAAGGTTAATATACTCATTTAATGGAAGTGGTGGCCAAAAATTCACTAATTGTATTACTTTGTTTTTGCTACCAATTCTATCAATACGACCAAATCTCTGCACAATTCTAACTGGATTCCAGTGTATATCATAATTTATACACATATCGCAGTCTTGCAAGTTTTGTCCCTCTGAAATACAGTCGGTTGCAATCAAAACATCAATGTCTTTGAAACAATCGTCAAACTCGTGTTTATCAATTTTCCCACTCCAATTGAGTTTAGGATCGTTATAACTTTCAATTTGTCTATGCATCCAACTAAATACTTGATCTCTATTTTTACTTATTGGACTAAACATTGTAAGCAAGGTGTTGGTTCTCTTTGGACAATGTTTCAGGGATACTTTGTTCGCTTGTCCCTCGATCATCGCTGATTCTATGCCATAAGTATCTTTTAACCATTTATGCAAGTTTTCATAAAGATAATTTGCAGTATCAGCAAACGCAGAGAAGATGAGGAACTTTCTATTTCCTGCATTTATAGGATTTTTTATTTTTATATCAATGATCTCCTTTAAGGTTTGAAGCTTTAAGTCATATTCAGGTGTGATTTTGCCAAGTTCATTTATAAGATACTCAAGTATTTCGACATCGTGTTCCATTGCTTTTTGCCAAGATAACCTATCAATATCAGCATATTCGATGTGAATTTCTTTACCTTTGTCGGTTTGCACTAGGTTTAGACTGCCATCTTCATCTTGGTCAAACATTTCATAGTTAAACACCTTTTTAGTTGCATAGGCATCAGGTCGCATTTGTCCTGCATTGTAGTAGGATAATCTTTTAAGTTCTGCTCGGTTTAGGTCTAGCATTCCAAGCATAGTAAGTCTGAAAGCCTCAACACTTGATTCAAGTCTTTTTAGCAAGTTTACAGTCATTATACGCTTAATGCCAGAAGTTCTACCACTGCGAGTTAGTCCACTGTGTTTGATTTCAACATCGTATTTTCTTTCATATTTATCTTTTTGACTATCAAGCACGAAGTCAAATAGTCCATAGACTGCCATACTTAATGATTTTATTGATTGATAAATCTCTTTATATTGTGGCACATCTTTCCTTTTGGTAAGTTCAGGAGAACAAGAGACTGGTGGAAGTCTATCAGGGAACTTGCCAATATCGTTCATATTGTAATACTTGGCAATATTCTTACGACTTCTTGCAATAGTAACACTATCAAGTAGAATTTTAAAATCTATGCTTAACGCATCGATTAAATCTTTGTTTTTTCGTTCATTTGGTGGTCGTTTGCTCCAATCATTGAATACTGCTTGAGCTTGTCTAAAAATTGTTGCGATGTTGCTTTTTGTGTCCAAGCTATTCTCAAATGCATCGTAATCTTGGCTATATGCAATTGCAAGTTGGTTTTTAAGGTCGTTATACCTATTGTTTACAGGAGTAGCAGAAAGCATCAAAACCTTTGTTTTGACACCTGCTTTAATTACATGATTGATAAGGAAGTCATATCTTGTTTCTTTGTCTTTAACAGGGTTATTGTTTCTAAAATTATGGCTTTCATCAATCACAACTAGGTCATAGTTTCCCCAGTTAACAAGTTTTAAATCTCTGCCATTGTGTGCTGTTCCAACACGACCTAAGTCAGTGTGATATAGCACCTCATATCTAATTCTATCCTCATAGAAAATATTTGTGGTATCGTTACTGCTACCACAGTATTGTGTCCAGTTATCACTTAGTCTTTTTGGACATAAAACTAATATGCTCTTATTTCTTAAAGAATAATAGGCAATAACAGCAAGTGCAGTAAAGGTTTTACCAAGACCAACACTGTCTGCCAGAATACAGCCATTGTGTTTTTCTAGTTTGTTTATTATGCTAATAACTCCATCCTTTTGGAAGTCATATAGCATATTCCAAATTTTTGTGTCTTTAAAGCCTGTTGCCTCGTTAGGCATATTGTCTTCACTAATATCATCAAGAAATTCGCTAAAAATGTTATATAAAATTATGTAATAGATAAACTCAGGACTATTTTCTTGATAGGCACTGCTTATCATCTCCACCACATTGTCAGTTATTTCTTCAACTTTCGATTTGTCGTTCCAAACCTCGTCAAACATTGAAAATAGGAATTTGCTTTGTTCTGCAAAGTCCGTTTTACTTATTGCTGTAAATATACTATTTCCTTGCTGATAACCTAAGTCTGTAGTTGTAAAACCGTTGACTGGATTGTATGTAACCGAAGAACCATCTTGATGATCAATACCAATATAGTTTGGAATAGAAGAGTTTGTTATGTTACTTTTAAATTTAACTTTTTGTCTTACCCAGTTGGCACATTCTTTTGCGATGGCTTTAAGTGTCATCTCATTCCTGAGTTTAATTTCAAACTCGCTACCATAAAGGCTGTTTTCTCGGTTTTGTTTTGGGATATAAAATTCTCGTTTTTCCTTTTTAACTCCCTCTGCGATTGTATCCTTTGTGAATGTTGGAGAAGTAAACAAAAATTTAAGTTCTTCAATTTGGCTTAGTTCTTCCTTTAATTCTTTAAATGCATACATTGAAAAACAAGAAGAGGCTATTCTTACCTTTGAGCCTTTTCTTAACTCACTTTTTAAATCATCTCCAAGCAGTTTTGTTCTATTGTCTATATTTTCAAACATTCTTTTGTCCTTTGCTGGCTAATATCTTAAGTTGATTATAGCATATTTATCGCTTTTTTGTGGTGTTTTTCGCAAAATTTAATTAAAATATTATATATTTTTATTAAAAATCTTCATCATCCTCATCATCGAAACTATTAAATTCGTCAAATGATGTTTTGTTATTTCCTTTTTTATTTTCTCCCCAAAAGGATTGACTAATATCTTGTTTGCTTTGTGCCTGCCAGTCACAAGTGCAATCTTCTAATAACTCTCCACAGGACTCACAATGAGTTTCCCAATTAAAATCATGTTGTTTCTTCTTATCCTTTGGTTTTGAAAATCCAAATAAAAAATCTAAAAATCCCATATTTTACTCCTAATATTTATTTAAAACTTTTTCAAGCATAGCTTTTATTTTTTCTCTTGTTTCTTGTGGACTTACAATCTCTACATGCTCGCCATACTGCATAGACCAGTAGATAAGTGCAAGTTCGTTTACTTTCAAGTTTACGAATATTTCTTCATTTTCTTTTTTAATTTTTATATTCTCGCCATACCAATCTATAATATCTCCAATAACTTTCGGGCTATCTAACTTTAATGTTGCATCAACTGAATTTCCATGTGTCATATAAATGTGTTCGTTTATATAGTTGTCAAGTTTAAAGTTTTGTTGATTAGGTAGTGACTTTAAAGGCTTTATATCTTCATCTAGTATTTTTAAATCTGATATGCACTCAATTTTGTAATTAGCGAGATCATCATATTTGTCGTAGTTGCAAACTAAATAATATTTTCCATTATTGTTTACTAGAAAGTAGGGATTCATTATAAATCTATGTCCCTGCATTCTTGGTAGAAATTTCTTTGTTATGTCGTATTCGTTATATTGAAATGAAACCTTTTTACCTTTCTCAATTGTTTCATCAAGCATCTCAATGTTTTTAAACAACTGCGTATTTCTCATTCTGCTGATTTCTTCAACTTTGTAAATATGCTTATATTTTCTTTTTTCAAAAGTACTACAGTTCTTAATTATTTTTTGAATTAATTCCTTAGCATCCTGCGGGGGAATAGTTTTAGAAGAAAAAATGGCGTCAACTAGAAACATCACTTCAGATTTGTCAAAATCTCGTGATGCCAAGTAACAGCCATATTTACCTTTCTTTACTATTTTATATCCGTACTCAGTAAGTGTTTCTATGTTTCTAGCAATTGATTTTATATTTGGAGAAACTCCATATATAATATCTAACTTTGTGATTATATCTGAATAGGTTAACAAATGATTTTCGTCAGTAAAATCTTTCAGTATGTCTAAAACATACAGAAGCACAATTTTTTTATCACTTTCAGACGCCAACTTATTTACCTCCACTGATTAAACTTTTAAAAAAGTAGTAAATGAATAGGATTGGGCACAATATCCACCACATAATCTCTCCTTTTTTACGCTTTTATTATAGCATATTTCAAATCCAAAAAAACGGATTTTAATAAACTTTTTTTCTTTTATCTCAAAAAGAGAGGCAATAAGTATGTTTATTAAAGTTTTTGCAGGTCAATAATCTCTATATCTTTACCGACTTTCTTTGCATACTGAATTGTGTTCCAAGTTCCACCTGATTGCTCTCCATTCCAAAATGCTAGCAGTTTATCACAATTATCAACCATATATTCATTTCGTTTTTGCATACAGTCAAATGAGTATTTGTCGCTTACTAGGGTAATCTTATCTGCGCTCAAAAGAATTTTTTGATATCTAGCCTTATCTTCGGCATTCCATTTTTTATCTTGGTCCGTGCAAGGTAATGCCATTTCTAACTCAATCTTTGTTTTATTTAATTTATTTAATAAAATCTTTGTATCTATTACAGCTCTTGCAAAGTCAAGGTCTACACCAATTGCACCACCTGAAATAAAATAATCATATCCATTTGTGGCATATTGCATTACGGTAGATTGCATTAAAGAAGTATATTCCACAAACTTATCATCATTTACGTTGCCATATTTCATTACTTTATTTAGCCCCTTAGGTCTATGTCCTGTAACAGCGATTTTCCTATGCATATTGTTACCTCCAATGTAACATTATAGTCTAACTCGCTTTCAAAAATCAACTTATTTGAAATAAATATAGTATATCTCACTTTCAAAATTAACAAATGATGTCAAATTTAAAATAAACTATGATTGGAGAGTTAATTATGTATTCAGTCAAAGAAAATTTGGAAGAACTTATGTCCAATCATAACTTAACATTGACTCAATTATCGGCAGAACTTGGTATTCCATACAAGACTATCTCTAATTACACTAATGGCAAATATCTGCCTAATTTGAACACGGCTATTAAAATCGCAAACTATTTTCATTGTAGTATCAATTATCTTATTGGATTATCCGATAGTGAGGAATATGGCAATTACTCTGAAGTGGATAATTTATTTTTATCTAGATATGAAGAACTTCTCAAAACAACAAAAGTCACTCATTATAGGGTGACTAAGGATCTTGGTTTGAACATAAACATATCTCGCAAATGGCGAGCAGGCACAACTCCATCTCTAGCAGTATTAACAAAACTTGCAAACTATTTTGGTGTTACTATTGATTACTTAATTGGCAGGAATAATTTAGGTTAATTATTTAGATTTTCGTATATTTTGTACAATTCTTTTTCGCTCGAACTAGTTGACATCAGTATTATATCCGTTTATAATAGTATTGTTTTTGATTGATATATCAAAAATTGGCACATAGGCACAGGAATAGGCACAAACGATAAAATTTGATAAAGCCAAAATTGTGTTCAAAGTGTTAAAAACTTGCATAAAAGCACTATATATTGTGTTTTTTGATAAAATTAGGTCGAGTTGACTAGATTTTAGAACCCCACCCTGATAAGGTGGGGGTCGGTGGTTCGAGTCCACTCAATCCTACCACTAAA
>CAMLSW010000005.1 GCA_946484195.1 uncultured Clostridia bacterium
TTATCCACATCTTTTATTTTTAAAATCAAGTTTTTAAAATTTTTAGTTTAATTTTTTGTTTAATTTATTATATTTTTTCTAATTATTTTTGTGATTATTGTCGTTTTTGTGATTTTACATTAAATTAAGTCAAAAAAATAGCTGTTAAACGCTTAATATCTAGCAAATCGTTTGCAAAAAAATCTCATTTATAGTAAAATAAAAAACAAGGAGTATATTATGAATGAGATGATAGATGAAATCAAACTCTCTTGTGAAGAGGAGATTGATAAAGCGATTAGTCACCAACTAAATGAATATCTTGTTATAAGAGCAGGAAGAGCCAATCCACATATATTAGATAAAGTTTACATTGACTACTACGGCGTGCCTACACCAATAAAAAATATGGCAAGCATCACTGTTCCAGAGGCTAGAATACTTGCAATATCAGTTTGGGACCAATCTCAAGTTAAAAACGTTGTAAAAGCAATAACTGCTGCTGACCTTGGTGTAAACCCTAATGAAGATGGTAAAGTTATAAGGTTGATATTCCCAGCCCTTACTGAAGAGCGTAGAAAAGAACTTGTAAAGGGCATAAAGAAGATTGCAGAGGACACTAAAATTGCAGTAAGAAGTGCAAGACGCGATGCAATGGATATGATAAAAGACCTTGAGAAAAATGGCGAGATTTCAGAAGATGAGCGCAATCTTTATGAAGACGATATACAAAAAATGGTCGACAAAGCTTGTGAGAAAATAGATGATAATTGCAAAATCAAAGAGAAGGAAATAATGGAGGTATAATTTTTAAGAACATCGATTCCATTTATTTTCGTATAATGTAATTAAAAGGAATTTTGTATGGCAGAAAAAATAAAGAAGATACCAACTCACATAGCAATAATTATGGACGGCAATGGCAGATGGGCTACAAGGCGAGGTTTACCTAGGAATGTCGGACATAGAGAGGGTGTAAAGGCTATAGAAAGGACGGTGCTTGCCTGCTTAAAGTTTGGTATCAAATACTGTACATTTTTTGCTTTTTCAACTGAAAACTGGAAGCGAAGCAAAGAAGAGATAAATGGTATTTTTGATTTGATTAGAGATTATATCAAGAAAGAAGATAATATATTTGAAAAAAATCAGATAAAACTTAGCTCTATTGGTTATCTTGAGCCATTTCCTGACGACCTAAAATCAGCTCTTGCTGATATGAAGGAAAAGACCAAAAATTATGATAGAATGCAGGTGACGCTAGCATTAAATTATGGTGGTAGAGATGACATTGTTAGAGCGGTGAATAGCCTCATAAAACAAGGCAATAATAATATTACAGAAAAAGACTTACTTGACCAGCTAGACACCAAGATTATTCCAGAGCCTGATTTTGTACTACGAACAAGTGGCGAAATGAGAATATCCAATTTTATGTTATATCAAATGGCATATAGCGAACTTTATTTTCCTAAAGTGCTATGGCCAGATTTTAATGAAAAACATCTTTATAAGGCATTAAAAATTTATCAAAAAAGAAACAGAAGATATGGAGGTTTATCTTGAAAACAAGAAGTTTGACATCAATTATAATCGTGCTGATACTTGCTCTAGCATTTGTGTTAAAAATGCTTGTAAGCAATTACTTCTTTGATGTATTAATTTTAGCAGTAGCTTGTATCGCTTGCTATGAGGCATCAAAAATATTTACAAAAATGGGCAAATTTAATGACACTATAATGGCAACGTTGTCACCAGCGGTGATAATGCTTGTTATGCTCATATGTCTTGCTTTTGACTCATCTTTAGGACTAATTTATACCTTAGTTATTTGCGTCGCAACCATTGTTGTTCTATTTGGCATCACATTTGCTTTGCCATTTATTAGATATAGAGCAACTAGAAATGAAATGAGAACAAGACAAATGGACAAGTCTATGACAGTTACAAAATACTCAATAATAAAATCGCTCAACACTGCAGTAGTATTTTTGTACCCAGCATTTTTATTGTTATTTTTAACGCTCATAAATCATTTTGAGGATATGACAACGTCGTTCCCAGCACTTGCAGGCTTTGATGGATGGGTTTCGTTTATAGTGCTGTTATTTGCCTTTCTTATTCCTATATTTACCGATACTTTTGCCTATCTTACAGGTGGACTTATTGAAGGCAAAAAGCTCGCTCCAAAGATTAGTCCTAAAAAGACTATTTCAGGTGCAGTTGGCGGGCTGTTATGGTGCGTACTGCTTTGCGTAACAATCTTCTATCTGCTTTCATCAATACCTTCAATAGCTTCTATTTTAAGCGATGCAGGCATAGTTGTATGGAAGGTTATTATAATTTCATTCCTAGGCTCTATCATAAGCCAGCTTGGTGATTTGTTTGAAAGTTATCTAAAAAGAAGTGCCAACGTCAAAGACTCTGGCAAAATCCTGCCAGGGCACGGTGGTATGCTTGACCGCTTTGACTCCTATATATTTGTAGCGCCATTTATTCTTATAGCTTTTAGTATATTATTTGCTGTATTATAGTAAAATAATATAGCGCTATCTAATGATATCATTTGCGTTTGACAATTTATTTACAAGTTAAGAGAGGTTAAATGATATTTTTGTATATCATTTTGGCTATAGCGGTATTGCTCTTAATGGTGTTGATACACGAATTTGGGCATTATGTAATAGGCAGAATGTTGAATTTTAAAATAACAGAATTTTCAGTTGGCTTTGGTAAAGCCATCTTTTCTCGTAAAAACAAAAGGGGAGAGCTGATATCGCTACGAATTTTTCCGCTAGGTGGATATTGTGCATTTGCTGGCGAAGACGAAACCAACCCTGACGACAAGGAGGCTTTTACAAATCAAGCTCCTTGGAAGAGAATTTTGGTGTTTTTGGCAGGTGTAACTTTTAACTTTGCTACAGCTGTTATTTTTTCATTGATACTTCTTTGCACAGTTGGTTATGACATTCCGCAAGTTACCACTAATTTCAGCTTAGACGCTCAGTCATACACAGATGTATATGGCGAAAAAATTAATGGACAAGTTGTAAGTGTCAATTCCTACCTTGATAATCTTCCAGAGGGTACTGAAGTTTTGCAACCTGGTGATATTATTATATCTATAGACGGCGAAAAGATTGATTTTGCATATGGCTCCTTATATGGCGATTTGCGTACTACAGAGTTTAATAAAATACAAGATTACTTAGAGGAAGAAGAGGCAAAAGCTAAAGCTAATGAGGAAGAATTTGATATAGTTACGGCATTTAATAATTACTCAATAAACAATTTTTCATCTATGACAACTGCTACAGTTAAACGCAATGGAGAATACATTGACAATGTATATCTTGGCTTTTATCTATTACAAACACAAGTAGCATCTGGCAGTGACGAAAATGGTCAAACAACCTACGAAATAGAAAATAGATTTTGTTTTGACTCCAATGTAGAGGCGTATGTTCATACATTTGGAGAGGCTCTTGAGCGGGCTGTGCCATTCGCAATAGGGCTTGCCTGGGTTGTGCTGAAATCTTTATGGCTTTTAATAACATTCCAGCTTCCGCTATCAATGATAGGGGGACCGCTGACAACTATTCAGACCATTGCCGTTACAACACAAACAAATCTAGCAAATATGCTTATTTTGTTGCCGGCAATATCAGCTAACCTTGCGATATTTAATATTCTTCCAATACCAGCACTTGATGGCGCTCATATTCTTTTTACATCAATTGAGGCAGTGCGAAAGAAACCTATAAAACGCGAAACTGAAAATATGATTCATATGATTGGCTTGTTTATTCTATTTGGTTTTGTTGTTTTAGTTGACATCTTGCATTTTCTGTTATAAAATAATAGAATGATAAATTTAATAGAGAAAATTAACGAAAAGTATCAAAATAAATATAGTTATCTGAAATTATATAATGTTATGTACGATAAAAACTTAAAGGAATGTACTATTACTTTTTTATATCCATATTTGATAGATGAAATAAGCGTTGAAAACAAAAACGAAATCTTAGATTTTGTAAAAGGGACGCTAGATCTTGAAGGTGAGGTAAAAATAAAATTAAAAAAAAGTTACCTTGATGAAAGACTTATAACTGAAGATATAGTAGAGTTTTTTAAAGAGCAAAAGAAAGGTTTAGTTCCATATATTTCGCTTGATAATATTAAAGTTTCACATAAAGACCTTGACGTCTTTATCGATATTAACATAAACCAAGATATTCTATCACTAATAGATGAGTTTGATTTAAAAACTCAACTTGCCTCATACCTTGATAGACTTTATGTTGCAAAGTTTATAATAAATATTGTTGAAAATGAAGAGGTCTTGCCAGAAGAAATAGAGTGCGATGATGTATTGCCACCACTTACGAAGGCAAGAAGATATAATGTACTTCCAGAGAAAAGGCTAATCGGCTCAGAAATTATACCAAAACCTGAATACATAAAGGATAATCATAAGCAAAAAACTTCGGTTATACTTGCAGGCTTTATGTCCAACATAAGTCAAAAAAGGTTTGTTATTAAAAAAGGCAAAAGGGCAGGAGAAGAAAAAGCTTTATATAATTTTGTCATTAAAGATATTGACGGAACTATTGATTGTGTCTATTTTTGTCCAAAAACTCACGAAAAGGACATTGACGCGCTAGAAGATAACACGTTTATCCTATGTGTTGGAGATTTAAAGACTGGTATAACAAGCAAACTTACATACTACATTAAAAGAATTACCCTTGCAAGCCCGCTATTTGAGGAGGCAAAAAAGGAAGAGGATTTAACAGCAGAAAGAATGTTGCAAAGTCATAAACAGGTGGTTTTTCCTGATATGCTTCCTAGAAGTACTCAAGAATTTTTGTTCGACCAGAAAGCCGACTATAATGACTTCATTTTGAAAAATAATATCGTTGTATTTGACTTAGAAACTACAGGACTTGACCCAGACCTATGCGAAATTACTGAGATAGGAGCGGTAAAAATAGAACACGGCGAGATTACAGAGCGTTTTTCAAGCTTTGCAAAGCCAAAGTTTCCTATACCGCTTGAAGTGCAAGAGCTGACTAATATCACCAACGATATGGTTGCAAAAGCGCCTAAAATTGAGGATGTTATCATAGACTTTTATGAGTGGTCAAAGGATTGTATTATAAGTGGTTACAACATTGTCGGCTTTGACTTAAAATTTGTCAAAAAGATAACCAATAAATTAAATTTGCCATTTAATAATACAGTTATAGACACCTTTATTGTGGCAAAGCAGGCAAACATCCATCCAGCAAATTACAAGCTCGGTTCAGTTGTAAAGTATTTGGGATTAAAATTAGAAGGTGCTCACAGGGCTTTTAACGATGCCTATGCAACGGCTCAGGTGCTTATGGAACTTAATAGGAAGAAACCAAAGGAGTCAAATGACTAATATTTTTTAAAAAGTCAAGAAAAATCGAAGAATTTTTTAAAAAATCAAAAAACTTTTTAAATTTTTTATAAATATACTTGATTTTTGTATATATATTTGATATAATATAAGAGACTAGAAAGTAGGGAGCGTGCAAATTTTGCAACGCTCCCTACTTCGTAGTGGAGGTAAAATTGGCAAGTAAAGTAAAAACAATATGTGAAGAAAAAGTTGTACCTGTAATTGAAAATATGGGATACGAAGTGGTTGAAGTGGAATACGTAAAAAAGTCGGATGGTATGAACCTAACCTTTTATATCGACAATGAAAAGGGCGTTCAAATTGAAGATTGCGAAAAGGTTTCTAAGGCAATAGATAGCCTTTTAGATGAACTTAATCCAACTGATGACAGTCCTTATATTTTAAGTGTAAGCTCACCAGGGCTTGATAGACCACTTAAAAGCGACCGAGACTTAAAGAGAAATATTGATAAAGAAATTTCTATAACACTATTTGCAAAGCTAGATGGTCAAAAGAAATTTGAAGGTAAACTAATTAATTTTGACGAAAAGACAATAACTATTTCAGTACAAGACAAAGCTTTGACTATTGAACGTGAAAAGATAGCACATATTGTGCCTATAATAAAATTTTAAGGAGATAAATATGATTAATAAAGATTTCTTTCAAGCATTAGAAGACTTAGAAGCAGAGAAAAAGATTGATAAAGACACATTTATTACAACTCTTGAAACAGCATTAACTTCTGCATATAAAAAAATGTACGGGCAGGCAAAGTCGGCTATGGTAAAACTAAATCCAGAGAAGGCCACTATCAAGATCTACTCATACAAAACTGTTGTAGACGAGGTTCAAGACCCTGACAAAGAAATTTCATTGTCAGAGGCAAGACTTATTAAGAAGTCTTATAAGGTTGGAGATATTGTAACTACTGAAGAGTCAACTAAAGACTTTGGAAGGATAGCTGCGCAGACAGCTAAGCAAGTTGTAATGCAAAAACTTAAGGAAATGGAAAGACAAATGGCATTATCAGAGTTGTCTGAAAAAGAAGATGAGCTGCTTACAACAATTGTTAAGCGTATAGATAATGGTACAGTCTATGTTCAAATCTCAAATACTCATACCGAAGGCGTTATGCTTCCATCAGACCAAATACCAGGCGAGAAGTTTAATGTTGGTGATAGAGTGAAAGTTTACGTTAAAAAGATAAAGGACTCATTTAAAGGCACTCAAATACAAGTTACAAGAAGTAATGTTGGCTTTGTAAGAAAACTTTTTGAGCTTGAAATACCTGAGGTAGCATCTGGAGATATAGTTATAAAGAATATAGCTAGGGACCCAGGCAACAGAACAAAAGTTGCTCTGCAAACCGCAAAACCAAATCTTGACCCTATTGGAACTTGTGTAGGATTTCACGGACAGAGGATTGACACTATCTCTTCTGAGTTAAATGGAGAAAAGATTGACTTGATTGAATACAGCGACGATCCACTTGAATATATTGCAAAGGCGCTCAGTCCTGCAAAGGTTATAAGTGTTGAGACTAATGAAAGTCTCCATTCTTCAAGAGTTATTGTTCCAGACGATAAATTGTCTTTGGCTATTGGCAAAAACGGACAAAATGTGCGTTTGGCAGCAAGATTGACTGGCTGGAAGATAGAGGTTAAACCTGAGAGTGCAACATCAATTCAAGAATTAAAAGAACCTGAATATGAACTTACCGAGCTTAATGACGAAGATGCTTTCCAAGGCTTAAGTGATCTCGAGGAACTTGAAGAAATAAAACCACTTGATGATGACGAAGAATAAGGTGGGACTATGGATAAACTTAGAATGTGCATAGCTTGCCGGGCTATGAAAGATAAGAGAGATTTACTTCGCATTGTAAAAGATAAAACAGGCGAGATAAGCGTAGATAACTCTGGCAAGAAAAATGGAAGAGGCGCATATATTTGCAAAGACGAGGAATGTCTTAAAAAACTTGAAAAGCAAAAACTCTTGAACAAAACTTTTAAGACTAATGTGGACGATGAAGTTTATAAAAAGATAAGAGAGGAGATAGTTGGATAAAATAAAACTTCAAGGCTATATCAATATAGCAAAAAAAGCTGGTTATGTTATAATAGGTGGAGATAAGTTATATAATTATAACAAAAAATTATACCTTGTTATCTATAGCAAAGACGCTAGTAAAAACACATTAAAAGTTGTAGAAAAACTGAAACAAAGAGATATTCCTGTTATCACTTTAGAAAATCTAGAGGATATAATGAATATAAAGAACTGCAAAATAATAGCAATCAAGAATAAAAATTTAAGTGACATTATTTTAGATGCGATAAATAATTAAAAGGAGTCAATATTGGCAAATCAGGCATTACAAAATTTAAAAAGGATACACGAACTACAAAAAGAGGGTGAAATATCTCAAATTTTAAGAGACATCAGGGCCTCTAAAGGTGTAGTTGATGCTTTTGGCAGAGATCTAAGTAATAGAAGAAAGGAAATTGAAGTTCAATTACAAAACAGTCAAAAAGCACCAGAGCCAACAATTCAAGAAACTAAAGAAGAGGTTGAGACTAAAAAGCCTGAGCCTACTTTTGTTGAAAAGTCAGAGACGAATATTAAAGTTTTTGATAATTCTAATACCAACACTCCTAATAATTCATTTAATCAAAGAAGAAACATACAAAATAAGTCATTTAAAAATAATGAACAAAAGCCTAATAATAGGAATAATTTTAACAAAGATAAGAAAGATAATAGATTTAATAAACCTCTTGGACAAAACAAAAAGTTTGGTAATAACAGCTTTGTTTCATCGAAAGGCAACAATTTTAGGTCCTTTGCTAGCGACGTGACCGAACTTGAAATTAAACCTGAGAGAAATTTTGCTAATAAAGTAAAATATGCCCAAAAGCATACCAATAATGAAGAGAAGAAAGTAGGACAAAAGCGTAGAGAAGAACAGCGCAAGAATAATGTATTCATTGAGGATGAGAACGGAATTGAAGAAGTTTCATACGGCTCAAGAAAAAATATAAGGAAGAAGAAAGACAATCAGCCAAAACAGGTTGTTACTACCACGATAAAGCACGCAGTACTTACTGCAAAAGAAATAACAGTTAAAGATTTTAGTGAAAAGATAGGTAAACCTGTCGCTGAAATAGTTAAAAAGCTGATGCTACTTGGTGTTATGGCAACTATCAATTCAACAATAGATTTTGATACAGCTGAACTTGTAGCAAGTGATTTTGGTATAACATTAGAGCTCAAGATGGATAAATCTTACGAAGAGAAACTTATAGAATCAGCAACAAGCAAAGATGATGAGAAAGACCTTGTAAAACGTCCACCAATAGTTGCTGTTATGGGACACGTTGACCACGGTAAGACATCACTTCTTGATGCGTTTAGAAAGACAAACGTTGTTGCAGGCGAAGCTGGTGGTATCACGCAAAGCATAGGTGCATATCAAATATCTTTCAATGGAGAAAAAATCACATTTATCGATACTCCTGGTCACGCAGCGTTTACTGCAATGAGAGCAAGAGGCGCCAAGGCAACCGATATTGCAATTCTTGTTGTTGCAGCTGATGACGGAGTTATGCCGCAAACAGTTGAGGCAATCAATCACATTAAAGCCGCAAATGTTCCAATAATAGTTGCAATCAATAAGATGGATAAACCTGAGGCTAACCCTGACAGGATTAAACAACAGCTTGCTGAAAACGGAGTGTTGCCTGAAGAATGGGGTGGAGATGCAATTTGTGTGCCTATTTCTGCAAAAACTGGTATGGGGCTTGATGACTTAAAGCAAACAATTCTTTTAGTAAGTGAAATGCAAGAATTAAAAGCAAATCCAAAGAAAATGGCAACTGCAGTTGTTATAGAGGCAGAACTTGATAAAAATAGAGGACCTGTTGCATCGGTTATTGTACAAAATGGTACTTTACACGTTGGCGACTCTATAATGTCGGGCTTGACATATGGCAAAGTCAGGGCAATGTTTAACGATAAGGGCAAATCAGTTAAAGAGGCATTACCTTCTACTCCAGTGGAGATACTTGGCTTTAACGACGTACCTTCGTCTGGTGATGAGGTTTATGCAGTTGAAGAAACCCTTTCAAAACAAGTAATTCAAGAAAGAATTGACAAGATTAAGAAAGAAAGAGCAGAGCATTCGTCAGGTGTAACTCTTGATAACTTTATGAATAGAGTTCAGGAAGGACATCTTAAAAATCTTAACATCATAATAAAAGCAGATACTATGGGCTCGGTAGAAGCGCTCAAATCTTCATTGCTTGCAATTAGAAATGAAGAAGCAAAAGTCAACCTTGTTCATAGTGGTGCTGGTGCTGTGACCGAAAGTGATGTAATTCTCGCACAAACAACAGGCTCAATAATAATTTGCTTTAATCAAAAACCGGTGGCAAAAGCTAAGACTCTAGCCGAAACGTCTAAGGTTCAGATTAAAGAATACAAGATTATCTATGAAGTTGTTGACGATGTAACAAACGCAATCAATGGTATGCTTAGCATTAAGTACGAAGAAGTGTATATTGGAAGTGCTGAGATAAGAATGGTATTCAAGTTGTCTACAGCAGGTAAAGTTGCAGGAAGTTATATAAAAGATGGTAAGGCAACGAGAAATTCAATAGCTATTGTTAAGCGCGAAGGCGAAGAAATCGGAAAGACAACTGTCGAATCCCTTAGAATTGTTAAGGACGAAAAAGCCGAAGTCAACAAGGGATTTGAATGCGGTATCAAACTCAAGGATAATATTGACTTTAAAGAGGGTGATACTATAGAATTTTATACAAAAGAGATTGTAAAAAGATAGATTTTTATTTTGAAAATTGTTAATTTTAAAGTATAATAAAAGGAAGGGAGAGACCTTCCTTTTTAAATTTAGGAGTTTATATGTCAATAAGATTTGAAAGAGCTAATAGTCAAATACAAAAGAACATTTCTTTTATAATTCACAACAAATTAAATGACCCAAGAATTGACCCAATGCTATACGTTAGTGAGGTCAATGTAACGCCTGACTTTAAGTATTGCAAGGTAAAGATATCGATTGACAACGATAACAAGGAAAAAGTAAATGAGATGATTGGCGTATTGCAAAAATCAGAAGGCTTTATTAAACACGAACTTGCTAAGATGTTGAAAATGCCAGCAATTCCAAAAATTAATTTTGAGGTTGATAAAGGTACTGAAGCGACCATTAGAATAAACGAGATATTGAGTACTTTAGATATTCCAAAAGAAGATGGAGAAGGTGATGAAGAATAGTTTGAAAGATATTGCTAAGTTAATAAAGAAGTCGAGTAAAATTGCAATTTTTACACATATCAATCCAGATTATGATGCATTAGGCTCGTCGCTCGCGCTTTATTATGCTTGTCAATCACTTAATAAAGAAGTTGATATTTATATAAAGGATGAGCTGACAAAAACTCAAAGACTGTTAGTAGATAGTGCAGTTTTAAAGGGTGAATTTACCGACAGACAATATGACGTTTTCATTTCAACAGATGTTTCATCAAAAGAACTTTTAGGTGACTATAAAGATGTTTTTATAAACGCTCAAACAAATATAGTTATCGACCATCACTCAAGCAATGAACTCATAGGAAAATTTACATTCAGAGAGCCTTCTTATAGTTCTTGCAGTGAAATTATATTCTTGCTTATAAAATTGATGAAAGTTAAAATTACAGATAAAATAGCTTCGCTTGTCTATGTCGGTTTGTCGGGAGATACAAACTCCTTTACCAATACTAATACAAATCAAAATTCATATTATACAGCTTGTGAATGCTATAAATATGGCGGAGATACTGTAAAGATTAATGAAATAATGTATCGCACACAAACAACAAAAGAGACTGAACTTGAAAAATATCTTCTCAATAATTATCATACGATCGACGATGTTGCCTATTGTATTGTAACGCTAAAGACGCTAGAAAAAATGGATGCTAGGAAAGCTGATTGCGATTTTTATAGCAGTAAGCTGATATCAATGGAAGGTATAAACATTGCTTTCAGCGTTATAGAGTCTAAACCTAATTATTATAACCTGTCGTTTAGGTCAAAATATGGCTTCAATGTTAGAGATATAGCAAGTAAGTTTGGCGGAGGTGGTCATATAGGAGCGGCAGGCGCTAAATTGCAATATGATAATGTAGATAAACTATTAAATCAAATATTGGAAACAATAGAAGCCCAGCGAGTTGAAAATAATGAAAATTAATGGAATAGTTTTAGTCAATAAAGATAGAGGCAAATCTTCAAACAGCGTAGTCAATAAGGTTAAACATATTTTGCAGGCGGATAAAGCTGGACATTTAGGCACTTTGGATGTGCTTGGAGAAGGATTGCTCCCGGTAACATTAGGGAAGGCAACTAAATTGTTTGATTACTACCTAACAAAAGATAAAATTTACCGAACTATATTTAAGTTTGGTGAAACTACGGCGACTCTTGACTTAGAAGGAGAAATTACTAACAGGGATGATAGGGTTGTATCTCCTGAGGATATATTAAAGGTTTTACCTAAATTTGTTGGAAAACAATTACAAATGCCACCATTATATTCTGCTAAAAAAATAAATGGTAAAAAGGCTTATGAACTCGCGCGAGAGGGAAGTACTGACGTTGCACTAAAACCGAAAGAGATAGAAATATACTCTATTAATCTTATAAAGCAATTAGAGAAAAATACATTTCTTTTTGAAATTCATTGTTCTAGTGGCACATATATTCGTTCTGTTTGTAGAGATTTAGCTACCGCATTGTCTACATATGGTGTTATGCAATACATACAACGTACTAGATGTGGTGATTTTGATTTAAAAGATGCTTATACGATTAATGAAATAGAAAACGGCAAATTTAAAATTATAGAACTTGATAGTTTGTTCGATTATGATAAGCTTTCATTAGATGAACAACAGGCATCAAAACTTTTGAATGGTGTAAAGATAAAATATGCAAAGGATGGCGTCTATAGAGCCTATTGCGAACAATTCTTAGGACTAGTTACAGTCAAAGATGGGCTTATGTCATTCAAGTTAAGGTTGATATAAAGGGTGAATGTAAAATAATGAGGTTAAAAACTAACGACGGTTAAAAGTTTTTGAGATTTTGAATTTAAGGATATAATTTGAAGATATAAAAAGAAATAGTTTACAGTTGAAAAGCAAAATATTAAGAATGAATTTTACTATTTAAGTATAATGAAGCAAAAGAAGAAAGCAAAAAATCAAAAAAAGGAGAATTTATGGTATTATTTGGACCATCTGGCTGTGGCAACGAGTTCTATGAGCAGGGACATAAAACAATTTTAGAAGTTCCAAAATGGGTAAAAGAGTATGGGCTTGATGCATATGAGTACTCTTTTGGTCACGGTTATACAATGTCTACAGAACTTGCTCAAAAAGCCGGGCAGTTATTTAAAGAGTATGACATAAAATTATCTTTGCACGCACCTTTTTATATCAATTTTGCCAATCCTGATGTGCTGATGTACCAAAAAACGCAAGGATATATTTATACCGGCATAAGATTTATGAGGGCCTTTGGGGCGGACAGAATGGTTTTTCATCCTGCCTCACAAGGCAAACTTGATAGACCCTCGGCAATAGCTTTAACTACAGAAAGATTTAAAGAAACCTTTGGTAAAATGGAAGAAGAGGGTTTGCTTGATGGGCTTTATCTTTGTCCTGAAACAATGGGAAAGACTATGCAAATAGGCACATATAAAGAGGTTATTGAGCTTTGCAAAACAAATAGTCATCTCGTTCCTACCTTTGATTTTGGGCACATAAATTCTATTGAACAAGGTGGGCTTAAAACTAAGGATGATTTTAAAAGAATAATTGATTATTGCATAGAAAATTTAGGTTTTGATAGAACTGATAATTCCCACATCCATTTTTCAAAAATTCAATATGGGGCAAAAGGAGAAATTAGACACTTAAATTATGACGATGAAGTTTATGGACCAAACTTTGAGCCGCTTGCAGAAGTGCTTATAGACTACAAGTTGTCGCCGAGAGTCATATGCGAGTCAATGGATAAAATGCCTAACGATGCTTTAATTATGAAAAAAATATATCAAAAAATACTAGACAAATAATAGATTGTGTGTTAAAATATATAAGAAAATTTTACTTTAAGGAGATTATATTATGGTATTTGCAGGAGATTTTAGAAAGGGAACTACTTTTGAATGGGATGGTGCTGTTTATTCAGTTGTTGAATTTTTGCACGTTAAGCCAGGAAAAGGTTCGCCTTTTGTAAGAGCTAAATTAAAGAATGTTATGACAGGTCAGGTAAAAGAGACCACATTCAACCCATCAGATAAGTTTCAAATAGCAGTTATCGAGAAAAAAGAGATGACTTATCTTTATAATGATGGTGATATTTACTATTTTATGGATGCAGAAACATATGACCAAATTCCTTTAAATAAAGATAGTGTAGAAGATGCATTAAACTTTATAAAGGAAAATGAAAACTGCACAATGTATTTTTATAAAGGCAATCCATTTGCAGTTTATGCACCAAACTTTGTAGAACTTGAGGTTATTGATTGCGAGCCTGGAATTCAAGGTGACACATCTAAGTCAACAACAAAGCCAGCAAAAGTTGAAACAGGTTATGTTTTAAATGTTCCTTTATTTATTAACGTTGGTGATAGAATTAGAATAGACACCCGTGATGGTAGCTATATGGAGCGTGTTAAATAGTTGTTTAGACTTTGTAATATAACATAAATTCTGTTGATGCAAGTAAAATATGATGCTATACACTTTATTAAAATTTGCTTAAATTATTCGATTTGATAATAATTTACATTATCGGGAACCGAATTTGCTTGAGTAAAGTTAACGGTTATATACACTGTATGATGGGTGGGCATACCACATTTTGAGTCTTAATAATATCCCAAATTTTAAAACACATTGAATTTTTTTATAATCAATGTGTTTTTTTTGATAAATACTATTGACAAAGCCTTTCGATTATGATATTATGTAATTACGTAAAACAAAAATACGTAAAATAAAAAAAGTAGGAGGTAGAAAAATGGAAAGCAAAGAAATTATTAAAAGGCTTGATGAGATTGAAAAAAGGCTTAATGTACTTGAAAAAGGAACAACGCAAAAGTCTGGCATCAAGATAAGGGACTTATCTAATCCAAATGAGCTTAAAGATGGTCAACTTGTCTATGCGGGGAGATTTAAAACAAATGACGGACAAGTAAGTTCGATATTTGGCTCTAATGTTACAAAAATTGATGATATTATGAGTTATGATTCTGGTGAACTTGCAAATATCATCGAAGCATTTGCTAGCAGGGAAAGACTTGATATTATAAAAGCATTAATGGAAAAATCTTATACGGCTAAAGAGCT
The DNA here is from genome assembly GCA_946484195.1 of uncultured Clostridia bacterium. Classification (GTDB taxonomy): domain Bacteria; phylum Bacillota; class Clostridia; order Christensenellales; family UBA1242; genus Caccovivens. Next base: position 14,839 of record CAMLSW010000005.1, read on the forward strand.
ATTGGAAAAATTAAATTTTGCAACCACTGGTAAAGTCTATCATCATCTTTCACATTTAGAGAAGATTGGTTTGGTGGCAAAGTATAATGACTACTATCATATCTCTGCTAGGTATGTTGGTAGCATTGTACTTATATTTGAAGGTGCAGAAAAGATAATAAATAAACAATCTAATATCCAATAAAATAAATAATTAATTGTATAAAACTTAAGTCTGGTTTAAATGAGGCAAACCTAAAAATATTTTAGGAGTTTATTTAAATCGGGCTTATTTTTTTTGGCTTAATTTGTCGTTATTGTATCTTATAATTTTCTCCTTCATAGATTAATGTAAGGAGAGGATTATGCTAAAAAAGATTTTATCCGATGATTTATATAACATTTTAGCGAATAAAGTAAATTTAAATTTTGTCTGCGAGATAAGGCTGAGAGCGGACAAGCCCATAGTCCTTCTAATAGGCTCTCAAAGAACTTTCTTAGGACGAGATGGAACGACCTCTAATTTAAGAGAGTCAATTAGGGCTAGCAAGGTTATGATAGAAGACATAATTTTCAGGGCTAGCGAATGCTCTATATATTCTGTAAATGAGCAAATAAAAAGAGGCTTCATTGTAACTCAAGGTGGTATAAGGCTAGGTATAGGCGGGGATATCATAGAAGAGAATAAAAATATCAAGACTATGACAAATTTTTCAAGCGTAAATATACGTCTACCACACGAGATTAAAAACTGCTCTTTATCTGCATTTAATTATTTGGTTGAAGAAAATAAAGTCTATAATACCTTGGTTTTATCGCCACCAGGAGCTGGAAAAACTACATTTTTGAGAGATTTTATCTTGCAACTTTCAGAGAAAAATTATGCTTATAACGTGCTCGTTCTTGATGAGCGTGGAGAGCTTGATATAGGGCGCAGTGGCTGTCTTGGAAACTTTGTTGACAAGATATGCTACGCAAGAAAGTCGGTAGGTTTTGAAAACGGAATAAGAGCCTTAAGCCCAGATATTATAGTTACTGACGAACTTGGTCAACTTGAGGATGTGGAGGCTGTAAACTATGCAATCAATTGCGGCGTTACAGTTTTAGCTTCGGTCCATTGCGACAATATCGATAGCTTTATCAAAAAACCTAACTTTGAAAAGATCATAGACAACAAACTTTTTGAAAGATATGTACTATTGTCCAAACGTAATGGTCCTGGAACACTAGAAGGCATATATAACGAGAATTTTTCAAGGGTAAGGTTATAGGAGGGTGAATTGAAATTTATAATATTGATATTGATTGCTCTTATTTGTATATTTATTGGCTACATCTTTTCTAAAAAATACAAGACAAGATCTAATTTTTTTCAAGCATTGTTGTATCTTTGTCAAAAGTTTGATATAGAGATAAATTATTCGCGTGAGAGGCTTAAGAATATATTTTTAAACCTTGATGACAAATACAAAAAGGACTTAAAAGGCATTGATGGCAATTATATTGCCTTTATTGATAAAGAAAGTCCACTTGATAAAGACAGCCTTTTTAAAAATATAACCTTTTTAAAGGATAGTGAGAAGGAATTGATTTTTTCTTTTTTTAAAACGCTTGGAAGAAGTGACGTCGATAGTCAGTCAAAAGAGATAAAAAATTTTCAAAGTAGATTTGAAAGTATTGCAAATAATGCTCAGTCAGAGAACAAAAAGTATGGTTCATTATCGATTAAACTAGGCATAATTGCGGGATTACTCATTGTAGTGATTTTTATTTAGGTGGGATATGGAAGTTGAAATTATATTCAAAATAGCGGCGATTGGGCTACTTACAGCAATTGTAGGACAAGTGTTAAAGCAGGCGGGAAAAGATGAGATTTCTACATTTGCCACTTTAGCTGGTCTAATAATAGTGCTAATAATGGTGCTCAATTTAATAGGAGATTTATTCTCAACGCTTAGAACAATCTTTAATCTTTAGGAGTTTATGGATATTATATTTAAGATCATAGCAATCGGGCTTATAACCTGTCTTGCGACAATAATTGTAAAGCCTATTCGCTCAGATTTTTCGGTAATTATAGCTATAGTTGGTGGATTGATAATCTTATTTATGGTTATTGATTATTTGTCGAGTGTCTTTGAAACCTTTAGGAACATTATAGGCATTACTGGACTAAATTCAAATCTATACACGCTCCTATTAAAGATTATCGGTGTTGGCTATCTTATTGAATTTACTGCGGGTATATGTTCTGATACCGGCAATTCAAGCCTTGGCGATAAGGTGCTACTAGGAGGAAAGATAATAATACTTGTAATGGCTCTTCCAATTATTACAAATATACTTCAAATAATAATGGAGTTATTGCCGTAATGAAAAGTATAAGTAAACTTATAGGTATAATAAAATATATTTTGCTTTCACTAATTGGCTTAATGCTAATTTTCTGCCTTTTTGGAAGAGCTGACAATGTAGCTATGGCGCAAGCTTCTTTTGCAAGCACTGAAGAGGAACTTGAAGATGAGCTAACAGGTGAGATAGAGGACCAGATAGCTGACCTTGATTTGTCCTCTTTAGAAGAGATTTTAAAGGCGTTAGAAGATGGTCAACTTGCTATCTTTGGTGATAGTAGTTTTACCGAAAAACTTCAAAATTTACTAAAGGGCAACTTTGAAGATGGGACAAGTCTTTGGAATAGTGTTATTAATATGTTTTTTGAAAACCTCTTGTCACTTCTTCCCATCATATCAATCATAATCGCAGTTGCGCTAATAGGAAGTATGATACAAGGGCTAAAACCTTACAATAATGGCAAATCTATATCAAATATAATTCACTTTGTGACCTATGGCATTATTGTTGTGCTTGTGTTGTCAATAACTGTGAAAATGGTCTCACTTACAACAAACACTTTGCAATCAATGAAATCCCAAATGGACGCAATCTTTCCAATCCTGTTAACGCTTTTAACGGCAATAGGTGGCACTGCATCCACTGCGGTATATCAACCTGCAATGGCAATACTTGCAAGCACTATAATGAATTTATTTGCCTATCTGCTTTTGCCAATTTTCATATTTAGTGTTGTTTTTTCAGTTGTTTCAAACTTGTCAAACAACGTAAAGCTTGAAAAATTTACATCCTTTTTTAATAGCTCGTATAAGTGGCTAACAGGACTAATTTTTACAATTTTTACCGCATTTTTATCTATTCAAGGTATAACTGCTGGCTCAATTGATGGTATTTCTATAAGGACAGCAAAGTACGCTATTAGGTCGTATATTCCAATAGTCGGCTCATATCTAAGTGACGGTATGGGGATTATACTGCTTTCATCGAACCTTATAAAGAACGCGCTCGGCGCAACTGGGCTGTTTTTGCTTCTAGCCACTGTGCTTTCGCCACTTTTACAACTAATCCTCTTTATGCTTGCACTTAAGTTGATTGCAGGAATAGTTGAACCTTTAGGCAACAAACAAATTGCAAATTTTGTTTCATCTCTTGCCAAAAGTATGGTGCTATTGATTGTGCTTATAATTGGTGTTGCGTTTATATATTTCATAATGTTAGGGCTTATTATGTGCTCTGCCAATATTGTTTAGGGAGGTGAATATGATAAGCGAGCTTTCAACTTGGATTTTGTCTATTGCCGGAGTTGTGTGCTTGTCGGTAATAGTGGAATTAGTTTTGCCAGAAGGGCAAATGAATAGGTATATTAAAGGCACATTTTCCTTTATTATCATTTTAGTGATAATCCTTCCTTTGCCAAATCTGTTAGGGCAGAAAATTGATTTAGGAAATATATTCAGCTATGACGAGATTAAAGTTGACGATGATTATCTCTATCAACTTAATTTGGATAAAATAAATTCTTTAAAAGAGAAGATAGAAAAAGAGGTTTTAGATCACGGTTATCAAAATGTGAGTATATACATTAATTGCAACATTTTTGAAAACAGTTTAACTTTTAAGTCGATTACTGTCGAACTAGAAAATTTAGTAATAAGTGAAAATGCTGAGCATAAAAATATAACAAAGATAAAAAAAGATATAACTTCAATAATAAAGAGTTATATAGAGATAGATGAGGAGGCAATCTTGTATGATGGATGACTTTAAAAGCAAATTTAAGGCTCTATATGAAAAAATAAAAAAGGTAAAACATATAGAAATTTACTTGGCGATAGGACTAGCTATCTTGCTTGCAATAATTTATTTTGTCAGTTTGCCAAAAGATAAAAGTAGTGATGTTACACAAAACGACAATTTAAGTACAAACTTTTCTAGTTCGCAGGAATATGTTGAGTACCTTGAGAATAAACTTGAAAATGTACTAGCTAGGGTTGATGGGGCTGGCAAAGTAGATGTTATCATTACACTTGATAAGGGATTTGAATACATCTATGTCACCGAAGAAGAAACTCGGACAACCTCTAATGGAACGGTCATTACAACATCTAGTATAGTTATGGTTGACGGAGAACCAGTACTTCAAGAAGAGATATATCCTACTATAAGCGGGATAGTGGTAGTTGCTGAGGGTGCAAATGATGTGAATGTGAAATTGAATATGATATCAATTTTGCAAACGATTATTGAGGTAAATAGTTCAAAGATAAATATAATAAAGGGTAATTAAAAGGAGTTTAATATGAAGAAGAGAACAAAAATTATCATTATAGCAGCTATGGTTTTACTTTTAGGTGTGACGGGCTACTTAAATGTAGTGCTCAACAATTCGGTATCTGATAACAATGACGGGGCTGTGACAACATCTAGTTACTTCCAAACATATCGCGCTGATAGAGAGTCTACAAGAGACCAAGAAATGCTTTATTACGATGCTATCATTGCAAGTGAGTCATCAACCGCTGAGGCAGTTGCAACTGCAGAGAGCGCAAAACTTGCCCTTATCGAACAAATGGAACAAGAACTTGTCGTTGAAGGGCTTATAAAAGCAAAAGGCTTTGAGGACTGCGTTGTTACAATTTCAGACGAAAATGTAAACGCCGTTGTAAGCTCGGCAGAGCAACTTACTGTAACAGAAGTCGCACAGATAGTAGAGATAATTCAATCTCAACTTAATACAAGTATTGAAAATATCAAAATTATTCCTGTATAATAATTGCAAAACTTGATTGTTTTATGCTATACTACTAAAGTAGGAGATAAAAATGACTAAAACAAGTGGAGCATTGCCAAAGAAAGGTAAGGTGGAGATTGATAGAGATATACTTCTGTCGATAATCAATTTGGCGACAAAAGAAATAAATGGAGTGCAGTCTTTGACAAATGATTATCTGCCACTTTATAAAAAAATGCTTAAACCTAAAAACGAAGGTGTGAGTATTAAGTTTGATACTAATGGCGTTGTAGATGTTGATGTATATGTAAAGGTATATATCGGTTACAGTGTGCCTGACGTTGCCTTTAGAATACAGGAAAACATTAAAAATTCATTAAACACTATGGTTGGCATTAAACCAGGAAAGATAAACGTCCACGTCTACGGCGTGGTTTGTGATGAGGAAGTACAATGAGAGCGCTTGCAAGAGAACTTGCTTTTCAGTTAATATTTGAAAGACTTTTCGTCAAGGATAATTTTTCTGACGAAGAGTTTTTTGTATCATTAAAAAAAGAAGAGGATATAAATTTTGCTAAAGAAATTTTAACTACTTTTGAAAATAATAGACAGCAAATTAAAGATACAATATCATCACATCTTGTAGGGTATGAGATAGATAGAGTCTATAAGGTTGACCTAGCTATTTTATGCGAGGCGCTTACAGAAATATTGTTTATAAAAACGCCATACAAAATTGTAGTTAATGAGGCAGTTGAACTTGCCAAAAAATTTTCAACAGAAAAGAGTAGTAAATTTGTAAATGGCGTGCTATCTTCTATATTGAAGTCACTTAATAAAGGGGATGAATAATATTTGGAAGCAATTTCAGTTACAAAATTAAACACCATAATAAAGCAAATATTTGACGCAGAGGAACTTCTACACAATATACCTGTTGTAGGAGAGGTTTTTGGTGTCAACATTACAAGAAATGTGCTTTATTTTAGTTTAAAAGATAGTGATAGCACCTTACCTTGTGTATGCTTTTATCCAAATTACTTTGATTTGGTAAAAGAGGGCGACAAGGTTATTGTGACGGGGTCGCCTAATTACTATGTGAAGGGCGGACGGCTGAATTTTAACGTTAATAAGGTGGAAAGTGCTGGGCAAGGCAAACTTTATGAGGAGTTTTTAAAACTGAAAGACAAATTGCAAAACGAGGGGCTGTTTGACGCTAGTCACAAGAAAAAACTACCTTCAGTTATAAAGAGAATAGGCGTCATTACATCGAGAGAAGGTGCGGTAATTCAAGACATAAAAAATGTGGCGTGGAGGCGTAATCCAACGGTCGATATTGTCTTATATAATACACGAGTGCAGGGGGTTAATGCTGAAAGCGAAATTGCACGTGCAATTGAAAATTTTAGTCATTATGAAAATATAGACGTCATTGTAGTGGCTCGTGGTGGTGGTTCTTTAGAAGATTTATGGGCTTACAATACAGAAGCGGTGGCAAGAGCAACCTATAATTGTCAGAAGCCTATCATTTCAGCTGTAGGGCACGAAACTGACTTTACTATAATAGATTTTGTAAGTGATTTAAGAGCGCCAACGCCTTCAGCAGCGGCAGAGCTATTAACCTTCAATTTGCAAGATAAGAAGGCAAATGCTCAAATGCTTTTTGATAGTTTTTATAAGGTTTGCAAGAATTATTTAAACAGCAAAATAAACCAATATAACATTACAAAATTAAGGCTTGCAAGTATAAGCGAAAATCTGCTAAGTTATGAGCAGAACAGAGTTTTCAATTTAAAAAATCAGCTTATAAAAAATTATAGTGATTTTATAAATCAAAAGTATTATGAAACGGGCTTAATAGAGACCACTTTAAATAAAATTAATCCAACAAATGTGCTAAAACAAGGCTATGCAAAACTCGAACAAAACAAAAAGGCAGTCAATAAACTTGTTGACCTTGACAGAAATCAAGCCTTTACGATTAACTTTATAGATGGCAGAGTAGATGCCAAAACTATAGATAATAAGGAGTAAAATATGGATGTTAATGAAAACAATATCTCTTATGAAGACGCTATAAAAGAATTAAACGACATAATTATGAAAATTGAAAGCTCGTCAGCTACAGTTGAACAAGCATTAAATATGATTGATAGAGCCAAGGTTTTGATAACAATTTGTTATAAAGAGCTTGATAAGGCAAAGGGCAAAATCACAGAGATAAAAGAAACTGTAAAAGGACTTGAAGAAGTTGATTAAATGCATATGAGTCTGTGAGATAGCATATATTACTATGTGAAAAAACAGATTAAGATAAAGCTTCTATCACTAAACTCGCGCAAGTACTTATGGGCATTTAGGATGTTTTTTATAGCTATTTGTATGTCTATCTTTTTTGGATTTATAAGTCAAACTATACTTTCAAAAATGGGCGTACTGATTGCTACAATAGGCATAATTATATTTATTTTCATTGCAGTTGTGTTTGATATGCTTGGTATAGCAGTGGCATCAGCTGATATTGAAATGTTTAGGATTTGGTCGCAAGAGAGTAAAGTAGGGGCAGATATAGGACTTAAGTTGTGTGAAAATTCAGAAAAAGTTTGCTCGTTTTGTGCAGATGTGGTAGGAGATATTTGTAGCACTCTTTGCGGGGCGGGTGGAGCCTGTATAGTAGTCGCGCTGACAAATGACATCACAAACGCAAGCATTATTATGCTTATCTCAATTTTAACATCGGCTTTTATTGCAGGCATCACAATATTTTTTAAGGCTATTATGAAAGAGCGTGCCCTAAAAAATTCCAACAAAATTATCTTAAGGCTTGGTAAATTTTTAAACAATTTTTTTAAAATATAGAAAAAACAGTTGACAATATCGTCATTATGTGCTATTATATGCACAAGAAAGTAGAAATTCCATTTCTCACCATTCAGCAAATGAGCTTGATTTGGTTAAAAACTTTATTTGTATTAAATATTTTTTATATTTTATACGTAATTAAATAATCTTATTATTTAGTTTTGAGTTTTTGGTGGAGTTTCTTGCTTCCACCAAATTTTTATTTAAAGGAGATTACAACTATTTTTAAGGAATTATTGATAAACGAACAGATTAATGCAAGTCAAGTTCGTTTAATAGGAGAAAATGGGGAACAATTAGGTATTGTTTCAAAGGATGAGGCTTTATCTATAGCTGAAGATAAAGGGCTTGATTTGGTCCTTATGTCTGGGGGTACTAACCCGCCTGTATGCAAACTGCTAGATTATGGTAAGTTTAAGTATGAGTCATTAAAGAAAGATAAAGAGATAAAGAAAGCTCAAAAGATTGTAGAAATCAAAGAGGTTCGACTTTCAATGACCATAGAAGAACACGATATAGCTTATAGAGTTGCAAGTGCAACAAAGTTTTTGCAGGATGGCAACAAGGTTAAGGTAACCCTAAGAATGAAGGGAAGAGAACAGGCTTATGTAAAGAAGGCTATAGAAGTTGTCAAAGAGTTCTGCTCACGCTTAAGCGAAGTAGGCACAATTGATAAAGAGCCTGAACTTCTAGGTAGAAATATTTTTGTAGTTGTAAGCCCTAAAAAATCAAAGTAAAAGGAGAAAAGTATTATGCCAAAACAAAAAACACACAGCGGTTGTAAAAAGCGTTTTCATTTAACTGCTAATGGTAACGTTAAATTCGCAAGACCAGGAAAGGGACACTTCCTCACAAAGAAGTCACAATCTAATAAGAGAAAATTAAGAAAGGGATCATATATTTCAGGTAAGAACGAACAAAACATCAAATCCCTTTTAGCAAAGTAGGAGGTATAAAATGAGAGTAAAAAGAGCAGTTAATGCGGTTAAGAAACGCCGTTCAATATTAAAGAGCGCTAAAGGTTATAGAGGTGCAAAATCTAAACTCTATAGAACAGCTAAACAACAAGTTATGAAAAGTGGACAATATGCATATATTGGTCGCAAGATAAAGAAGAGAAACTTTAGAGCACTTTGGATTACACGTATCAATGCTGGATGCAGACAAAATGGAATTTCTTATTCTAAGTTTATAGCTGGACTTAAGAGCAAGGGCATTGACTTAAACAGAAAGGTGCTTGCTGATATGGCTGTAAGAGAACCAGAGGCATTTGCAGCACTTGTAGGACAAGTTAAATAATGCTAAAGGCAAGCAAAAATTTAATTAAAGACCTAAAAAAGCAAAGACATAATAGTTGTTTGCTTTTTTTGGATAATATCAAAATTATTAAAGATGCATTAAAACTTGGAATTGAACCAAAATACATTTTAATCCAAAGCGACAGGGCTGGTGAGCTAGAGCCAATTTTCAGCAAATATCAATCGATTTTATATTCTACTGATAGGACATCTATTGAGATGCTGTCAGACAGCAAAACACCACAGGGAGTAGTATGTATAACAGAATACCTACTAGATGTAGTAGTCGAGCCTAAAACCGACTTTCTTGTTCTTGATGGCTTGCAGGACCCTGGTAATGTTGGCAGTCTGATAAGAACAGCTTGTGCTTGTGGTATTAATTACGTTTATTTAGTAGATAGCGTAAACGTTACAAACTCCAAACTTGTTAGAAGTAGTGTTGGAACAATTTTTCAAGTAAAGGTGATGCAACTGTCGCGAGGAGACTTTGTTAAATTTGCTAAATCAAACAATCTAAACCTTATTAAAGCAGATATGTTTGGAGAGAACATATTTAACTTTAAAAAGTCGGGTAAAGTTGGCGTTGTTGTAGGAAACGAAGGGCAAGGTGTTTCAAAAGCAATATCAGATATTTGTCAATTTTCAGTATCATTGCCTATGAAAAATAATGTAGAAAGCCTAAATGCCTCAGTTTCTGGCTCAATTATTATGTACGAGATATCAAAAAATAACTTTTGATTTATTTTCTTGTATTTTATTTTTACTAGCCTATGTATTTATTTGACTTTTACTGGTTTAATAATATATAATTACATAGAATTTATTTGTTTTTAAATATTATTCAAAGTGGAATAACATTTGTTATTAATATTTTTATTAAAAGGAGATTTTTATGTCAGGACATTCAAAATGGCACAACATACAAGCTAGAAAGGGCAAAAGTGATGCAGCAAGAGGCAAGATATTTACTAAAATTGGTAGGGAAATCGCAGTTTGCGTAAAAACAGGAGGCTCTGACCCTGTTTCTAACCCTAAGCTTAAAGATATTATAGCTAAGGCTAAGCAAAATAATATGCCTAATGATACTATTGAGCGTAGTATCAAAAAAGCTGCTGGAGAACTTTCGGGAATCAACTATGAAAGTTGTACCTATGAGGGCTATGGCACTGGTGGTTCCGCGGTAATTGTTGAGTGCTTGACCGATAATAAAAATAGAACTGCGGGAGATGTCAGACACTCGTTTGATAAATTCGGTGGGTCTCTTGGTTCAAATGGCTGTGTTAGTTATCTTTTTCAACGCAAAGGTGTAGTAGACGTAGAAAAAACTGAAAAGGTTGATAGTGATGAGCTTATGATGTCGGCTCTTGATTTTGGTGCCTTAGATGTTGTTGAATATGATGATTATTTCGAAATAATTTGCCAACCTAATGAACACGGAAAACTTAGTGACGATTTAACTGGCGCAGGTTATAACGTATTAAGTGCAGAAACATCAATGTTACCAGACAGTTTCATAGACCTAGATGAAGAGAAATTATCAAAATTTGTTAAAATGATTGAAGCGCTTGAAGATTTGGATGATGTTCAAGAGGTTTATCATAATGTAAACTTACCAGAAGAATAAAATTTTTTTATTTCTTTTGCAAATACTATTGATAAATTTGCTAACCTATGTTATACTAGAACTAGGTTTAGAAAGCTAAACTTAAGCACATAGGAGGAAATATGGGGTGGGATTATACAAAGTGGCAAGATGAGCGTGACGACTGGAATCACAAGCTTTGGGAGATGGACCAAAAATTAAAAGAGGAAGAAAATAAAGCCAAAGAGGAAAAAGTCAAAGAAGGAGAGTTGAAAAGTCCGAAATTCTATGAAATTCCAACTGGCAATGGGCTTGCACAACTTTCAATTTTCCCTCAAGTGCCAAAGGCTAGCGTAAAATCACCTAAAAAAGCAGAAAAAGAGCAAACTTCTAGTCAGGAAAAAATCGAAGATGAAGATGAAAATGACATTCAATAATGTCATTTTTTTATGTCAAATTTTGTTTTTATTATCTACTAATAGTACAATATTAAAATCGTTTTAAGCTTTAGTTTTTATGATTTTGTAAAAAAATATTGTGAGGTTTTGTATTTAACATTTATTCGCAATATTACTATGAATTTTTTATACTTGGCAATAATTAATATCAATACAAATGCCATCTATCGTTTTTATTATTTTATAAAGTGCTTTTATTTTTATAATAAAAATAAATATTAGTTAACCTAATTAAAATATCTAACTCTTATGAAATAGTTTGACAATATAAATTTATTAATGTAAAATAATAATATGATTATACTAGGTATTGATCCAGGATATGCTATAATCGGGTATGGAATAATTGACACATCCAAAAGCAATATGGTGGTTGACTACGGTGCTATTACGACACCAAAAGAAGATAGTTTGCCTATTAGGTTGGAAGCTATAGATGCCAGCCTAAAATTTTTGTTTGATAAATATAAACCTGAAGTGGTAGCGATAGAAGAGTTATTCTATTTTAAAAATCAAAAGACTATCATACAAGTGGCTCAAGCTAGAGGTGTTATTGTACTTGCTTGTCAAAAATATTGCGGAAATATCTATGAATACACACCGCTTCAAATTAAGCAGGCATTAACAGGGCAAGGTAGAGCTGAAAAGGCGCAAGTGCAATATATGGTAAAAGCAATTCTTGGGTTAAATTCAATTCCAAAGCCAGATGACGCAGCGGATGCTCTTGCGGTTGCGATATGCCATAGCCAAACGAGTCCTAGTTTAAACCAAAACAAAGTATAAAGGAAGAGGTTTATAATGATTTCATTTTTAGTTGGAGTAATAGAAGAAAAAAGAGAAAATTTAGTAGTTATTGATGTTAACGGAGTTGGTTTTGAAGTAAATGTTTCAAACAATACTCTTGTAAGTTTGCCATTTGAAGGCGAAAGTGCTAAAATCTATACTTATTTGGCAGTTAGAGAGGATGGTATTTCTCTATTTGGCTTTTCTAGCGTAGAGGAACGCAATCTCTTTAATAAACTTATTACTGTAAGTGGAGTAGGTCCAAAACTTGCCATAACAATTCTTTCAGGTTTGAGTTTGTCCGACTTAACTGTTGCAATAGCCAAAGAAGACACAAAATTATTGTCTAAGATAAAAGGCCTTGGCAAGAAAACGGCGGAGAGGCTATGTCTTGAACTTAAAGATAAGTTGGATGTGCTTACTTTTGGAAATGAAGAAGCTTCATTTGACACAAATTATGATGAAGATGCCGTACAGATGGCTACAGATACACTTATAAGTCTAGGCATTTCTAAAAACGAGGCATATATGCTTGCAAGGGCTAATGCTGCCAATAATGCAACTGCGGAAGAAATTATATCAAAATCTTTAAGGGGGTATAAGGGATAATGGAAGAAAGTGAACGCTTTATTACAAGCACTAAAAATCTCACTGATGCCGAAATAGAAAATTCTTTAAGACCGACAACCTTTGACGAATATATTGGTCAGACGAAAGTAAAAGAAGCATTATCTGTATACATAAAAGCGGCAAAAGCTAGGAAAGAGAGCTTGGACCACGTATTGCTCTATGGGCCTCCAGGGCTTGGTAAGACAACGCTATCACATATAATTGCAAATGAACTTGGCGCGCAATTTAAAGTTACATCTGGTCCTGCTATAGAACACGCTGCCGACCTTGCCGCAATTCTTACAAATCTCAATCAAAATGACGTGTTGTTTATAGATGAAATTCATAGGCTTAATAAAACCGTTGAAGAGATACTTTATCCTGCAATGGAAGATTTTGCTCTTGACTTTATAGTTGGAAAAGGTCCTTCAGCTAGAAATATGAGATTAAAAATAAAACCTTTTACACTGATAGGTGCAACAACAAGGGCTGGAATGCTGACAAACCCACTTAGAGATAGATTTGGCGTTATATGCCGACTTGAATTATATACAACCGAGGAACTATCGATAATTTTAAAACGCTCGGCAAATATTCTCAGTGTCAAAATTGATGAAGATGCAAGTTTAGAAATTGCAAAACGCTCAAGGGGAACGCCTAGAATTGCAAATAGACTTTTAAAACGTGTAAGAGATTACGCGCAGGTTTTAGGACAAGGTCACGTTACAAAAGAAATTGCCAATAAGACACTTCAGATTATGGAAATAGATGATTTGGGACTTGATACGATTGACAGAAAGATAATGATGTCAATTATCAATAAGTTTGACGGCGGACCTGTCGGACTTGATACACTGTCTGCAACTATAAGTGAAGATGCATCAACAATTGAAGATGTCTACGAGCCTTATCTTTTGCAACTTGGCTTTATTTCAAGGACGCCTAGAGGTAGAATTGCTCTTGAGCCAGCTTACAAGCATTTTGGACTTACTTATAATAAAGATATATAAAAAATATTAAAAGAATAGAAGAAGATGAGTAACAAGGAAAACAAAGATTTATTTTTAAAAAGTAGTTATTACTATGATTTGCCTGAAAATTTAATAGCGCAAACGCCTATAGAGCCTCGAGATAGTTCGAGGCTTTTGGTCTATGACAGAAAACAAAACAAGATAGAACATAAGATTTTTAGAGACATTGTTGATTACTTAAATACAGGAGATGTGCTTGTCATAAACAATACAAGGGTGTTACCTGCACGTTTGTTTGGTTTTAAAGATACCGGCGCTAAAATAGAAGTCTTACTTCAAAAACGTATCAATTTAAAAGATTGGGAAGTTATTGCAAGACCCTTTAAAAGACTAAAAGAAGGGACAAGAATAACTTTTAGTCAAAATTTGTCTTGTACAATTTTGAAAAAAGAAGATTATGGTAGCTGCGTTGTTAGATTTGATTTTGATGGAGTATTTGAGGATAGACTAAGCGAAGTTGGGCAAATGCCACTGCCTCCATATATACACGAAAAACTTAAAGATAAAGAAAGATATCAGACTGTATACTCTAAAGTAGAAGGCTCATCTGCCGCGCCAACGGCTGGACTTCATTTTACGCCACAACTTTTAAATAAGTTAAAAGATAAGGGCGTCGAAATAGTAGAAGTGTTATTGCACGTAGGCTTAGGCACCTTTAGACCTGTAAAAGAGGATAATATATTAAATCACGAAATGCACAGCGAGTATATTGAGATGTCAAAGGAAAATGCAGATAAATTAAACAGCGCGAAAAGAGAAGGGAGGCGCATTATTGCAGTAGGCACAACATCTGTTAGAGTGCTTGAAAGTTGTGCGGCTGAAAATGGTGTTATAGTTCCTCAGAAAAGGGAGACTAATATATTTATATATCCATCCTATAAATTCAAGGTCGTTGATGCTCTTATAACAAATTTTCATCTTCCTGAAAGTACATTGATTATGCTTATCTCGGCTTTTGCTGGTTATGATGAGACGATGAATATATATAATGAGGCGGTAAAACAGAAATATAGATTTTTTTCTTTTGGTGACGCGATGTTTATAAAATAGCATATCTACTAAGTATTATGCAAGACATAATACTATATATAGTGGTTAGTTTATATAATGATAGGAGTTATAATGAGTAAGTTTAGTTTTGAAATTATTAAAGAATGTCCACATACGCACGCCCGTGCCGGTATTTTACATACTCCTCACGGAGATATTGAAACGCCAATTTTTATGCCAGTAGGAACGCAGGCAACTGTTAAAGGTTTAAAACCGGAGGATTTAAATGATGTAGGTGCGCAGATAATTTTATCAAATACATACCATCTATATTTGAGACCAGGACACGAGATAGTGAAAAAAGCGGGTGGCTTACATAAGTTTATGAACTGGGATAAGCCGATTCTAACTGATAGCGGTGGCTTTCAAGTCTTTTCTCTTTCGTCGCTACGTAAGGTGACGGATGATGGTGTAGAATTTCGTTCTCATTTAAATGGCGCAAAACACTTTATCACTCCTGAAAAGGATATGGAAATACAAGAGGCGCTTGGCGCTGATATCATTATGGCTTTCGACCAATGTACTGAGGCAGGATGTTCTTATCAAGAGGCAGCCATTGCAAGAAGAGTTACAAAAATTTGGCTTGAAAGATGTTTTAAAGCACATAATAATGATGAGCAAATGTTGTTTCCGATTGTACAAGGCAACTTATTTAAAGATTTAAGAGAAGAGTGCGTAAAGGACTGTTTACCTTATGCCAAATGTGGTATTGCAATAGGGGGATTATCTGTTGGCGAAGAAAAGAGTGTTATGTATGACATTCTTGACTTTCTTCATCCACTTTTGCCTCACGACCAACCTAGGTATTTGATGGGAGTAGGCTCTCCAGATTGCCTTGTAGAGGGATATGCTAGAGGGATAGATATGATGGACTGCGTTTTACCTACAAGAATAGCAAGAAATGGGACTGCCTTTACAAAAACAGGAAAAATGGTTGTAAAGAATGCTATTTATAAGGATGATTTTAGACCAATTGAAGAGGACTGTGATTGTTATACCTGTAAGCATTACACAAGAGCATATATAAGGCACTTGATAAATGCTGGAGAAATGCTCGGGGCAGAGCTTTTATCAATTCATAATCTTAGAAATCTATTAAAGCTTGCTTCAGATTGTAGGCAAGCTATCCTAGGCGACTATTTTAAAGATTTTAAAGAAGATTATTTAAGTAAGTATGATTTATCCAAGTCAACTTTTTAATATTCTTGTTTTTGAGGAATTTTTAAATATATCCAATAACTTTGTAAATATTTATTTTTCTTTTTGATTTATTTGACATTAGTAGATCTTTCCTGTATACTTATTATGGTAAGATTTTTACCACAATTTAAAAGGGGACAGAAATGAATAGTTTAAGTGTACTATGCAATGTTGCTGTTACCGCCGGAGTTGTTAGTGGAGTTGTTGCGCTTATAGTAGGTGCAGTACTCGGAGCTATAATTTATAAAATTGTCGTAAATAAAAAACTTGATAAAAGTAAATCAAATGCTGTTAAGATAATTGAAGAGGCGTATGCAGAAGCAAAGAGCATAAAAAAAGAATCGTTATTAGAAGCTAAGGAACAAGCTCAAAAAGTAAGAGATGAGGCGAATGACGAAGTAAAAGAAAGGAGAGGCGAGCTCCAAAAACAAGAAGAAAGACTCGACCAAAGAGAAGAATATTTAACAAAAAAAGAGTCGGCTTTAGACAGCAAGACCGCTCAACTTGAAAGTGAAAGAGAGAAACTTGAAAATAGCAAGCTTCAGCTTCAAGACAAAATTAAAGAGCACGAAGAAATTAAAGAACAAATGCTTGAAAAACTTGAAAAGATATCAGGTTTGACAAAAAAAGAAGCCAAGGATATCTTGCTTGAAAATGTCACAGAAGAAGCTAAAAAGGACGCAGGTGCTATAATCAAAAGAATTGAAGATGAGGCAAAAGAAAATGCCGATAAACTTGCAAGAGATATTGTAGTGACGGCTATTCAAAAGTGTGCAACCGACCTTACGTCTGAAACAACTGTCACAAGCGTAGCTCTTCCTAATGATGATATGAAGGGAAGGATTATAGGAAGAGAGGGACGTAATATTCGTTCTATTGAGAGTGCTACTGGCGTTGAACTTATCGTCGATGACACTCCAGAGTCTATTACGATTTCAAGTTTTGACCCTGTAAGAAGAGAGATTGCGAGGATAAGTCTTGAGAAATTGATTTTGGACGGACGCATTCACCCAGGCAGAATAGAGGAAGTTGTATTAAAAGCCACCAAAGAAGTTGATAGGACTATCAAAGAAGCAGGTGAAAATGCTTGCAACGATGTCGGTATTTACAATTTGAATCCAGAACTTGTAAAGGTACTAGGCAGGTTAAAATACAGGACTAGCTATGGGCAAAATTGTTTGAAACATAGCATAGAAACCTCGATTATTGCAGGACTTTTGGCTACAGAACTTGGAGCAAATGTTCAGGTGGCAAAACGCGGAGGCTTGCTTCACGATATTGGTAAAGCGCTTGACCACGAAATTGAGGGGACACACGTTACGATAGGTGTTGACCTTGCAAAAAAATACAAAGAATCAGAAGCGGTTATTCATTGCATTCAAGCACACCACGGTGACGTACCTTTCCAAAGTGTAGAGGCTGTGATCGTTCAGGTTGCTGATGCTATCTCAAGCTCAAGACCTGGCGCACGTAGAGAGAGTTTTGAAAGTTATATTAAAAGGCTTGAACAGCTTGAAAATATATGTAATGACTTCAAGGGCGTTGAAAAATCTTATGCAATACAGGCTGGACGTGAAGTTCGAATAATTGTTCGTCCTGAACAAATAAGTGATAACGAAGCAGTTGTTTTAGCAAAAGATGTTGCTAAACGAATTGAGAATGAAATGCAATATCCAGGACAAATAAAGGTTGTTGTAATAAGAGAAAACAGAGTTACTGAAACTGCGAAGTAATTTTAGTTTGTAAGGCTGATACAGATTCACCAGAATTTATGAGGTTCTGCGTTAGTAAAATTTAAACAGAGAAAACCAAAAAACTCCACTATTTAGTGGAGTTTTATCATATAAACTAAATCTTGTAATAAAATATTATATGGACTTTTTAATAGATTTTTTCAGTAATAATTTTTCTGGATGTGTGTGGTTAATCACTATATTGGTGTCAATGTGTCCAACTCTTGAAAGTAAAATCGCAATTCCGCTTGCATTAAACACTTCCATTTGGGGCAGTAGTGCATTGTCACCTTGGCTTGCGTTGCTATTAAGTTTCATAGGCTCAATATTGCCATACTATATAATAGTCTTTATAATAAGAAAAATTAAAAGTAAGACGACCGGCTTTTTTACTAACAAATTCTTACAAAAATATATGCTTAGAAGCCAGAATTTACAAAAACAAAATTCTAGTTTCAAAAAATATTTGCTGTTAACTGCTTTCGTGTCTGTACCGCTTCCATTGACAGGTGTATGGACGGGCAGTCTCATTACAGGACTATCCAATCTTAATATACATTATGCATTTTTATCTGTTGCAGTTGGTGCTTTTATTTCATCTGCATCTATAACGTTGTTATGCACTATATTTGATAATTCAATTCCATTTATCTTTATGATTTCGTTGTTTATAATAATATTATTTATGGCTATCGAACTAGTTTTATCTTTAATAAAACCTAAAGTTAAGAATTAAAAAAGCATATTCAAATAATGAATATGCTTTTATCTTATCTCCAGTATTTAATCAATAAGAATCTCTTAAGATAATACCTAAAAGGTAGAACAATAAGGGCTAGTAAAATAGGTAATATTGTGGTTGTAGCAAACTCAGCAAATCGTGCTGGTGTCATACCGCAGACAAAGTTCAGTCCAACTACTAATGCACATACAACTAGTGTGATGAGCCACATCTTCCATTGAGGTATCATCGGTGAAGGTACCCAACTTTTGTATTTTTTATAGTTATAAAAGGCAATACATATATCTATTATAACGAGCGAAGGTAAAAGTATGTAAAGGAAGTTGGTTGCGCTATTTATTAAACTGCTTGAAGATAAAATAGCATATAAAACAGCTGATAACACACTTGCTGTTAAGAAACAAACTATAGATACTATTAAATATAGTTTATTGGTGTTATGCTCAGTTTTTTCTGCAGGCTTTTTATAAACATTAAACGATATATTTTGGTCTTTATAAAAATCTTGCAGGTCGTTGTAGTCGTACAAAGCATCCTCTCTGACCTCGCTACTATCACCACTTCTTGTTTTTGAATAAAGCTTAGAAAGTATTTCCTTATGTGATGGGTCAATAGATGTGTCGCGCTTAGGAGGTGGCATTTTATAATTGTCTTTTGGTTGCTCTGTAACTATTTTTAATCTTGGCGGTTCTATCTTTTTGGCGCGTCCTATTTGATTATAATCAATTCTTCCTGTGATGAATTTACCATCATCTATGTGCTCTTCATTTTGTTTACTCTTTTGATTTAAAACATCTTGATAAGATTGTGTGCTTTTATTATATTTATAAGACATTTGTTTTGATAGATCATAATAGTTATTTGGTTTTTCAGCAAATTTACCCTTATTATCCAAAATAGAATTTTTAAAAT
Source organism: uncultured Clostridia bacterium (assembly GCA_946484195.1). Lineage (GTDB taxonomy): Bacteria > Bacillota > Clostridia > Christensenellales > UBA1242 > Caccovivens. Next base: position 34,161 of record CAMLSW010000005.1, read on the forward strand.
CTTCTATATTGGTTCTAGTTCTTTCGTTTGCTTCACTTATAGGGGAGGAGTTTTCAACTGAAAATGCTATTTGGTCCTCAGCAAAACTCTTTTTTCTCCTATATCTATTAATGTCTTTTGATATATCATATAAACGTCTATTATATTCTTCAACAGCATTATTATCTAGGAAAACTGCATCATCTTTTTTACTTTCTTCTTGTTTTTCTTCAACTCGATTTGCTTCCATAGAAATATTTGAATAACTAGGTTTTTCAAGGCTAGCATCGCGTTTTTCAACTTGATTTACAAAAGAATCTTTTTCACTACTTTTAATCTCATCAGAGGTAAATAATGATTTGATCGAATAGGAATTTGTATCAACCTTATTATCTTGAGTTTGTTCTTTTATTACAGTTTTTTCAGTTTGGTTAGTATTTGTTTGGTCCGAAAATTGTTTTATATTATCAGACTCTAAGCTTGAGAAGTCAAAATAATCATTATCTTCATCTTCAGAATTGTCGCTTGTTTGTGCTTCTTGTTCTACGCTATTTTGAGGGGGTTGTGTTTCTAAAATGTGGTTAAATTGATTGTAATTATTTTCATTTGTTACAATGTTGACTTTGTCATTTTCATCAAGGTCTTTAAAATCTCTAAAGACATCTATATTGTTTCTCTCAAAGTAAGACTTAAGTTCTTGATAAAAACTTCGACCTTTTTCAGTAATAGAGTAATATTTTCTGTTTGGTCCTAAGTCGCTGCTTTTTAAATAAGAAGAAACATAACCTTGTTTTTCCATCCTTGTAAGGTTAGAATAGACACTAGGCTTTTTTAAGTCAATTCTACCATCTGATTTATCATAAATTTCAGAGATAAAATCAAGTCCATAGAAATCTCGTTCTAATAGACAGTTTAAAATTAAAAAAGAAAGTTGTCCTTTTGCATATAATTCCATTTTGAACCTCTAAAATGATTATAATCTATTATTTTTATTTAGTCAACAAAAATAGATTATTTTATTTAAAAACTATTATGCATTGCATAATACCTAAATTTTCTTTTTAAATTATGTTATTTACTTTGAAATGAAGGTGAAAGGCGATATAATATAAAAATGATTGATATTGAACGCGGTAGATACAAAAATATAAGTATAAGAGTAAAAGATGATGGTAAAATTGTTGTAAAGGCACCTAAAAGGGTATCGGATAGTTTTATAGAAGATTTTATAAATAAGAAAAGCCACTGGATAAATCTTCAACTTAAAAAAGTCAGTGATATGACATTACTTAAATCAAAGTATGATTTTAATAAGTATTGTTATATTTTTGACAAAGCATATGTTGCTGACTCTAAAACCAAATTTTATCAGCAAGCCTTTAATAATTATATTATAACAATAGCTAATGATTTGTCTAATAAATACAACTTAAAATTTTCTAGCTTAAAATTAGCTAACTCACGACGTATTTGGGGGAGCTTAGACAGCAAAAAAACTATGAAATTAAATTGGAAACTAGTAATTCTTCCAAAAGATTTGGCAATATATGTTATAGTTCACGAACTTTGCCATATAAAAGAGTTTAATCATTCTAAGAACTTCTGGTTAAAAGTAGAGAGCATTTTGCCAAATTATAAGACTTTAAGAAAAGAACTGAAAAGATATAGCTTTTTATTAAATACTAAGGTTTTATAGAAAGGTTTATATGACAGGAAAAGCATAGAAAAAGGCAAAACAAGAACTGGAAATTTTAGCACAATTTGATAAAGACTTAGGATAAATAAAATCGCATTATTATCATTTTATCAAAAAATGCATCAATATAGTAGACTAAATATTTATAAAATGAAATGACAACTCATTTTGTACTATTAGATAAGTTATTAAGTTAAATACTAGCAGTTTATTAGAAAACCTGAAAGAAAAACTTGAAAATAATTAACTAAGGGTGGTTTTGGTAGTGACGCTTTGATAAGTTTGGAGAAGGGGATACAGGTTTGTAATAGACTTGGGAAAGGGGGGTTTTGTAAATTTTTTGGCAAAAAGTTAAAGATATCTATATCTTTGTGTTTTATAGGTATATCAGAGCAAAATAGAGCAGCACAAAAATAATGAGATTTTTAGAAAAACATTTATTACACAGGATTACTTACTCAATTTGATGAGGAGTATAAGTAAAAACGTAGAAAAGGGGGTTATGCAGCCTAATTTAAAACCTGTGTTTTTATAGAAAAAAAAGACCTTCCTATCTCTTCGCAAAACACAAGTTTTGCGAAGAGATAGGCGCATACTAGCTTTCAAAAACGGTCTATTATGTTATATTTTCATAATTATTCATATTTGCATATTTTTATTAAATTTTATAAATTTGCTTTTAAAAATTAAGCAGAATACCAAAATTTCATTTTGCATAATAGCTTATGCGATGCATAATAGTCTTTTAAGATAAAAGTTTCACCTTTTATTAAAATTTGATTAAACTATATAGAATTAGATTAATTTTGTTTATTTAAATTTGATTTTAAATTAATGCTGAACAACAAACTTAACCTTTCGCTATACAAACTTTAGATTTAAAACAAAATTTTACTTCGTTATATGTTAGCTAGTTAATGCCATAATACCGTTTTGATTAGCAAAATTAGTGCTTGGGTGTTTTTTTATTTAAATAATTTTTAATCAAACTATAAACATTAACACATAGGGCTAAAACGGACTGAGGTTAAAAACGAGAGATATAATAATTTGTTTTCTGGATTGCAAAGTAGCAAGTTTTTATATTTTTTCTTGTAACCTTTAGTATCTGAAATGTGTAATTGTAATATATTATGAAGTTATTGACTACTTTTTGTATTTCATTTTTTGTAATAGCATTTATTTTATATGATTATAATCAAAAAAGAAAAATACAATTTATATTTGTAGCCATAAAATTTATTAAACTCACCCTATTTTATTGCTTAAAAGGGTCTATTTTCGTTTGTTTCATATAAATTTTTATAAAACATCAAAAATGCATTCTTATTTTGAAAAGATTTTATTCATCATTTTTCTAAAACCGACTATACAATTACCGCATACTATGTCTTTACTTATAGTTAGTTTATCGTTATTAATAGACATTATATTGTTAAGTGACTTTACTGATAGATGGTTCACTATTTTTATAAATATCTTGTATATATCTTCGCCTTTAAATAATTCGTCTGGACAAGAGTAAATTATACTTTCTAAATAGGCTTGGTTGCACTGTGTGCCGTTGACATTGAAATATAATGCGTTAAATATCTTTAAAATCTTAACAAAGTTGTTGCCTACATTTGCAAGTTTTTCGTTTAAGTAATCAACTCTTTTATTTATGTCGATATCAATGTAACCCACCTTCTTGTTGGCATAATATTTATAATAAACACCATCATAGCTAACAACATATATAATTATTTTTGTATTAGAGCCGAAGTCGTCTTTGCCTATAATTTGCAACATATTATTGTTGATATAAACCATACTAGTTTCTGATATATAGTTAGCAATAGCTTTTTGTAGGTCTTCTGTCATATCGTAAATATTGTATTTACTTACATCAAATTTAGCCTCTTGTACTGGAACTTCCAGTTCTTGTTTTGTTTTTCTTTTTCTATGTTTTTTCTTTCTATTATATAAACGTTTTCGGTTTTTCCAAGCCCATTTTAGACGGTCTTTAAAATTCTTGAAAAAAGGGACTTTTCTGCTGGTGTTGATTTCTAGCTGAACATTTTTAATTCCTAGCATATAAACAAACACTGAGCTATCAATAAACGCACCACTAACTAATTCGTTAACTGGTTGTAGTATTGCGTTTTTTAATGATATAAAGGATACTTTTTGTGATAATTCTTGAACTGCAGAGGCAACAATATTATTAACAAGTTTGTTTGTTGTTTTGACATACTTTTTATTTTCTTGTTCTGCGATGTTGTTTATCATATCCTTTGAGACATTGATATTTGCCATTAATTTCCTTTTTTATTGTTTGGTTTAATAACCGATTTTCCTCCCATATAAGGTCTTAAAACTTCTGGAATGTTAACGCTACCATCAGCATTGATATTGTTCTCTAAAAATGCAATAAGCATTCTTGGAGGTGCTACAACAGTATTATTTAATGTATGGGCGTATTTTATACCATCTTTTGATTTAAATTTAATACCAAGTCTTCTAGCTTGCGCGTCAGAAAGATTTGAGCAAGAGCCAAGCTCTCCGAAATAACGTTTTTGTCTTGGACTCCAAGCATTAATATCACAAGATTTAACTTTTAAGTCTGCCAAATCTCCGCTACAACATTCCATAACTTCGTGTGGAATATCAAGAGTTTTAAAAAATTCGGAAGATATTTGCCACATTTTGTTATACCAATCCATAGAGTCTTCTGGCTTACATATAACAATCATTTCTTGTTTTTCAAATTGATGAACGCGATAAATTCCGCGCTCTTCTATGCCGTGAGCGCCAACTTCTTTTCTGAAACAAGGAGAATATGAAGTGAGTAAAAGAGGTAAATCTTCTTCCTTTAAGATGGTTTCTTTAAATCTACCAATCATAGAGTGCTCACTTGTACCTATTAAATACAGGTCTTCACCATCTATTTTATACATCATATTTTCCATTTCTTCAAAACTCATAACGCCATTAACGACGTCGCTTCTTATCATAAATGGCGGTATACAATAGGTAAAACCTTTGTTTATCATAAAGTCACGAGCGTATGACAAAATAGAAGAATGCAGTCTAGCAATATCTCCTGTAAGGTAATAAAAGCCATTGCCACTTGTGCGTCTAGCGCTATCTAAGTCAAGGCCGTTTAGACTTTCTAGAATGTCTGCGTGATAAGGTATTTCAAAATCTTTTAATTTAGCTTCGCCTACAGTCAATCTTTGCACATTTTCGCTGTCATCTTTTCCGATTGGAACATCATCAGCGATAATATTAGGTATTGCCATCATATATTTTTTAAGTTGTGCTGAAAGCTGTTCTTCTTCTTTTTCTATCTCGTCAATACGTTTATTATTTGCTACCACTTGATTTTTGATTTCATTTGCTTTATCAATATTTTTTTCTTTCATTAAAATGCCAATTTGGCTACTTAAAGAATTTCTGCTGGCACGTAAATTGTCGCCTTCCTTTTTCAAAGTTCTGATTTTTTCGTCTAAAACAAGAACTTGGTCTACATAATCAAGTTTATGGTCTTGAAATTTTTTCTTTATATTCTCCTTTACAAGTTCTGGATTAGTCCTAATAAGATTGATGTCTATCATAATTTTACTCCTGTTTATTCGTTTGACTTTTAATATACTATAATTATACTTTTATATAAAAATATAGTCAAACAAAATCAATCGATTTATAATTTTTTATAAAATTTTCTAAACAAAAGATACCCTTTACAAAAAGCGGGCTGTTTTCTAAAATTAAGAAAATAAAAGTTTTGATAGTTTGTTTACTAAATAAATAATACTATATATAGTATGATATATGTGCATAATTCATACTA
>CAMLSW010000006.1 GCA_946484195.1 uncultured Clostridia bacterium
TAATTTTGCTAAACGCAAAAACACAATAAATTGTGTTCATCACATAGTATGAAAACCCCTCAGCCTCACCCTTGCAAGCAAGTTCGGCTTCCGATGATATAGACAATGTGATGCTAAAATTTCATTAGTATGAAATTTTATAAATTCTAACGAATTTGCGTGCTTCGCCCGCCTATCACATAGTATATATAACCATCAGCCTCACCCTTGCAAGCAAGTTCGGCTTCCGGTTATATAAATGTCCTCTCCTTTCAATCAATAAGTAATTTAAAGTTTTTTCGTTAAAAATAAAAACTCGGATGTTTGCTTTTAAATTTTTATGTAAAAATAATTGAAGGTTTTAAACAAATTTTTTATCAATATTTTAGTTTTTTATTACTAAAAGTATTTTTTTGATGGAAAAATTTAATTTTTTACTATTTTTCTTCTAAATTTATTAAAAAATACTTAAAATTTTGTTTTATTTGTGTTATTATATATATAGACTAAAGGCTTTATCTATATATCTTTATATTTGTTAAGATTTTTTATGGAAAAGCCTATATTACGCCAATATAAAACAATTGGCGATTTAGCAAATATAATCAAGATTTTAAGGGGTACTTATGGGAAAAATTATTTCTTTTGCTAATCAAAAAGGTGGTGTTGGTAAAACGACTACGTGTATAAATCTTGCCGCATATGTTGCAGCTATGGGGAAGAAGGTCTTAGTTGTTGACCTCGACTCTCAAGGCAACGCAACAAGCGGTCTTGGTATTGAAAAGACTAAAGAGTTAAAGACAATTTATGACCTTATCTCTGGTGACACCAAGATGGAAGAAGTTATAAAACCAACTTTGCTTGAAAATTTGGATATAATACCTTCAACTGTTGACCTTGCTGGCGCCGAGATTGAGATGGTGCAAATGCCTCAGAGAGAAAAGATTATAAAGGGTATACTCGAACAGATTAAAGATAGTTATGATTTCATAATGATTGACTGTCCACCATCCTTAGGATTGATTACAGTTAATGGACTGACGGCAAGCGATAGTGTTATAATACCAATACAATGTGAGTTTTTCCCGCTTGAGGGGTTAACGCAACTTATGAACACCATTAAATTGATAAAATTTCATCTCAATCCAACTATAGATATAGAAGGCGTTGTAATGACGATGAAAGATAAACGTTCAAATCTAACAACGCAGGTGAGTGATGAAATATTAAAATTCTTTGGCAAGAGGGTGTTCTTCACATATATACCAAGAAATATAAGACTAGCCGAAGCACCAAGTCACGGTGAACCAATTTTAATTTATGAACCATCTTCTAAGGGTGCTGAAGCGTATATGTCCTTAGCTGAGGAGTTTCTAGATAGAAATAAGATAAAGTACAATCCTATTACAAGGGAAACAAAAATAAAATTAAGAGAGGTTAAAGACAATGGATAAGAAAAAGGGATTAGGAAGAGGACTTGAGTCACTATTCGGTTTATATGAAGAAGAAAGTAATAAAAACATAACCAATCAAAATGCCGTTAAGCCTGCACAAAAGTTAGAAAGTAACGACGTAACAGAACTTGATATAAATAAAATTATACCAAATCCAAACCAGCCAAGAAAGCATTTTGACGAAGAGGCATTGCAGGAACTTGCTAGTTCTATTAAACTTCACGGTGTTATTCAGCCATTAGTTGTAAACAGAGCTGAGGATGGCAGGTATATGATTATCGCGGGCGAGCGTAGATGGCGTGCGTCCAATATGGCAGGACTAACTAAGGTACCTGTAGTTATCAAGAACTATACCGAAAAACAAATCAAAGAAATCTCTATTATAGAGAACCTTCAAAGGGAAGACTTAAATCCTATTGAGGCGGCTCGTGCTATCAAGCAGTTGATGGATGAATACAATCTAACTCAAGAAACTGTTTCGGACAGAATTGGTAAGAGTAGGTCATCTGTAGCCAATACATTAAGGTTGTTATCGCTTTATCCAGATGTAATCAAGATGATTGAGGACGGACGCCTCTCTAGTGGTCACGCAAGAAGTTTGGTGGTAGTTGATGATACCACACAGCAAATAAAACTTGCAAAACAAGCTGCAGACGGGAAAATGTCTGTAAGGGAACTTGAGAAGGCTGTTAAAAATTATCTAAATCCGCCAAAAAATGCTAGCACTAAAGTAAAAGAGCAGTCTTTAGAGTTAAAAGAATTAATAAATGAAATGCAACGTGTATTTGCAACCAAGGTGTCTGCAATTGGTAATGATAATAAGGGTAGAATATATATAGATTACTATTCTCGGGACGACTTAGATAGACTTGCAGATATGATAGAACTTTTAAAGAAAAAAGAAATAACACTTGGAGACCTTCGTAATTATAACAAGCGCCATCCAAATGGTTGAAAAAGCAGGATAATTTTAATAAAAACTAAGTAAATTTATCTTAGAACGCATAAAATAGTTAAAGTTTTTATATATAAATTAAATACCAATATTATAAAAATAAAACTTGTTTGCAATAACAATAATAAGGTTATAATATCGGAAGCCGAACCAAGCACAACTTTAGTTGTATTTGAGTGAGACTGATGGTTTTACATACTATGTGATGAGCGTGCAACGCACGCAAATTCATTAAAAAATAAAATTTTATGATAATAAAATTTTAACATCACATAGTCTATAATATCTAAAGCCGAACCAAGTACAGCATTAGTTGTAAAAGAGTGAGACCTGAGAGGTTATACCATACAATGTGATGAACACAAATCATTATGTTTTCAATAATATTAAAATTTAACTTGTTTAAATTTCAACACTACACAGTTTTATAGTATCGGAAGCCGAACTTGCTTGCAAGGGTGAGGCTGATGGTCTTACAACACTATGTGATGAGTGAGCATAGTACATAAATTCTCTAGAATTTACAAAAATTCATATTATAATAAAATTTTAATATTATAATTATATAAAGTAAAAATAGGGTGTTAATAGCAATAATAAAAACTAGAAGCTGATAAAAGTTATATCACACTGTCTATCTTATAAAACATACAAAAATGCCGAGATTTCTAACAGTTGTCGTATTTAAGGCACAAGTTTTACAGAAATTACACACAGCGCAAACACGAACGCTTTATAAAATAGGGGAAAAGGAAACACATTTAGGTGTCTCCTTTTTTATATATAAGAATATAAAAGCATCTTCATTTCAAGACAAAGACAACAATATTTAAAAACAGAAGAATAATATAATAAATTAAACCATAGCAATAATTAGTTATATCAAAAAACCAACTCGCTGACAACACTATGATTGAATGGACAACAATAACTTAAGCATCACGAAGTTTTTAAAATAGTACAAATTTTAAAAAGTCACAATTTACAATAAAATTTAATTTTAGCAAAGGTCAGATTATGCTCATAAAGTAGTTTTAAAGAAATAAAATCAATTAAACTAAGTCTGCGCCTTGTTTGTTTCATATTATTTTTTTATAAAACTTTCAGAATATTAAACAGTAGATAATAATTTTTTATTTTATACAAATAATTTGCTACAGCAAAAACATTTCAAAAAATTCAAAACCTGAATGAATGCTTGAATTTTTTAAAAACGCATCATAGTATAATCAATAATAAACTATAAAGTATATAAATTGAAACTTGAATATATACGCAAGCTTTTTAAAGATAATTTTTAAATGCTTTAATTGATCACTTAGAAATTTATTTTAAAACAAATCAGTTTGGAAAATTTGCACAGTATACGTAGAAAATAATTAGCTAATCAAACATTTTTATAATATTTTCTAATTTTGCCTTTAAAACAAAAACTTATTTTAAAAAAATCAATAAGTGCATAAGTTAAATATTATATTTTAAACTGAATTAGTATATACTAATAACAAAAATTGTTTCACGTGAAACAAAGAATAGTTTGATTGTGTGTAGAATGTTTCACGTGAAACAATTATAGCTATAGTTAAGATTAGGGAATTTGCGTGAACCATTATAACACTCTTTAATTATAGCCGATACAGAAATAAATATATGCTGAAGCAAATACAAAGGTGAATTCAAAATGTGCAGTATACATTGTCAGTTGCAACAAGGTAAAACAAGAATAAATATCAAAAATCATTGTGATTGTCTTATAAAATAAACTTGTTATTGATAAATGTTTTAATAATAAGGGAGAATAATAGGCGTAAACATATATTGTTAAAATAAATTGTGCTGAATTGCATTTTAATGACAATGTTAGTAAAATAACGCTGTGCGTCCGTAATATTTATAAAATATTAAGGGTTTTATATGAATATGGGGTTAGTCAGTTTAAGAGAGTTATAATTGTTTTCGAAATGTTTCACGTGAAACAATATTAAAATATATGTAAAGATGGGATATATAAAACTATGTTTTTCAATAATGGATAGAAACATTTGTACAAAATAATTATTATTAATTTTTTACTCGTTTTCTTTGATTTATTTAGTGAAAACGTAGAAGATAATGTAAAAATCATTATAGCGCATTATTGTTTTAAATTAAATAACGTTAAATGACTTATAATTTTAATAATTAACTAGAGAGTAGTAGAAATCAATTTTGAAAATTAGGAAAACAAAAAGTTTAAAAATATTTTGATTTAAGAAGAATTTATGGTATAATACAATAGGAGGTTAAAATGAAAGAATTAAAGGGAACAAAAACAGAAAAAAATTTAATGGAAGCTTTTGCGGGCGAAAGCCAGGCAAGAAACAAATATACTTTCTATGCATCAAAAGCTAAGAAAGAGGGATATGAACAGATTGCAAGCGTTTTTGAAGAAACGGCAAACAATGAAAAGGAACACGCTAAACTCTGGTTCAAAGCATTACATAATGGAGATGTTCCAACAACTCTTGAAAATCTACTAGATGCTGCAGCTGGTGAACACGGTGAATGGACAGATATGTATGCAAGAATGGCTAAAGAAGCTAAAGAAGAAGGTTTTGACGAACTTGCATATAAGTTTGCTGCTGTAGGCGAAATAGAAAAGCGTCACGAGGAAAGATATCAAAAACTTGCAGAGCTTGTAAGAGAACATAAGGTTTTCAAAAAGACCGAAAAGAGAGTTTGGATTTGCAGAAATTGTGGCCATATATATGTTGGGGATCAAGCTCCAAAGGTATGTCCGGTATGCAATCATCCTGAAGCATACTTTGAGTTGTTTGTAGAAGAGTTTTAGTATAAAGCAATTCTAGTATAAGAAAAACATTTGTATAAAATTAATTTTTAGAAAAAGGAAAAGACTTTTGCGTTTATGCGCTAAAAGTCTTTTTTATATGAATTTTCTTGCGCTATTTGTTTTGTATAATATAATAAGAGGATGACTTTGTAAACATAAACTATAATTTTAATTAAATCTGAATGTCAGTAGAATGGATGTAATTTTAAATGTGTGAGGTTAAATATAATAAAACTACTTTTAAGATAAGAACTTAAATTTAATATTGTTGAAATTAAATTTGCTTGCCTAATTAAACTGAAAATAGTTTTTTTATAAAAATCAAAAAATACAGAACATTATTGGTTGTAATGATGCTTAATTGACATTATTTTTTTAACAAACAACTAAAAGAAAGATATTAAAATATATATCATCTTAAGAAACTTGCTTGTGAAAAATCACGCTTAAAAAGAGTAGTATTCAAAAGTTAGTTAGAAATTGAAGATATCGCAATGTGGTTTCTAAATTTGACTGTGTTTTGAAAAGTAAATTGTAAATTTTGATGCAAACCTTGTATCCTAATTTGCTCGCAAGGGTGAGACAGAGTTCTTTTTACTATATGATGAAATTTATAGTGTGTTTTACATTAGTAAAATTAAAATTTAAACAAGTTTAATATTATATAGTTTATATTATCGGAAGCCGAACTTGCTTGCAAAGGTGAGGCTGAGGGTTATACATACTATGTGATGAACACAATTTATTGTGTTTTTGCGTTTAGCAAACTTAAAACTTAACTTGTTTAAGTTTTAACATCGCATTGTTTATATTATCGGAAGCCGAACCAAGCACAACTTTAGTTGTATTTGAGTGAGGCTGAGGGTTTTTCACACTATGTGATGGGCGGGCAAAGTACGCAAATTCGTTAGAATTTATAAAATTTTATTATAATAAAATTTTAGCATCACATAGTTTATATTAGCGAAAGTCAAATCAAACTTAACCTTTAGTTGTATTTAAGCGAGACAGATGTTCATACACGCTATGTGATGAACGCTCAAAGCAGGCAAATTCGTTAGAATTAAAAAATTTTTATGACTATTTTAGCATAAATTAGTTAATAATATAAAAACTTACACTACACTAGTAAATGAAAAAAGTTCGTAAATCGTAAAATATATAAGACTATCAGCTCTTTCTGAGCAGGTTTGACTTTCAATATAATATTTTATTATTTAAGACATAAGTGTGAGAGTAAACTAAGTGTTATTTTAAAATCTTAAATCGGATTTTGTGTGTTGTATTTCAGCTTTTACTAGTAACTTGAGTTTTTAAAAATGCTAGGAACACTTGCGCTTATGTAATTCAGACAACAAATTCTTGTATCTCTCGTTTTTAATCATAGTCCGTTTTAACCCTACGGGTTATAAATTGGTTGCGTTTTTTATTAAAACCCAAGTTTAGAAAATAATTTTTTTACCTTATTTGAATACCTTTGTGGATTTTTAAGAGCGGGTATTTTAACTGTCAGAATTTAAGCTGTCAAAAACTCAAGTCACTAGAAAAGAGAATACTTTGTAATATAAAAATATCATATTGACAACGATGCCAGCGACTACATTAGTTTCAACTTTTTAAAGTTTTTTAGTCATTTTAAAAATGCATTTCTAGCCGTTTAATGAATAAGTAAAAAATCTTTGTGAATCTGTCGCTTTCGAGAATGTTAATACTTTTTGGTTTGTAATCTAATTGCTTGCAAAAAACTTACAAACATATTTTTATGTTATTATCTTACAAATAGTACTCTGTATTTTTTATAAATTATAACAAGACAAGCGGTTGCGTTTATAGAGTGTTATTTTCTCTTGTTGTATTTGTGTCACTTTGTTCAGGTTATAAATTTTTTCTATGTATAAGCTAAAAAATACCTCATCTAGATATCATTAACAAAAAGTTATAAAATAATAACCTTAACATTTTGTAAAAACGTTAATGTGTTGTTTTTATTAAAATATATCTGCGAAATACTAGTGAAAGCCAGGAATAAATTTAATTAAATAATAATTTTGAATTCGCTGTTCTATGAAATAGTACCCCAAAAGTGTGGAGAACCTAAAAAGTTGGTTTAATTAAATCATCTGATATTCAAATTGGTGTTTTGTTTTAGTACCACAAAAAATGGAAAGAACTTTAATATTTGCATTGCTATATTTTGAGTTTGTTTTTTTACCGCGTATTGGCTCATTTTTGATTATAGGTTTATTTTTTCAAGTAATAATATGCATTCTTTAGTTTGTCAATGAAAGTGTTAATTTTTAGGTTTATTTTCTTTAATAAAGTGAATTTTAAAAGTTAGATATCTTTAGAAGTTATCCTATATTAAACTAACTTTAAAATTGCAAGCACTATAAGTATTATACCACTTAGCCAAGACAAATTAAACTTTTTGTTTGTTGATAGTTTTCTTCCGAGCTTATAGCCTACAAAGGATAAGAGTAACTCAAAAACAAAAGACAGGATTATAATTAAGTACGGGAAGGCGCTCTCTCCTCCAAGTCCTATTCCAGCCGAAAAACTATCAATCGATAGAACAAAACCTATAAGGCAGGCCTCCTTAAATGAAAGTATTTTGTCTTTGTTTAGGTCGGCCTCTATTGGATTTAAGCATATGTTGATTATCACTTGAAATTAAAAAGGTTTATATGAAGGTCTTTGTCTCTTTTCCTGTCAAGCCATATTTTTAAAAGTTCGCTAAACAGTTTGGTGAGCCCGATGAGTATAAGCAAGGCAAATGAAATGTATTTAAAGATGTTTAGGTCTACAACACTAGCTAAAAAGTAGCCGATTGCTAGACCTAAAGACAATACTAGTATGCTTATAAAAATGGATGATATGAGTTTTGAAAAGGAGACTTTCAGTCCTTCCGCGCCATAGCCAAAAAAGGCGACCAGTGAGTCCAAAGAAAGCGACAGCGAAAACAATAGCGAGAACCAAAAATTTGTCATAATCCACCTAAAACATATTATTATATACTATGTGATGTTACTATGTGATGTTAAAATTTAAACAAGTTAAATTTTAAATTTACTAACGCAAAAACACAATAAATTGTGTTCATCACATAGTATGTAAAACCCTCAGCCTCACCCAAATACAACTAAAGTTGTGCTTGGTTCGGCTTCCGATAATATAATTTAAGTGGAATTGTTAAAGGAAATATGAAGATACAAAAATGATTGTTTTAAAGAGAAGTTTTATAAGAATTATGTTTATAAATAATTAATTATAATTGCGAGTTTTTCGTGAAAACTAAAAAAAACATTGTATTTTTGCAAAAATTGTGTTATAATGCTTAAAAATAAGAAAAAGGAGAGACCAATGAGAATAATTGTTGTTAATATTTTATAATTCACAACAAAAATTTGTGCTTGTAGCTTTTTTGTTGTGAAAACAGGAAAGTTGACAAGTTTACGCTTATTGGTGGTAAAATTCTAATGGGTTACGAGTTTGCTTTCTTGTAACCTTTTTTTGTTTAATCTTATAGGGAGGTGAAAGTATGGCACAAATAAATATTCAAAATTTAACATTTTCTTATGATGGCAACTATGAAAACATCTTTGAAAATGTCAGTTTTTCTTTTGATACCGATTGGAAAATTGGTTTGATTGGGAGAAATGGAAGAGGAAAAACTACCTTTTTAAACTTGCTCTTAGGCAAATTGAAATATAATGGAAAAATAGTCACATCTACGCATTTTGATTATTTCCCATATGAAGTAAAACATAAAGAGAAGATGGTGATTGACTTGCTTGAAGAGGTTAGTCCGGAAATAGAGCTTTGGGAGACAATGAAAAATTTTAAAGATTTGGACTTGGATGAAAACTGCCTTTATCAGCGTTTTGAAACCCTCTCAAATGGAGAACAAACCAAATTACTTCTTGCTATTTTATTTGCTAAAGAAAACAATTTTTTGCTTATAGATGAACCGACAAATCATCTTGACTATAAAAGTCAAGAATGCGTTAAAAATTTTTTAAGTAAGCAGAAGGGATTTATAATTGTTTCACATAGTAGAGAATTAATTGATTGCTGTGTTGACCACATAATTTCTATTAATAAAAATGATATAGAAATTCAAAAAGGCAATTTTTCAACTTGGTGGAAAAACAGACAAAACCAAGATAACTTTGAACTTATGCAAAATGAGCGATTGAAAAAAGATATATTAAAATTGCAGGAAAGCGCAAAAGAGAGACTGGAATGGGCGACTCAAGTTGAAAATAGTAAAAACAAGCGTGTTTCAGGACTGCGACCTGATAAAGGTTATATTGGACACAAAGCTGCAAGAATGGCAAAAAGTGCTAAAGCTATTGAACAAAGAAAAAACAAAGCCATAGAAGAAAAAGAAAAACTGCTTAAAAACATAGAAAAACAAGACGATTTGTTTTTAAATTCTATAAAAATCAAAAAAGAAACAATGATATTAGTTAAAGACTTATCTATTTTTTATGATAACAAGGAAGTTGCAAAGAATATTAATTTTGATGTTGAATATGGCGATAAGCTTGCTGTATGTGGAGCCAATGGTAGCGGGAAAACAAGCCTACTTAAAATTTTGTGTGGCGACGATATTAAACATACTGGGGACATCTATAAAGATAGAGAATTAAAGATTTCTTATGTAAGTCAGCAATATGAATGGACAGGAGGAAATTTAATAGAATTTGCGAAAGAGCTTAAGTTAGACCAAACAAGATTTTTTACAATGCTTTTTAAACTAGGCTTTAAGCGTGAACAGTTCAATTCTGATATAAAAAAATTCAGCGAAGGGGAAAAGAAAAAAATTTTAATAGCTAAAAGTCTATGCGAAGAGGCAAATTTATACATTTGGGATGAACCGCTAAATTATATTGATGTTATTTCACGCTTGCAAATAGAACAGCTATTAAAAAACACAAGTATAACGCTTATTTTTGTTGAACACGATATGACGTTTGTTAAAAATATCGCAAATAAAGTAGTAAATATTTAAATATTAACAAAAAATATCAAAAGATTTTAATTTGTTTAATAAATATTGTAAAATTAATTAATAAAAAATTGGAGGTAATATGAATTTTTCTAAAGGATATATTGTTCCGCTTAGGGATGAGGTGGAGGAAGGATATGATTATAAGGGCAAAACTGTAACAGCGAATGTCTCGTATGAAAAGATGAGGGGTATGATTTTAGATTTTATTGCCGGTCTAGTAGAGCCTTGCTTTTTTATTCTTGAACTGCCGGCTACGCGTCAGCAAGAAGAAACGCTAAGGGCAGATGATTGTGCGCCTTTTCACAGCAATGTTTATTATGCAGATGGACTTAGCAAAAAACAACTTTTAGAAATTATGAATAGTTACGGCGAAATTTTAATAAATGATGGAGTTTGCGAATTTGGCTTTGCATCACATATAACTCGCGACGAGATTTTTGTATGTAAATATAATATTGTCAAAATCTTTTCAACAAATGAGGCGATGATAAAAGGTTTGTTTGACAGACACAATATACCTCGAAGAGAAAGTTTAAAGACAGCGTGGGATACTTTTAGTCAAACCTCTCCCGGAGACAGCAAGGCTATAGAAATAGACGGACTTACTTGTTATGACTTGGTGGATAAATTAGAAAGTTTTGGCTTATATTTTGCAGAAATTAGGTGATTTTTGGCGTTTTTTATCAATAAATTGCTAGTTTTTGTTTAAATTACTAAGAAAATTGATTCATTTTTCTGTTTTTGTATCGGGGTAAATTAAAAGAGGGAATAGCAAAAATTGTGTGTTTTGTGGTGAAAAGTTTGACATAATATTTTGTTATTTTTATAATATTTGTGGGAGAAGTAAAGGCGTTAAAAGTGAAGTTTTTATAGACGTCAAAAATTTTTAGTATATTCATTTTCTGGCATAATGGCATTATGAGCTATAACTATAAAATTGTGAGAAAGCAATCGGGGTTTGACTAATATTTGTGAGTATGCCGAATAAATAGTGTCAAAATGTTTCTGTCATATGAATCTAAGTGAGAAATCTCATAGCTATGTCATCATTGATAGAATTATTTATGACAAGTAAATTTTATTTAATAGTAAAACTAAGGTTATAAAAACATAACTAAAAATAAACAAAGGAATTATTATGAAAAATTTAGTAAAAGAAATGTTTTTTAAATATGGATATGATTTGACGGAAAGGCAGGTAGAACAATTTTGCTTGTGCTATGATTTTTTGGTGGAAGAAAATAAAAAGTACAATCTTACCGCAATAACCGAGCCAAAAGACGTTGTTTTAAAGCACTTCATTGACAGCGTTATAGGTGAAAAATTTATCAGAAATGGTGCGAGCATAATAGATGTTGGTACGGGCGCGGGCTTCCCAGGCGTTCCACTAAAGATTGTTAGGCAAGATATAAAACTCACCTTGCTTGACAGCCTGCAAAAAAGAATAAATTTTTTAAATGAATTGCTGAAGAAACTAGGCATAAATGATGTTATTACCGTGCACGAGAGAAGTGAGGATTATTGCCAAAAGCATAGGGAGATGTTTGATGTGGCATTATCAAGGGCGGTTGCGCCAATGGTTACCCTTTCTGAGTATTTATTGCCATTTGTTAAGGTGGGTGGCAAGGTTTTGATGTATAAGGGAGCAAAACTTGAAGAGGAACTTTTAGAGAGTAGAAAAGCCATAGAAATTTTAGGCGGAAAAGTTAAGGCTTGTCATAGCTTCAGCCTCGAAGAAATAGACAGCGAAAGGTTTATACTTGAGATTGATAAAGTGAAAAGGACAGACAAAAAGTATCCGCGAGGGAAAAATCTTCCACGAGTAAAACCTTTAAAATAGAGAATACTTGTAAAATTAAACTTTTCTTTTAGTGATAAGTTATGATATCTAAATATTTATGCTGGAGATAAACCTATAAATGATAAATATTGCATTAGTGTAAAAGGTAAAAAAAGATACATAGTTCCTCTTGTGCAAGTCAATGGGAAAGTTGCAAGAATAGATGATATAGACGATTCTTGCAAAGAAGCGGTAAGACAATATAAAAATTTAACACGTTCAAAATATACAGGGTTTGACTTCGAGTTCAAACCATACTCATTTGAAAATACAATAAAAGATGAATTATCTTAAACGAAAAACTAAATCAAGTAGATTTAGTTTTTTGTTTCGTAATTTATCAAAATTGATAACTTTTATCGATTTTTTTGTGGTTTTTTGCATATTTTTTCTTAATTTTTGATAAATTATAGATTTTTTGTGGATTTTTAATCTTAAATTTTAGGTTAAAAGTGATAAGATTTTATTGATAAAAATTTTTATGTATTAGTATGCTTTGTTCGCTTATCGCATAGTATGAAAATCCCTTTTATCTAGTAAAGTAAAAATTTTTAGTTTTTTTTCTAAACAAAATAAAAGGTGAAAATAAGTTGGTTTTTTGAGAACTTAATATGGAGAAAAAATAAAACAAAATCACACAGGCTAATTTTTGTAAAAGGCGCTTAATTTCGTCAAAATATTTGCAACATTTAGTATAAATATATTATAATAAATTAACAATAACTTTATAGAGGTGTGTTATGTTAAGAAAATGTCTAAAAGGTTTTTATTGCGTGGCGCTTTTGCTGTTAGCTATAGGGCTAATTTTATTTGTGCCGGGAGTGAAGAGGTCACAACTCGCACAGGCAGAGACGATGTCCACAGGTGATGACAGCCTATCACAATTATCTGGCGATGCGTGGATGGATGCGGACGTCATAACTCAGGTGACGAGTGATGACATTATGTTTATCAATGGGAATATCTCTCCAGAGGGAGATTACTATTATATTAAAACTGCGCTAGGGTTAGCGTCAGTAGCACACCACGTCAATAATGGAGATAGAGATTATCTTTCAGGGGTGTTTCTTTTAGGTAACGACATTGATCTTCAAGGCGCCATTTGGACGCCTATTGGTACAGCAGAACACCCATTTAGTGGAGTCTTTGATGGAAACGGTCACAAAATATCAAATGTTGTTGTGCAGTCGGTGGGAGTACCTTCTGGGAGTGGTCAAGGGCTTTTTGGAAATATAAATAACGCGATCATCTCCGATTTGATTTTGGATGGAACCTATTCTATTTCAGAACCAACAGGTGGTACACTCGTTGGAGTTGCTACAAATAGTATGATAGTTTCTGTACACGATAATGCTCTTGATGATGTTGGTGGGAACTCTTCAATGCAACAAATCTATACAATTGGAAGTAATTCTTCTAATGTTCAAGTGTTTTTGTCAACCGCAACTCTAGTGAGAAATTTATACTCCTACGATCCAGTGACGTCAGATGTTGTGTTTCAATATTATGTCACTGATTTAGGGACGCTTGGGAAAGTGGATAGCCAGGCAAACATAAATTTTGCTGGTTACGCTGTATATTATTTAGCTGTTAATAATACACCAACGGGAGAACCTACATATAAATATGTTAACAATGAATTAACAAATTATTTTATTGTTTTAGTTGACAGTGATTTTGATGATTTTTCTGGTTCTCTTACATTACAAAACTCTGTATATAAAGCTAATACCTACCCTAGTGGGTATATGAGTTTAATGATGAGAAAAAATGCTATATATTTTACACATAAACCTAAACTTCGTGAACAACTGTCTCCTACTGATACTGAAGTCCCATATGTAATAGCGAGAGGGTACAAGGTGACTATAGAAACACCTTCAGTTGATGATTGTTATTGTGAAATAAATCTCGCGGAAGCGTATGAGACGACAATTAACTTTAATTACAATTACGGAAATAGAATTTATCGGGCTGTTGGGTATTATTACGACTATGCCCTAGACGATATTTTTGGAGGGAATGCATACCTAACAGATAGACTTGGGTTTACCCTTAAATCTATTAGCACTCAGTCAAAGGGAGATATATCGCAATCACCAAGTTTTTACTATAACTATCCAAGCTATCCAAGTGATACAGTAAATTTTGAGTGGGCTCCACTTAATGATAGGGCCTTTGATTTCTATTTTCTTGTTGATAGCGAAAGTTACGCAAACGGAAGTTTGACTTATGCGGATGTAAGTTCAGCTATAGGTGGCGTTAGTGTAAACAAGGGGTCGCTTGACACAAACCTTGTTGCAACAAATGGCAGATATACCGTTAAAGGGCTTACTTCTGACGACAACAACTTGTCAAATGAGGTCACCTTAACCTTTACCATAGACGCAGGCTATGAAATAGCCGTTGTGGGTGAAAATGGAGTTCAAGAGAGCCTTGTTATAAATGAAGATGATATAAATAACGGCTTTGATGGAAACAGCAACTATGTTTACAGCAAGACGAGCGGAATTTATCTTAACTTTACAAATTTTACAGGCGAGGGTTCAAGTTACAACTCTGCTAATGCCAATAATGACAGTTATTGCCAGGTTAGCGCAAGTGGAAGCGTAAGAAATACAAGCGGAAGCGGGGTTGTAAGCAGTCGCGAAGAGCGAACTTACAGCGTAACGATATCAAATATTGCTGGCACAACAGGCAATGTCTACATTGTTGTCAAGAGAGCGGCTCAAGAGATAAATGTTGTAACCTCAGTTTACGCATTTGAGGACGCAGACCTTGACAGCTTTGCTTATATCTATGGCGGTGTTGAATATCGAGAAAATTCTTTCTATATCAAGGGTGGTATAGGTCAGACCGTTGAGATAACCTTGAGAATTGACGATGATGTCAACTACTTTGTGCTTAGCTCCAACACAGGCACAAGTTCACTTACCGCAACACAGGTGCCAGTTGATGGTGGTAGACAAATGACGGTCAACGGGCGTACCTATTATTCCTATGTGACCTTTAGAATTACCATAAATAACCTTGAAGAGGGTATGACCTTTAATGTCGGTATCGGTGGACTTCGCTCATACTTTAAGTTTGAAGTTCAAGACGGGGAAGGCAATATTTTGACTCCTAGTGATGTTGACAATTCGACAAAGGGAATATCGGCGGTTGTAAACGATATTGACGGCGTCGGTTTGAATGGTACGGGACTTCTTGAAGTGAGAGGCATTGAAGGGGTGCTAGCTGACTATGTCGGCATTGTTACAAACGGCTATTATACGCCAACTCATATAACGATAAATCATAATGGTCAAGGCAATGTTATAACAAATGCCGTGCTTGAATTTAACGAGATGACTGGCAGATATGAATGGGGAGCAACTTCGCCGGCGCAAAATGTCTTTAATCAGATTTATCAGGGCGGTCAAGATGTCGACTTTATCATAACTATTACGGTGGCACAGACCGAGTACAAGCTTGGCTGGGAAAACTTTACCTTCAACATCTCAAACGGGGAGTCGGTGACGAGGTATACAGGACGCGACAACTTAGATTTCCTTGACGACCTATTCTCGCTCAGCTTTACCTCAAATGCCTTTGTTCCAGGGCAGAGCGGAAGGGTGACCTTGACGCTTACCGACCTAGGACTTGCTCTTCTCTATGGTGACACTGACAGCTTTAATGCAAGCAGTATAAACGGCTTTGATGACACGGTCAATGACGGCTATCTTGCAACCACTATTGACAGCGTCGATGTGACAAATGTAAACACTGGCGTTTGGGCATTTGACTTCACAAGCGGAACCTTTGATTTTGACTTTAATTTTGACTTTACTTATAAAGAGGTTACAATAAACGCAAACGGGCTTGTCCTTAACGGCTCTTATGCACCAATAGACGTGACAGAGGATTTGTTTATAGGAAATAGCGGAAGTTTTAGATATAACTATACAATCTCAGACGGGCAAGGGCAGGTTAGCCTTGCAAATGCAGGTTTTGGTGGAATACAAATTCACACTCAGTATTATAACCTTGGCTGGTACCTCAAAAATGGCGAGGTGGTGACGATTGCAAATGGCAATTATAACGATATCGTCACAAATGCCAACTTGCTTTCGGCATATCAAGACTTTTCAAGGACTAGCAACGCCTCAAACTTTGCTGTCAACGTTCAAGCAATCGTCTCGCCAAGAACAGTTACCCTTAATTATGATGGTGGCAACGCTCAAAAAGGTCAGCTTATCGAAGTTGATTTGACAAGCGACACTATCACCTACTCAAACGGGGTGACTTTAAAGCAGGCGTACAGAAACAAGGGTTACACCTTTGCAAATTATAGCTATACAATCGGCACAACTAATTTTACGGCAAACGCAGGAGCAAACTTTGTTATCACAGGACTCAACTTTGCAAACCTCTTCGGCAGTGGCAGTTTGCTTCAAACTTGGACGAGCTTTGTCGATGAGAGCGCGCTTGCAACCTCATCTGCGACAAATTTGACGCTCGTTTCTAATTGGAATGTTATCAAATACAACCTCATTATCGATGGAACTACTGTTCAGTCAGCGCTTGAAATTGGCGATGAGATACGCTTTATCGCAAATGACCCAAGCCTTAAAAACGGGCAGGGTGTATACCACATATTTAGAGAGGGCATTGAGGTTGCCTCGTACAATGGCGGAGTGCTTGGCGGATACACTGCGGGCGGTTTTGAACTTAGCCTTGAGGGCAGACTTTCAGCAAATATTGACGGCGACTACGCCTCAATCTTGTTTGACGGAAATAACTTTGACACCCTCATTGGCACAAATTATGACACCCTTCGCAGTATCACTGCATCAACGCTTAGAGCAGCCTCAAGCTATAAGGTTTACATAGAAAGCTCTCAGTATTTTGATGTCACTGTAAGTGGCAGTGGTAGCAATTTCGGTCAAGATGAGAACGGTGTTTACGTTGTTGTAACCTATAACGCTCTTCCAAGCGTGCTTGACAAGAACAGTGAGGACTTTCTTTTTAACACCTCATCTATAACAGGCAAGAACATCACGATTACTCGCGTTGGATACAACTTTGAAGGCGACTTTTACAACTTTGACCCTACTGAAATTTTTGATAACCTAACAGATATTACAATCAGCCCTATCTTTACAAAATCTAATGTCTCGGCAGGCGAGGCAACTATTGCGTTTAGTGATGACTCGACGGGCGCAAACTTCTTCCTTCTAAATAGCCACGATATCACAATCGGTTCGCTTATAGATTTTGCCAACCTTGAAGACGATAGCGATGACATTACAATCTCACTTACCGAAGATGTAATTATGCTTTCAAATGGCGACCAGGTGAGCGGATATGGCTTTGCGCTTGTAAAAGATGGGCAAACAACATACTATGAAGGCAATACCTTTAATATCAACAATATTTATGAGGATGGACTATATTCAATTTACTTCTATATAGACCTCATAGACACCTTGCACAACTCAAGTGAAAATTATA
Source organism: uncultured Clostridia bacterium (assembly GCA_946484195.1). GTDB lineage: Bacteria > Bacillota > Clostridia > Christensenellales > UBA1242 > Caccovivens. The sequence goes on from CAMLSW010000006.1 coordinate 17,566, forward strand.
GCTATAGACTTGGCTCATCAAGCCTCACTTTCACAATGAACAAAAATGCCTTTGGCTTTGATAGCAATTTTGTATCGGCATACAACGGCACAAGCGAGTTTGTTCCAACCCTTTCAAGCGAAGGTTATAGCAATGTAAACGACTACGGCAATGTTTACCTTGTGTACGGCTTTGATGGCGAGGCAAGCGAAGAGGAGAGAGTGACCTTTAACACTGACGACTTCTTTAGAAGTTATGTGCTGTCAGGTGGCGACTACAATGTTGGCGAAGATAAAGATTTAATTCTCACTATTGACAGCGGTTACTTCACTCAAGTTACAAATATTGGCGGAGTTGCAGTCAACTCTTCAACCAACTTTGCAAACCTTATCAGCGGAGTTGTGGTAAATGGCAGTGATTACACCTACACTCTTGAGGATGGAGCGACTATTGTTAGGGCTAGGTTTATAATCAGCTTTGGCAACACCTCAACCTATTACTTTGACGGCGTAACACTGATTGTCTACACTCACGATGGCAACAATAGAACCTTCCAAATAGGAAGAGAGTATTTTAGCTACAACCTTTCGCGCATTGTCTATACTGGCGATGCGGTTGACAGCGATACCACCTTCACAGGCGCAAATAGAGGGGTGTTTGCTGTTGAGGGCCTGACAATTGACGGACAGGCGTATGATGGCAATAAAGATAGCAGTTTTGAGTATGTCCTTGATGGTCAATTTAGACTACTTAGCTCTGCTAGTGCAATTAAAAATTACTACTCAACAAGATATTTGACTGCAACGAACGGAGTGCTTAACGACGCCCTTCTTCAAGACTATAGCGGGCTTGTAGATGGACTTTATTTGACAGGTGTCTATGTAGACGGCGGCGAAGTCATAGTTACAGGCAGTCAATTTACCTATGATATTGACGACAACGTCATCTTTAGCGTTGTAAATAACGACACAGAAAACCTTCAAATCTTTGTGAATAGAGAGATGCTAACCTCTCACACACTTAGCTATAGCGTTGCAGTTTCATTGACAAATGAAAGGCTCAGCCACTTGACACTTCTCACTTTTGGCACTTCTCCAAATGGCAGAGACTATGACGAGATGTTAAGTTCAGATTTCTCTGACCCAGGCTCAAACGCCGACCCTTATCAAGTGTTTACAATGGCGACAGATTCTCAAGATAGCAACCTCTATGCAATCTTGACTGATGTACGCAAACTTTCATTTAATTATAACGGCGGACATAACGCTAGCGGGCAATCAAGTGAAATCATTTATCTATCTTATTCTAGCGCAGGTGGAGAGTATATTTTAGACAATCCAAGCTATGACTATAGCGGACTTACTTTCAATGGTTACTTCTACTCTGCAAATGGTCTTACCGCTGAGCAGAGCGGTGAGGACGCCTATAGGTTTGTCTCACTCGATGGTGGCTCGCAAGTAGAACTCATTGCGCTTTGGGAGCTTACCGGCGTAGATTACAGCCTTGTCAGTGATAGTCTCGACCTCAAAGCAAGCCTTAGCTCACAAGAGATTGAAGCTACAAGCTTTGTATCACCTAAGGCGCTCACTGGTGGAAGCTATAACTTCACCTTAACTAAAAAAGATGACCCTAGTGTGAGTTTTAGCTCTAGCGATAGCTTTACTTTTGCAGATTCGACGGGCAGAGTTCCAACCTCGCTTGGAGGTGAATATATCCTTACTATCACTTTGACTTTTACAAATGCCTACCAAGCAGGGCAGACCATAAGCCAAGATGTTGATGTGACTATAAATATAGAGGAAAGCACCATAGGCATAGTAGGACAGAACGTTTTAACCTTCAATAATGCCGACCGCAAGAGTGATATAACACTGCAAATAAGATTGAATGGTACGCCTTCCCCTCAAATGACACTTACAAGCCTTTTACAAACAGGTCTTGCAAGCTATGGCGTTGATGTGACGATTTCACCAAATAATGAGATTAGAAATGCAGGGCAATACACTGTATCACTCTCAATCAATAGCGCATATGCAGAGTTCTTTGAGATTGAAAATGGCTTTGGACAGATGCAGGTTACTATCAATAAATTTGACTTGACGCTCGCTGACTATGCAAGTCAAATTGAGGTTTATAAATTCTTTGGGCAAAGTGACCCAAATCCTATAAGAGATACCATAACAATATCTCTTGTAAATACAGACAGCGTTGAGCTTAACTTTACAAGGCAGGCAGGCGAGTCGATTGGTAACCACCTTCTTCTTACCGCCACCTTGACAGACCCAACAGATATAAACAACTACAATCTCATTACCGATGGCTTTGTTGCTTACTTTGTAATCCGAGTGCCAGACAATGGCTTGTTTGTAAGACTTGATGGCAATCTAACCTACACCTACAATGGCGAGGCGTTAACCTCACTTAGCACAAGGTATAACAGCGATACTCAAAAGTTTGAAGTATACGGCTTTGAAGGAAGCGAGCAGGTTAGTCAATCGTTTAGCCTTTACTACCTAAGTGATGGCGAAGAGATTGAGGTTCCTATTTCAGAAAGAGAAACCTATGCTAGATATATCACCTTTAACTCATCTTCTGCAGGCAAAAATGTAGGCACCTATGAGTTTAGCGTAAGCTTGTCAAGCGAAGGACAAAGCGCTGGCTGGAGCGAAGCTAATATTGACACAAATTCAATAGCGCAAGATTACAACACTATCACAGTTACCAAGAGGACGATTACCTTAAACGCTATTAGCAAGACTTTTGACCAATCAAACGCCTTCACCTTTAGTATGTTTGCTCAAAATAGCGGTGTAAGCGCTGATATATTAAACTATGTAGAAGGCGACAACATTATCATAAACGGCGTAGCGGATAGCGAACTTGCAGGGCGAAGGGATATTGAAGAGATTGCCCTAGATAGCTTAAGCGATGCAAATTACATCTTAGAGCTTGCAAGCGGACTTCAAATTTTGATATTGCCGTCGATAGAAACAGTTGATGTAGTCACCAATATCACTTCTATAGAATACGGTTCACTTAGACAAGATGATGTGCTAACAATAATCTTGACAGAATTCCCGCTTGTATTCAATGGTGGCGATATTAATTCAAGCTATCTTAATGTGGCAGGTTATCAATTTGTTTCACCATCCTTCTCAACAGGTGGCTACCTTGAGGTAGGCTCTAATGCAATCACAATCACCCTAACTTCAATAAACTACACCTTTGGCGGAGATGTCTTAGATGAAGGGCAGGTTTATCAGACAACTGTAACAATTTCTTTTGAGGTTACAAAGCTTGATATAACGATAAACAACTCTGAAGTTCAAATAACAAAAGAATATGACAGCACTAGCGAGATTGGCGAAGATAACCTTAATCAAGTTGTCAACGGACAGACAAGCCCATACCTATCTGACGGACTTTTAAGCGGTGATGTCATCCGTATTATAGGCGGGCAGTATTACGATAGCACGGTCGGCAACAATAAGAAAATTATATCACTTGTATTTGACAGCACTCTTGATGACTCAAACAACTATACAATAACCTATCCAGTCTTGGTAGGTTCTATAACAAACCATATTATAACCTTCAATGTAAATGCAACTACCGAGCATATCGACCTCGTCACTGACGGCGCCTTCGTTGAGGATGGACTCAGCCCACTTGTGCAAGAGACTTTCTTTACTTTTGAATATCCAAATGTGCTTACAGGGCTTGAGCTATTGTCACAGATGGAGCTTCCTACAAGAACAGGCTACACCGCATCTGGCTGGGCATATATGGAGGACGGCGAGTATATACCTATAACTGTCGACAACATACAGACGCTTATCAGAGAGGTTGCCTTAGATGAGGCTAACATCGATGAGACGATAACCATCTATGTTATCTGGCAAATAGATAACTATCAAATCACAGTTTTAGGTGAGGGCGTTGAAAGCTATGAAGTGACCGGGCAATATTATAATAACCTTTCAGAGAGCGCAAGATACTTTAGCGACATTGAAATAAACTTTACTATATCAAAAGGCTATAAGATAGCAAGATATGAGGTTAATGGTAGATATTCAAGAGCTGTACTTGACGATGTTGGCGGGTCTAATGGTAGCGCTCAAGTTTATGGCGTTGGCTCTGACCTTGAAATTACAGCTTTTACAAGCGAGATTGAGGTCACCTTTGATATTGACACAAACATCCCAGATTACACCTCACGCACCGATTCAAATAGGACATATTTCACTTACGACTACTCAGCTATTGCAAATATTTATGTGGATGACCTTCCAGCCTTCAGCGTAACTGCAGGCACATATACACTTGCAGGCTTTAGCTATAGCGGTGGAGATATCGGCGCGCTTTCACTTAAAGAGGTGGTAGATAACCTCTATCCAAATCTTGACGAAGATGTCAGTGTTGACCTTACGGCAAACTGGGCAGGTGTACAGTATGTTGTCACCTTCAATCCTGCAGGAGGCACGCTCACGGGCGATAGCAATCAAAACGTGACCTATGGAAGGGCCTTTACAAGTCCTCTTCCTCTTGCAACCTTGCCAGGTCGCAGTGGTGTTTGGACTGATGCAAACGGCGTAACCTATACAGATGGAAGCGTTTTCCACACAATCGGAACACTGATTGGCGGGGTATGGAATGCAAGTTTAGTTGCCGAATATCAGAACAATACCTACACTCTAACCGTGCAGTTTGACAATAGACTTCAAGTTTTCTATAACGGAAGCCGAATCGCAAGTGGAGAGACATTTGACATAACCTATGATACAACTAATATCACTTTCGATATAACACCATTACAAGGCTATAGCTATGATATTGACACTGCTAGCCTTAATGGAAACGTAACAGAAAGCGCAAACTCTGTTTCTGTTTACAACCTCACGGATGATGGTGTTCTCAATATTGTTACAGTGCTTGGCACAAACAGAATGACCATTGCCGGCTATAATATAGATGGCTACAGCGTGACCATCGATGATGTTGTGCAACCGACAACCTCGGTATACAACGTGCTTACCGAAAGCATCGTTGAAATCACCTTCACAGCAAGTTTTGGCTATGAGTTTGATGAGAGCTCTCTAAGCCACACGACGACAAATTCAACTATTGATATCGAGATATCACTAGATAAAAAGACTATGATTGTCACTTGGAGCAACTTTACCTCTGACATAACCTTTACGGTTGAGGCAAATCCAACGCTCAACACAGTGACCTATAATGATGTAAGTTCAATCTTTACAAGTCTTCAGTTTAACGGCGAAAGCGTAGCCCTTAACGGCGGAACGTACGGAGTTTACACTGGAGAAGACCTTGTAATCACGGCGTCACTTAGATATGGCTATTGCGATGGCAATGTGAGCGCAAGCATTGAGTCTTTCTTGACAAGTGTACAATGTAACTATCTAAGGGCTGACGGACTTTATCACCTTGATGCAAGCTTAAATGATATAAACGAAAGCTTTAGTCTAACCTTTACCGCCACCGAGCGAAGCTATAACTTTGTAATAGCTGTTGAGAGTGGTAGTGAGGAGTTTGGACAAATTACCGTACCACAAAGTCAAACGGTTAAATTTGGACAGAGCCTGCAACTTGGTGTAACCCTATTAAGAGAAGATTATATCTTCTATGGCTGGGAATTTGACGGCGATATCATCTCTAGAGAAGAAAACACAAGCATAGAACTTACTTCTTCGCTTAGACAGATGCTTGAAAGCGTAACGCCAGGGCAGAGCATAACCATCTATGCAACCTTCATTGATAGAGTGACTAGCATATCCTTCACCGCTGGCAATCACGGACAGATAATCTTCTACCAAGAGGACAGCACTCAAACAACAGTCAATGGTGGACGCACTGAAATCGGGCAAGTGAGATATGGCTATGACCTTATCATTGACATATTGCCAGACGAGGGCTACAGACTTGACCAAATTTTAGTTGACGGACAGCCTACTACAGAAGGCTACGACCAAGAAAACTCTAGATTTACTGTTTATCTTGATGTAGTTGAGAGTATATCAACTATTGAGATAACCTTCACTGCCGAAGAAATCACTGTAAATGTTCAGACAGTTGTACAGCGCAATTATGAGTTTATCTATGGTGATCCAACGGGGGGATTAATCTATCTTGTAGACTATGAAGGTACAAGGCTTGGCGACGAATATTACATCTGCTCAAGCGATAAACTTTACTATGATTATAGTGCAAATTCAGTGACATACGGAACGCTCTACTTTACCTTAGAAATAGAGAGCGGTTACAATGCTATTATAAATTCAACGACGCCGGGAGTCATTGTAAGCGAGTACAATGCAAATGGCATTAGAATATGGGCGGTAAGCGGACTTAGTCAAGGTGCAAACATACAAGCAATATTTATCCCTGTTGAAAATAATATCGAGGTTAGGTTTGTAACTGCCGACACCACAACCGCACTCAGTGCAGGACGCATCAGCGTTGACACCTCATCAATAGATGTCAGAGCAAGTCAAAACAACACTTATAACACCTTTATCAGCGCAATTACAGGCGCAACAATCAATATAGATGTCTATTCTATGTTCACCTATGACCTTCTTGCCGACGAGCAAGGAAACCTAAGATACTATGTTGTTTATAGTAACGGGTCGTTTGATGAGGGAGCAGTTGTGGCAGGACTTGTTGAAGAGAGCGATATCTATTCAAACGGCTTTACAAAGCGTGCAACTCTTGAGATTACAAATGCAAATGCAAGCGCAACAATCTACATTCTTGTAGAGCCTAGAGTATACAGCCTAAACTTCTATGTGACAGAAAATCTTTCAGTTCGAATCGATAATGCATTAATCTATGGACAGGCACTTCCTATGACAAACCTTACAGAAGAACAGCGTGCCCTTGTGTTCTCAACAAGACGTGGCTACACGCTTGGCGGTTATTATACAATGCAACTTGCAAGAGGCACTCAGTATTTAGACGGTAATGGCAACCTGCTCAAAAATTGGAGTGAGACCGGTTATAGATGGACAGGTTATGGTTATGTGCCAACCGACAACTTCGATGAAGACACTCAGACCTTCACCATATACGCCGCTTGGGTATATGATAGGGCGTCTATCAATCTTAATTTCCTGCCAGTTGGTTTCTATTCAAACTTTGAAAACTTCAATATCACCGACTTTATAACAAATATTGGAAGCGATTATTGGATGAATCAAACTGACAAGTGGTATGTCGAGGTGCCGGCAGGAGTAAACCTTCACTTTGAGGCAATTCCAGTTGAAGGCTATCAGTTTATAAATTTCCTTGTTTCTATTGATAATGGAGAGACAGTGGCGTATAAAAGCGGTTTTGACCTTGAGTATAGCGTCGGTTCATATAGCGTCACAGCGGTATATCAGCCAATTCTCACCTTGAGCAGCACCGAGGGCGGAAGCGCTCAAGGCTATCAAAGTGGAAGTTTGGTAGAAGGCTCCTTCTCGCCTGATATTCCACTTACGCTTAGAGCGACGGCAGAGGAAGGATACAACTTCTTGTACTTCTTAAACACGGCAACAAATGAAAGGTATTATGCACAGTTTGATAACGCAAGCGGAAGCTATAGCTATACTTTTGCTGATTTGATATCTACTCCACTTAGCATCAGGGCGGTATTTGAAGGCAAACCAATTACCATAAATATTGACTTTACAGATGCCTCGGGCATACATAGAATCCTCAATGTTTACCTTGATGGCAGAGCGGTAAGTTATTCTGGTCAAATTCTTGCAAATGTTGGACAGAGTCTTGTAATCGTCATTGAAAGAGAGTACGGCTATGCTATCACAGTAAATGGTGGTATCTATAGCGAGAGTGTAGATAATAACGGCTATTATAGATATACCTTTGCGCTTACTGCAGACGGACTTGTTGAGGACGGCGAAAGCTATGTGCTTGACATCGATATTGGCGCAATCCGAGAGAATGTCAACCTCATCTTTGATATGCAGGTTGAAGACGAGGTAAGTGATAATGAAATCTTGCGTGCAGGCGCATTAAGCTTTGTAGACGCAAACGGCAAAACATACAATGTCAGCGCTGGCTCTAGCTATCAAATCTTATATGGGCAAAGCGTCAGCCTAAGGGCGTACGTGCTTGCAAACTACCAAATCACCGACGTTTTACTTGATTATGATGGCGAGCCAGTAAGTTTGATGAGTTATCTTTTGGACAACACGCTTATCATCAATGAGTCCTTCCTAAATCGCTATCAGGCATATAACCTCAAGATAACAGTTGTCTACTCAAGACTTTTGTGGACCGATGAAGAAGTTTTATCGGGATATATTGAAGGCACAAGCAGACTTCTTGGCAGTGGAACATCAAACAATCCTTATTATATAAGAAGTGCACAAGAACTTGCCTTTGTTGCATATGCTGTCAACAATGGACTAACTAATAGTGATGACATCCTCTATAGTGAGGCGTACTATCAGATAGTTGCCGACATCAGCCTTAGTGGAAGGTTCTGGGAGCCTATCGGTGTTCCAGACAGTCCTTTCAATGGCACGATGGACCTTGGCGAATATGTAATATCGGGCTTGAGTCTCTACAGAAGTTATCCAGCGCCAGAGCTATCTCATAGTGGCTTATTCTGGTGTCTTGGCGATAATGCAAGGATAATTAAAGATACAAACACCTTGACGATTGTGCTTTGGATAATTTTCGCTCTCATTATACTTGCGATTATCATAGCAATCATCGTCTACTTCTATAGAAGATACAAGAGAAGAAAGATGAACGATATAGCAAATAACTAAGGTTTAAAATAAAAAACTCTATGGTAATCCATAGAGTTTTTTGGTGCAAAACATACAAGCATTTATAAAAACTTTGATGAGTAAAAATTGTTGTTTTAATAATAATATTAATCAAAAATTTTTTGAGTATTTTCAACAAGAAAAACAACATTTAATTAATTTTGATGTAAATAATGGCAAAATTTTATATTTTCTGTTTAAAAATATATTTAGATGTTAAAAATCAACGGAAATAGAGAGGAGTTTTGACAAATCTCTTCTTTATATTTTTGACTTCGACAGATAGCGGGGAATTTAAAGGTTTTTTATCATTTTTATATCCGCTTGCTTGCAAGAGGACGAAAAATCAACAAAACTCAACATTTTCCGTCATTTTTCAACACTGTGAACGCTTTTATTTGTGACTAAAAAGTGCTATCTTTAGAATTAGTAAAAGGAGACAAAATGGAAAACAAAGAAAATATAAGATTGTACATTGCAGATGAAATAAGAGATAATGAGGTGTATAACTATTTTAAAAACAAAGAGGGCTACCAAGTGGTAGGCACCGGCACTGCTGGTTTGCAGGTGGTAAAGGATGTCAAGGTGATGCGTCCAGACTTTCTTATCTGCGAGGTTATGCTGTCTGAGATAGATGGCTTTAAGGTTTTTGAAACGCTAAAAGAGGAGATGGGAAGTGAGTGCCCTAAGGTAATTTTTGTAAGCTCGCTCTCGCACTCGGGCTTTGTATCAAAGGCGATGAAAGAGGGGGCAAGTTACTTTATGTTTAAACCGATTATGCCTGAAAACCTAGAGGAGAGATTGCAGGACCTACTTAGCCCAAACCTTATTGTCGACCCAAGCAAAGTGTTAGACGAGAGGATAGCAAGTATATTTATCAGCATTGGCATACCTGCCCATATCAAGGGCTATCAATTTTTAAGAGAGGCGGTTAAGCTTGCCGTTCAGGAGCCTAACATAATAAGTCAAATCACCAAGAAGCTCTATCCAACGATAGCTGAAAAGTTTGAGACAAGTTCCTCTAAAGTAGAGCGCGGTATGCGTCACGCAATTGAAGTGGCTTGGAATAGAGGCAAGATTGAAAACATCAACAACATATTTGGCTTTAAAGTTTATGGCAACAACGAAAAACCTACAAACAGCGAACTTATTGCCCTGATTGCCGACAAAATGATTATGGACGGCTAAAAAGTTTTTAGTTATAATAAAAATGCTTTTTACTTGACAAAATCATAAAAAAGTTCAATAATAAATTTATGAAAGTATTTTTACAAGTTTTTGCAATTTTACTAAGCACTCTGTCCTTCACGCCTTCACAGTCGGTGAGGGTGATTGCCTCGTATTGTTATCTTTATAGCGAGCCGTCATTTGAAAGCGAAGTGGTTTTAGATGATGGCAAGCCATATATGGCAAACCTTGGCGACACTCTCACGATTGTCAGTGATAGTGACGGCGATTTTGCGCTCGTCTCTGTTCCTGACACCGATATTTCGGGCTATATATATAAATATTACATCACGGCAAACAGTTCGCAAATCGTCTATCCTGTCTTTAATGGAAAGATAAGGCGGGAGAGCGTTTTATACGACATCGACAAACAGCCAACATCGTACACTTTGCAAAGCGGGCAAGAGGTCTATATCTATAGTGGCTTTGATGACGACCAAGAATACACCGCAGTGCAGGTGGTTTTAGAGGATGGCTCGCTTTATAACGGCTATATATTGACCGCTGACCTCGCTCCAGAAGGCATAAGTCCTCTTTTGATTGCGGGTATAGCCATAATAGTGGCAGCGGTTACAGTGATTTTGTCCCTTGTTTTAATAAAAAAGGTAAAAAAGCAAAAATAGTTGGCAGTAACTATTGCAATTCGCGATATCTCTGAGGTAAAATCTTGCCAAAGGAGATAAATATGATAAGTTTAAACGACAATATAGAAAAATTAAAGAAGGAGCTTTGGCATCTTAACAACGTCAAACTTCCCAAGCTTCAACAGCTCATTGAGGAAAGTGGCATAGGCGATCTGACAAACATCAATGATGCACTTTCACAGTGTCAAACAGACATCGGCACGATTGAAGACAATATCACCACTCTTCAGAGCAGTGTTTCGTCAAACGGGCAGTCAATCACCTCATTACAAAACACCTTAAACACCGCAGTTGACGATATAGACACGATAGACGGCGTCACAAAAGGGCTTGAAAGTGACGTAACCTCTCTTCAAAGTAGCGTAACAAGTATTAATAGCACGCTGAACTCTCTTGACGGCGATATCACCTCGATAGAAGGCGACATTAACACAATAAATTCAAGCATAGACGAAGTGGCGCTTAGCATTGAAAGTATCAACAACAACCTCGACTTTGTGCTTGGCAGGCTTGAAACACATAACTCGTCGATTATAAACACAAATCAAGCGGTTTATGCATTAGGCACCAAATCTAACACTCTTGAGGACAATATTGAAACGCTTACATCAACGGTCGATGGCATAAGCACTACGGTAAATAGCTTAAACACCACGGTAAGTGCCTTAAGTACAACGGTTGATGGTTTAAGCACTTCAGTTAACACGATAAACTCCACACTAAATGAGCTTGACGGCATCGATGAAACGGTTGAGCAGCTTAGCACAAACTTAACAAGTCTAAGCGGAAATGTGACAAACCTGACTTCAACTGTCAATTCCCACGCCACATCTATAAGTACCCTGACCTCAAATCAAAATGAATTGATAGCCGACTTTTATCCGCTTGAGACCGAACACGACCAGCTTATGACCAATTTTGAAACGCTATCAACAAATCATAATACTTTAGCGTCAACGGTGTCCACCTTGTCTGCAAAACACACCGAATATGATAGCTCGATATCAGAAATCGAAAGCGATATCACAAGTTTGACAACGCGCGTAACGACCTTAGAAAACACCGTCGATGACCTGCCGGGTGGCTCAACAGGCGGAAGTCAAACTGTGACGGTCTACGATAGGTCGAGTGACGACGCAAATATAAACAAAAACTTGCCAAACGGTTTGGTTATAGGCAAAACACTGTCTATTGACCTAACGGCATACAACGCAATCACCTTATTTTACAACCTCGACGGCACAGGCGCGCAGGCGACTTTTAGGATTGACCAAAGCAGAGAGACTGTAGATTTTTCTGTCTATGCCGGCAATAACGGCTTTTTGACACATTATACAACAAAGTTGACGGTGGCTAAAAGCAGGAGAATAATATCTACAAGCTTCGTAGCAGAGATTGTTGTCAATAGCGATGGCACGGTGACACAAACTTTAAAGTCTCAAGACGCAAACTTCTATATTTATAGAATTGATGGAATAAAGTAAAAATGCAAAAATTTAAAAATGTTATTTAAAAACTTTTTTCTAAAAAATAAAACTGTCTTAAAAATAGTAAAATCATTTTTCCAAAAACAAAGCTATCTTAATAAATATAGTTCATCAACTTAAAACGATAATAAAAACATAATTAAATCAATTTTCTTAATTACAAAGTTATTTTAAAATATAAAAAGCAGTTGTTATAATGCGATGCAACCGAAAATGTTGGGTTTTTAAGGTACGTCACATAGCAACTGTTTTTTTATTATCAATTTTTTGATTATTTTTTTGTAATTTTAATTTTAAATGCTTTATGTTTTTATTTTTAAATTCTTTAAATTAATTTTAACCAAACTTAAATATTATAGCTTAGAACTGAACCTCAAGTTCGCCAGAGACAAACCCGTAAACAATCAAAAATATTACAAGGGCAAACATCAACACTGCAAGCAAGGCATTTATTCTCTGCCAAGGATTGCCAACGCGGATATCTTGAAGATTGCTGTTAAAGCCAAATATAATTGCCATTGCATAGGCTATCGAGATAATGCAAAGCCAAGGGGACAGTATCTCAAGAAACCTTAACACTATGCCTGCTATAGCAATCAAGCAAGCCAAAATGCCAAGAAGCCTTGACATCATCATTCTATTTCTAAGATGTTTTGCGTAATCGTTCATAAATGCTCCTAAAAATTAAATTTTATTATAATTATTTTAAATCAAAATAAAACTATTGTCAAACAATTTGGCGTAAGTTTAGCTTGCTTTATATTTTAATAAAAACAATATGATTTTAAAATCCGAACAAGTATCGACTAAAAAACTAGCTACCAAATAGGTAGCAAGTTGCATACCCCTTGCATCTGTCGCGGGGATTTTTTTAAATATCTTTTACAACTTCAAGCTCTATTGCTATAACGCCATATTTTTCTTGCTCTGCCTTCGCATAATATTTTCCCATATCACTAGGGCGAGCCACCTCATCCTCTTTATAGCCCAGCTTCACTTTATCAAACACCTTATAGAGCGAGTCAAAGCTGTCAAACTTGTAAATATTTTTTATTTTGCACCATAGCCTCTCGCCATCTTTGACATTTGAAAAGATGATATAGTCTCCTATCTTTAATTTTTGTCTCTTTTCATCATTTAGGCGCATTTCAATGGTTTTGTAGCCATTCTTTATCGCTTGAAAAGGGCTATCTTGCAATTTCATACTGTGTTTTTTGCAATTTTCTGGGTAAAGATGGCTATTTTTAAACCATTTGTACATACCATCCATATTTTCGGGAGAGTGCTTAAGTCCAAACTTTTTGTAAAACTCAATGTTGCCAGGAGTTGGCGTGAGCTCTAGTATGAACTCATCTCGCTCGTCAACAAAAGCTTGGATTTGACTTAATAGGTCTTCCATTACAACTCTGCCGTATCCCTTCTTTTGCATCTCGGGATGGACAATCACATCACAAAGCACGCCGTGCACAGCAAAGTCGCCTACAACTCGCGCCATTGCGACAACCTCTTCGCCTTCTCGTACCGCAGACACAAACATCGTGTTTTTAAGGGCAATCTCTATCTGCGTGTCGCTCAGTATCTTCCAGCCCACCGCAATATGCAGGCGTTGAAAGTCTTCTACAGATATTTTTCTTTCTACTTTCATAATTTCTCCTTTTATCATTAAATTTATTGAAATTTTTAAAAATTTTTGCATAAAATGCTTTTTATTTAGTGTTAATCAATCTTTTTTAAATTTTTTCACTGATTAAAACAAGCCAAAATATCAATTAAAATCTGGGATATAATCTTCACTAGATGAAGATAACTCTTGAATATATCCTTGGTTTAGCCCCAATTTTTCAGCATAATTTAGGACTATTTTATACTCAAGTGGATACAGTCTTCGCTTGATTGAGGAGTATTTTGTTGGCGTGAACTGGCACATTAGACTAATTTGCGTTTTGCCAAGGCTAGCGATGTAGTCAAGCACCTTTAGGCTGTCTTTATAGCAAGAGGGGAGTATCAGGTGGCGAATAAGCAGGCCTTGCCTCATCTGACCATTTATGATGATGTCGGGCTTTAGTTTTCTCATCGCTCTAATGCTTTCGCTTGCATAGTCAAAGTAATCCTCGGCAAGAGAGTACTTTTTAGATAGCTCGCTTGAATAATACTTTAAATCTGGCATAAATACGTCGACAATCTCGGCAAGCTTCTCTATCATATCCTTCTTTTCATAACCGCTACTATTCCACACGACTGGCAAGGGCAGTTTTTTACCCCTTAGCGCCTCAAGTAAGAGTGAAGAAAAGTGAGTGGGCGTAATAAATTCAATTGCCGAGTACTTAGATAGGTCAAAGTTTGAAAGATACAAATAAAATTCATTTGGCGAGTACTCTTTTCCTTTTGTCGTTCTAGAAATTTGATAATTTTGACAAAACTCACACTTTAAATTGCAACCTGCGAAGAAAATAGCAAGCGTCCCTTTTTCGCCACTTATAGATGGCTCTTCCCAAGCAAAATTTTCTATCACTTTTGCAACAACAATCTTATTAGGCGCGCCACAAAAGCCTGTAGTTTTGCTTCGGTCAACTAGACAATTGCGCGGACAGTCTTGACATAAATTTTCATTTAACATAGGATAATTATAGTAAAATGATGGAATTTTTCAAAATAAATCTTAATTTTTCTTATTTTTTTGCTATTTTAGCACAATAATCGTTATTCCTGGGTTTGCTTTGCCCATATCTTCATCGTTATAGATTGTTTTATCTTTATTTAAAATCTCAAGGGTCTCCTTATCAAAAATATTCCAGCGGTCACCACCAAAATAGTCTACAATGCGCTTTTGCTTTTTATAAGTACTAAGCATCTGGCGAAGCGCCACCAAGATTGCCCCGCCTCTACCGTGTGAGCCATAGCCGTGTAAAACCTTTATTGCCGCCTCTCCTTCCTTAATCGCACTTTCAATCTCCATCTCAACTAGCACAAGCGCGTAGTCCACTGGGCAGTTTTCTTTTTTTAAGTCTATAAACTTCATTTTGTCTCCTTAAAGCAATTATATCATAGAAAGAGATAATTTTAAAATATATATTTCACGATTTATTGGCAATAATACTTTTATGGATAAATTTGTTTTGCCATTCACAAATGGTGTGGGAATTTATGAGAAAAATAAGTTTTGCGTAAGCTATATAGACAGCTACGGCGATAAGAAGATAAAAGGCTGTAACGTTAAGCCCTACAATAAGGTTTTTGACCTGCCTTTTATAAGAGGTTATACTTACTTTTTTATGTCACTTTACCTCTATGTCAAAGCCTTCAAACTTCAAAGAGAGGTTGGCGACAAAAATAAGTCTGCCAAAAATGCCGACAGCCTTGGCTTTTTATCGTCATATATAATGTTGATAGCGGGAGCTATAGTTGCCTTTTTGATAGGGCTACTTCTCTTAGGAGTACTGCCAAGCTTTGTGTTTGATAAGGTGTTTTTTAGTGCGAGTTACTACTTTAGAAGTTTTATAATAGCCCTTCTTCGAACGGCGATAGTCTACCTACTTTTTGTGATTTTAAAATTCTGTCCTTTCACAAGCGGGCTTTATGGCTTTAACGGCGCGGGCAATCAACTTTTAAGCGGAGGCGAGGACAAGCGAGCGCGAGCATATCCCCTCAATTTTCTAAATTTTATTATAAATGTTTTTTTATTTTCGCTATTTGTGGTATCATTGATTGCAGTTAATATTCATTTTATTGCAAACTTTTTTATCAATCTAGCAATAATTTTATTGATTTTGCCACTTTGTTATGAGGCACTTCGGGCGATTTCAAATGCAAAACAGCCTATTTTCAAAAGCATAACACTTGTGACAAACTTTCTTGTTTGCAATAAACCGAATATCACACACGAGGAGGTTGCTATGTCTGGCGCGTATGAAAATTCTAATTATGACAGCTTTGACGGTGAAGAGCAGGGCAAGGTTGCTATGTCGTCACTTCTTGCCGAGATGAAAATTAAGCTTAAAAATAGCGAGCAGGTGGAAGAGAGTGATATTGACTGGATAATTGCAACAGTTTTAAATAAAAACCGCGCCGAAATCAAGCTAGTGCGTTATGTAAGCCAAAAGGAGTACCGAGATATTATCAGGGCGACAGAGAAAAGGGCTAAAGGGCAACCACTGTCGAGTATATTTGGCTTTGTAGATTTTTATGGCTTGCGACTTGACGTCAATAAAAAGGTGCTTTCACCGCGCAGTGAGACAGAACTTCTAGTTGACCAGGCGCTCAAGAAAATTAGAGAGCAAGAACTTATCGAGGTGCTAGACCTATGCACAGGCAGTGGCGCGATAGCAATTGCAATTGCAAAGTTTTATCCGTGCAAGGTCAGCGCTATAGATGTCTCTAAAGGGGCGTTAGGCGTGGCGCAGAGCAATGCAAGCAAAAGTGGGGTAAAGATTGATTTTATTTTATCAGACCTATTCAAAGGATTGAAAAAAAGTAAAAAATATGATATAATTGTGTCAAATCCACCATATATAAGAAGTGGCGACATCGAAAAACTTGATGTCGAGGTGAAAAAGTATGACCCGCGCATTGCCCTTGATGGCGGTGAAGATGGTCTTGATTTTTATAGAGAGATAACCTTAGGCGCGCCTCGTCACCTCACTAAGAAGGGCTGGCTATATTTTGAAGTAGGGCAAGGTCAGGCAGAAAAGGTTAAAGAGATTATGCAAGATGGCGGATTCGACGATATTGAGATAGTTAAAGATTATAATAAGATTGAAAGGATAGTTTATGGAAGAATTAGCAAGAGAGTTATTGCAAAAAACAAGAAAAAGCAAAGAGAGGTATGAGGAGTTAAATACTTTGGTCATTGACCCTAAAATTATTGCCGACAACAAGGAGTGGAAAAAGTTTGTCAAAGAGCGCTCAGCCATCGAAGATGTCGCGTTTGCATATGACAGGCTTGAAAAACTTTTAAAAGAGCTTGACGACTGCGTAAAACAGCACGATAGCGAGACCGATAGCGAGCTTCGCGCTATGTTCTATGACGAGATTGGCAGACTTAAGGGCGAAATCGAAAAGGAAGTGGAAGAGATAAAGGTTTTACTTCTTCCTAAAGATGAAAATGACGACAATAATGTAATTATTGAGATTAGACAGGCGGCAGGCGGTGAGGAGTCGGCTCTCTTTTGTAGCGTGCTTTATAGGATGTACTCTATGTATGCTGACAAGAAACACTGGAAGGTTGAAGTGACCGACCTTAATGAAACCGAGCTTGGCGGTATAAAGGAGATAACCTTTTTGGTGAAAGGCAAAGGCGCATACTCAAGACTTAAGTACGAAAGTGGTGTTCACCGCGTGCAAAGAGTGCCAGAGACCGAAAGTCAAGGGCGTATACATACCTCAACTTCAACCGTTGCAGTACTTCCTGAAGTTGAAGATGTCGATATTGAGATAGACGAAAAGGATTTGAAGATAGACACCTATCGCTCTAGTGGCGCGGGCGGACAGCACGTCAATAAAACCGAGTCGGCGATAAGAATTACACATATACCAACGGGAATTATTGTTGCCTGCCAAGACGAGCGCTCGCAACTTAAAAACAGAGAGAAGGCGATGAACGTTCTTCGTGCAAAGCTCTACGATTACTACCAAGGTCAAAAAGAAGCCGAGCAGAAGCAGGAGCGACGCTCTCAAGTTGGCACGGGTGACCGCTCTGAGCGTGTGAGAACATACAATTATCCTCAAGGCAGGGTTACCGACCACAGAGTCAACGTCACCTCATACAATTTACAAGGCGTACTTGACGGAGATATAGATATTTTTATCGACGCCCTTGCCATCAAAGACCGTGCAGAAAAACTTGCAAACGCCTAAATTATTTTTGTAAATATTGATAATTTACAAAAAATTTAAGGTTTTTTAATAAAAAACAACAATTTTTAAGGTAATTTTAAGTTTTTTAGCATAATTAATACAATAAAGTTTTTAATAAAATTAAGTGAAATTTATAAAGTTAAAACTTATTGAAAATTAAGAAAACAAAAAAGCCGTAATTTGTGACCACATTTTACGGCTTTTTAGATTAATTAAATTCAATTAAATAAATTCATTAATTAAATATTTTTTTGATAATTTTAACAACTTAAATTTTTCCCTAACTCAAAATTTTTATTCAACATCAACTTCATCATTTTCGACAACGATTTTTACAGGTTTTTTAGTTTTAGCTGATGGTTTTTTAGCTGTCTTTGCTTGATTTGGATTGTTTTCGTTGTCCTTTTCTGGCTTCTTTGATGCTTTTTCAATCATATCTCGTAGTTTTCTCAAATCTGAGCTCAAATTATCTATATGAGATATCTGCACCTTAACGTCATCAATTGTAACAGTGGTTATTTTTGCTTGATCTTGTACATACTCTTTTGCGTATTCATTTATCATTTCCATAATTTCTTTGCAAAACTCAGGTCTGAACTTGCCGTATACACCTGTAAACACTATATCACAAAATCTTTTTAGGCTATAAAAATCATTAGCATTTTTGATGCGATCTTTGATAATAGGCTCGCCAACATCTGGATATTTAATTGCGAGGTATGTAAAAGCATTATAATTGCCTTTGCCTATAATTATGTAGTCTAAACGCAAATCGCAAAGTTCTTCCATAAAGCCAGGGGTACGAACAACTGACTCTGGCACAAGTTTAAAGTTTTTAGGTATGAAACGAACTGCATCTATAAGTGAATAGTCGTCACCTTCGATGGTATATAAGATATCGTCGTAAAATTTGGGGTTATCGTGAAATTGAGGGAAGAGTTTGTAAAGTTCTGGATAGTACCTTACGCATTCACTTGCATCTTTCATATTTGTCTTTAATGAAGGAAAACAATCAAGATAGCCATTATTTAAGTTGATTAAAAATGCAACACTACTTAGTTTGCGGTAAAGGTATGGAGAAGAGGGAATCTTTTTCTTTTCTATCCACTTTTTCCCTTCTTCTAGATTATCTCTAAACCAATCACGTTTGTATACTATTTTTTCAAAAGCCTTTTCAATTCTCATAATATTTTCTCCTTGCCTATATTATCGGAAGCCGAACCAAGCACAACTTTAGTTGTATTTGAGTGAGGCTGATGGTTTTACATACTATGTGATGAACACAATTTATTGTGTTTTTGCGTTTAGCAAAATTAAAACTTAACTTGTTTAAGTTTTAACATCACATAGTTTATATTATACAATAATTTTTTAAGATTTTCAAGGGCTGATTTTTATTTTTTGTGTAGATTTTATAAAACTTATGTTTTTTAACAGAAAAATTCGACTTTTTCGGCTGTTTTTATGTCAAAAATGATGTATTTATATAAAATTATTTCTTTTTATATTGCACAATGGTAAATTATGGTGTATAATATCCTTACTAAAAAGTGGCAGTGCCATTAAAATAAAGGAGAAAGTATGCTATCTTGCGAGGAATTCATTACAAAAAACAAACTTTTTAAGCGTGGAGAGATTATAGGCGTTGGCTGTAGTGGGGGGAGCGACTCAATTGCACTTCTTCACTATCTTGCCTCAAATCAAGAGAAATTTGATATTGAGGTTGTTGCCATCCACGTTGACCACGAGATAAGAGAAAATAGCTATATTGACGCCGATTTTGTCAAAGAAAAAGCCAAAGAGCTTGGTGTGCGTTACTATAAATTCAGAGTTGATGCGCCAAAGATTGCGCGCGAGAAGGGGTTGAGCCTTGAGACCGCAGCAAGGCAGGCAAGGTATGGCGTGTTCAAATCACTTTTGCAAAAGGGACTTGTCGACAAGATTGCTCTTGCTCACCATATGTCAGACCAAGCCGAAACTATCTTGATGCACATATTTAGAGGTAGTGGGGTGGCAGGCGCCAAGGGAATGAGTCCAATTAGCGACAAGGTGTATGTAAGACCATTTTTAAACGCCTCAAAGGATGACATCTATCAATATTTGGCAGAAAATCACCTTGATTACTGTGAAGATGTAACCAATGAGGATACAACCTACAACCGCAACTTCGTTCGCAATGTCATTATGAAGAACATCGTGTCGCGCTGGCCAAATGCCATCGAGGCTATCGTCAATTTCGGACAAGCCATTGCTGATGACGACGAGTTTATCAACAAGCAAATCTACGCAGAGGCGATTATCAATGAAGACAAACTTGTAAGAATTCCGCTTTCATACTTCTTGTTTGATAATGCCATTGTCACAAGAATTATCTTTAGGGCGGTAAAGTCCATTGGCATAACTCAGGACATCGAAAAGAGGCATATCGACCTTATTAAAAAGCTTGCTCTTAATGGCGAGAATGGTAAAAAATTGTCATTGCCTTTTGAGGCTGTTGCTATTAAGGAGTATGACTACCTTACTATTATGAATAACCATAAAGAAAAGGTGAACTTTGAGGCGCCTTTCAAGTGTGGCGAGTTTGACCTTCCAAATGGTGAAAAACTCATTGTGAAACGCGTTAAAGACTATGCGTTGAAAGAGGGGCAACTTATAATTGATTATAGAAAGGTTCCTAAAGATGCTATATGGAGATTTAGACGTGAGGGCGATATGTTCACCAAGTTTGGTGGCGGGACTAAGAAACTTAAGTCTTATTTGATTGACAAGAAAATCCCTGCAAGATTGCGCGACACATTGCCAGTGCTTGCCGATGAAAATCAAATTTACGCCATAGCAGGTGTGGAGATATCCGACCTTGCCAAAGTTGAGAACGTTCCAACAGCGTATTTGATAGAAATTAAAACCCAAACTTAGCCAGCCTTACGCTCGGCGCCAACCTTAGGTTGGACCATTGTCGGCAAACTTAGTTTGCATCAGTATCGTTTATTGTATCTTTCATTCGGTTTTACCTTGGTCCGCCCGAATTTATTAAAGAAAAAGGGTGTCAACGACACCCAATCTTAGCCAAACTTAGGTTGGACCATTATCGGCAAACTTAGTTTGCATCATTGTCGTTTATTGTGTCTTGCGTTTTGCTTTACCTTGGTCCGTCCGAGTTTGTTAAAGGAAAGAGGTGTCGACGACACCCAAACTTAGTTTGCATCAGCATCGTTTAGTGTGTCTGTTGCTTTGTGGTATTTTGGTCCGCCAAACTTAGTTTGGATCAGTATCGTTTAGTGTGTCTGTTGCTTAACTTTACCTTGGTCCGTCAAACTTAGTTTGGATCAGTATCGTTTATTGTACCTGTTCTTTAACTGTACCTTGGTCCGTTAGAGTATATTAAAGAAAAAATAATAATAGCATCCAAGCCTAATGCTTGGTTGCTGTTTTGTTTTACCAACTATGACCCGCTCACGTTTTTGTGTTTGCTCCTCGCTCCGCTCGCGCCCGCGGGACCTCTGACCCTGCGAGGCACGTCGCTCCGCTGTATCTCTTCGAACGAGTAAACAAGAAATACAGCATAAACCTCACTTGTATAAAAACAGGAGATAGGATAATTAAAAGTTGAAGGTCCACCTAAGTTTTAACAAAATAACATTCTTTGGTTGCAGTAAATTAGCTTCAGTAATATTTGAAAACGCCAGTAATTGGTATGTAACTACTTCAGCTTCAGCAACAAGCGGAAGGGATGTTGACGTAACAAATCCAAGCACTAACGCAAACAATCTTACTGGGCAGTATCTCACTTACTACTGGAAACGATAGGCAAAAACCTGCAGAAATGCAGGTTTTTTGGTGTTTGTTTTTATTGACTTTAATGTTTGTAATTTTTTATATATTTATATTATCGGAAGCCGAACTTGCTTGCAAGGGTGAGGCTGATGGTTTTACATACTATGTGATGAACACAATTTATTGTGTTTTTGCGTTTAGCAAACTTAAA
>CAMLSW010000007.1 GCA_946484195.1 uncultured Clostridia bacterium
AATTAAAATATATATAGGAGAATATATGGATAACCCCAAGAAAAACCAATCAAAATTCAAAAAATATTTTAGGTGGCCGTTAATTGTACTTGTTCTATCGTTTTCGCTTTCAATGGCATTTGGCGTTTTAAGCGAGGTTGCATTAAATGGAGCAGGTATAGCCATCTCAGTCGTAGTTATTGTAGTCTTTTTGATAATTGCAATAATTACCGATATGATTGGTGTTGCTATTGCATCTTGTGATATAAAAAACTTTCGTGCTATGGCATCAAGAAAGGTAAGAGGTGCAAAAGAGGCGATTATGCTTTATAAGCACGCCGATATGGTTTCAAGTATTTTTGCTGATATTTTAGGTGATATCTGCAGTATTTTAAGTGGTGCTGCTGGTGCTGCAGTTACAACAAGACTTATTACATCGGCAATGAGTGACTTCATAGGCGTTGTAGTTGCCTCATTAGTCTCGGCGGTTATAGCCTCTCTTTTGATTTTTGGCAAAGCGCTTATGAAACGCTATTCAATGAATCATAGTGATAAAATCATTTTGATAATAGGCAAAATTCTTAGCATATTCCATAGACAAAAACCTAAAAAGAGCAAAAATAAAAATGATAAAAAATCGCCATTAAATAATGAAGAAATTTTAAAAATTAATAAAAAATATAGTAAAAGTAGCCAAAAAGTTAATATTTTCTATAAATTATAACAAAAAAGGCATTTGTAAATTACAAATGCCTTTTTGTATTGCCTGCTTTTTGATTTTTAATTATAATTTAAAAATATTTTTTTTAGTAAATTACTCACTATGGCCTATGTTTTATTAGACCTATTGCTTTGCTTATTTCCATCACAAATAGTGGAACAATTGCAAGTGCTATACCTATCAGGTAGCCATAGTAAGGCAGATAAACCATTCCAAACGCGGTTATAACACCTGGAACAAACATTACGAAAGCAATCAAAGCAAGTGATATTAAAATAACATAGTTTAATTTTTTGTTTGTGAAAAAGCCAATTTTAAAAAGTGAATGTTCAGAGCGCATATTGTAGGCGTGCAAGGTTTGTGATAGGGCAAGGGTCATAAACGCGAGCGTTCTTCCGCCGTCAACTGTGCCTGTAATATTTCGTCCTATTACAAAGCCGGCTAATGCAAGTCCACCAAACATAAGACCTTGAAGTATTATCCTTATGCCATAACCATTTGCAAAAAGGCTTTCATTTTTTGGCTTAGGTTTGTGCGACATCACATCTTTTTCGACCGCTTCCATACCAAGCGCTATTGCAGGCAGTGAGTCGGTGATAAGATTTATCCAAAGTAGCTGCATAGAAAGTAGCGGTGATTGGTGCCAGATTATCATTGCAAGAAAAACTAACACTATTTCGCCAATATTTGTTCCGAGCAAGAAGCCGACAACTTTTTTGATATTGGCATAAATTCCGCGCCCCTCTTTGACCGCTTCAACGATTGTTGAGAAGTTGTCATCGGTCAGTGTCATATCAGCTGAGCTCTTTGCAACGTCGGTGCCAGTTATTCCCATAGCACAACCAATGTCGGCTGCCTTTAGGGCAGGTGCGTCATTGACGCCGTCACCTGTCATAGCAACAACCTTGCCTTTCTTTTGCCAAGCTTTAACAATTCTTATTTTGTTTTCAGGTGAAACTCTAGCGTATACCGAAATTTCACCTACTACTTTATCAAGTTCTTCTTCGCTTAATGCGTCAAGCTCCTTACCAGTAATTGCCTTGTCGCCTTCTTGCAAAATGCCAAGCTCTTTTGCTATTGCAGAGGCGGTCACTATGTGGTCTCCAGTAATCATAATAGGTTTAATCCCTGCTTCAAGACAAACTTTTACAGCCTCTTTTGCTTCTGGTCTTGGAGGGTCAATCATACCAATAAGTCCGAGAAAGGTCAAATGATTTTCAATCTCTTCGCTTGATAGATGCTGTGGAATATCGCTGATTTCTTTATAGGCAACGGCAATAACGCGTAGTGCATTTTGGCTCATTTCAAGATTTGCTTGTTCTACTTTTTTTATGTCGATAGTGTCGCATCTGTTTGCAAGTTCATCAAAAGCGCCTTTGACAATGACTATGTTTTTGCCATCAATTTTGTTGATAGTGCTCATAAGCTTTCTGTCTGAGTCAAAGGGCAGTTCTCCAAGACGTGGATAAAGCTCGTTTAACTGCTCTTTACTATAACCTAATTTATATGAGCCTAGTATGATTGCTGTTTCTGTCGGGTCACCTATATGCTTGATGTCCTGTCCTTCTACAAGGATGTTACCATCACTGCATAGCGTTGCATAATTTAATAATCTTGTTACATTCTCATCGCTTTCTAAAGTAAAGTCTTTGATAGCGTCGGTATATGTCTTTACAAGTGTCATTCGATTTTGGGTTAGCGTACCAGTTTTATCAGAGCAGATTATTGATGCGCTACCCAAAGTCTCAACAGCGGGCAGTCTTCTAATAATGGCGTTCTTTTTTACCATTCGTTGCACGCCTATTGACAGCACGATTGTCACTATCGCTGGCAGGCCTTCAGGTATGGCAGAAACGGCAAGAGAGACCGCAGTCATAAACACGTCAATTATTTTAAGGTCGTTAAGCACGCCAACAACAAAAATTATAGCGCAGGCAACAAGCGCGATAATGCCAAGATATTTTCCAAGTTGCGCGAGCTTTTGTTGAAGGGGAGTTTTGCCTTGTTTTTCACCTTCAAGAAGGCTTGCAATCTTGCCCATTTCGGTGTTCATTCCAGTGTTTACCACGATAGCCTTTGCATTGCCGTAGGTGATGGAACATCCAGAGAAAACCATATTGACCCGCTCTGCAATCGGTGCGTTTTCGTTAGCTAGAGCATTTGCATCCTTCTCTACTGGCACCGACTCTCCAGTTAGCGCAGACTCTTCACTCTTTAGATTGACACTTTCAATGAGCATTGCGTCTGCTGGTACGAAATCACCAGCTTCCAATTTGATTATGTCTCCTGGCACAACCTCGCTTGATGGGATAATCATCTCCTTACCACCGCGCACCACTCTCGCACTTGGCGCAGACATATTTGCAAGTGCTTTAAGCGCCTTTTCTGCTTTATTTTCTTGGAATACGCCAAGTATTGCATTGAGGATAACGATTAATAAAATAAGGGTAGGTTCGATAAATTCGTTGGCATCCTTTTCAATTATTGCTACAACAAAGGAAATCACAGCCGCAATTAACAAGATGATAATCATCACATCTTTAAATTGTTCTAAAAATTTAATGAATAAGCCCTTCTGCTTTTTTTCTTTAAGTTTATTTTGCCCATATTTTTCAAGGCGGGCTTTGCATTCTTCTTCACTTAAGCCGTCATCAATATCACTTTCAAGTTTGTCTACAGTATCTTTAAGACTACTCATTTGTATCTCCTTGCGAGTATTTTGTATTATACCCGCTGTTTTCGCTAGGGCGAAGGGCGTTCGGATAAGCTATGTCGGCTTTTATATCGCTTACTATTTTTTGCAATTTATTTGTAATATTGATGCTGTCTTCTATATCCCATAACACTTGGGCTTTATTTTTGCTTGTTATATAAATGTCTCCTACCTTTAGCATCTTGTCTATTATTCCAATTTTCAAATTTATATTTTCAATGTCAGAATAATAGATGTTGTTTATATTGATACCGATTATGCCACTTTTAATTATTATTCGCTGATTTGTGAAAATATATTCTAGGTGTTTATGCTGTCTGTTGGCAGTGACAATATTGTTAATCCATAGCCAAACAGGGAAAAGGTGAAATAATAAAAATATGACTATAATAACTACTGCCCAAGGTGGAAGTTCTCCAAAAACCCCAAACCCAATCATACAGCCAATCATTGCGCCGTCAATAAGAAGCCAAATCAATGCAATAGGCAGCATTCTTAAAATAGAATTTAATATGTAAGCACTTTTTTTAGGCTTTCCTTTCCATAGAAGTTGCTCGCCATCTGTAAGCAAACTTTCTAGAGTAAAGGGCTCTTCTGCAGCATTAAAATAATTTTCATCAAATTTAGCCATACCTTCCTCCACGGTTAGATTAGATTTAGTATATCATAATATTTTCAAAAGTAAAACCATTTTGAGTGTATATTTAAAGGATTTTATATTGATATTATTAAATAATAGAATAATATATAATTATTATATATCATTATAATTTTGTCTTTTCAAAATAAATTTCTCAATAATTTAACATTTTTTTGAAAAAATTAGTGATTTTTCTGTATTTTTATCTTAATTTTATTAAAAATAAAAATATGTAAAATAATTAGCAAAAAAATATTGCAAAAAATTCTAAAAAAATAAATAAAAAATAAAAAAAGTACGAAAAATTAATAATTTTGTTAGTAAAAAATGAAAGTATGTGTTATACTAAAACTAATCAAAAGGAGATGAGTATGTTATCGTTATTAAATAGTGTTGATGGCACACTTAAAACTTTTTTTAATCAGCTTACCGATGCGCTAGGCTATGGTGGATATCTCGGGCTTGTACTCGGGGTTGAGGCATTTTTTATTATACTCTTCATCATTGCCACAGCTTTTTCATATGAGGCAAGACTTAAAAGAAGTTTAGACCGTTGTAATAAATGGCTTTTTAAATACAAAAAAATTGATATGGACAATATCAAAGATTTTAATAAAACCATAAAAAAAGGTCCAAAACGTTTGGTCTACTATTGGCAACAATTTATTTTGTATAGGGAGGGTGGTCCTTCTGCCTACTTGACCGAAGAAAATGTTATAGACAAGCCTTTGAAGACAAGTAGCTGGCAAAGCAATATAAGAAATTTAGGACTTATCACTGGAGTATGGTCGATTGTTGCACTAATTCTTGGTATTGCCTCTCAAACAGTGCAGACGTTTGGCTTTGAGTCTATTTGTGCAGCCCTCGTTATGCCTTGTCTTACGGCGCTTTTAGGTATCATTGGCATTATTCTTTTAAAGGGTAGACGTGTTATGAACCTTGATGACATCTATCATATCTATCATTTCTTTATAAGATTTATGTCAAGCGCAACTGCCGACCTTACACCTTATATCGACTTTAACCTTCTTTTTACCGAGAAGGAAATCGAAAATGGCAACCCTCAACTTCGAGAGTACTACGAGGCTAGGGCAAGAAAGACTAAGGAAGAATTTGAAAAGGCACAGAAAAACGATGTGCCACTTCAAAGTTATCAATTCGAAAATGTTGGTGTAGATGGTGCCCTTCTTCTTGACCGAGCTATGAAAGAAAGCGAAGTTTATATAAGCAAGAAAAATGCCATTCTTTCACAGATTGCTCAAATAGAGTCGCAAAAGGATGCTTTAAAGCGTAACTATGAAAATGTGCAGATGGACTTGCAAAGAAAAATTCAAGCGTCTAAGGAAAATATTGAAAAGCTCATTGAGCAACAGGCAGCAACCACAAGCCGTATAGAAGTTGGTCTTTTGAAAAACCAACAACAAAAAGAGGTTAACAAGCGTGCACAACATCAAAAGGACTACGACCAAGAAGAGCAACGTTATCTTCAAGCTAAAGGCGAACTTGAAGCCGATGTTGTTGAACTTAACAAGCAGCTTGAAGATAGCTTGGAAGAAGTGCAAAAGGCTATGGGTAGCGAGTATCAAACTTTCTTCGAAAAGGTTATGAAGAGCGCATATGCTGTAGCTGAGCAAAAAGTTAAAGACGAAAAGCGTGAGCTTACAACTGAAAGAGATAAAAACGAACAAGAGCTTGTTATCGTACAAACACAAATTAAGCGCCTAAAAGATGAAAATGACACGCTCAGAGATAGACTTTCTAAGTTTGATGAAAACTATAAGGAAGAGCAACCTCAAGACGAGCAAGGTCACTATGACGAACAAGGTAACTACATATATAGCGATGGCTCTTACCACGATACAAACGGACTTTTCCACGATGTCGATGGCAAGGTCTACAATATGAACGGCGAACTTGTATCTTATGATGTATCTCCAGAAGAGCAAGCAGTTCTCGACCAAGAGGAAATCAAAAACCAGCAAATTCAAAGTTTTGGTAGTTTTGTAGAGGATGAGGGAGCGTCAGACGGGCAAGAGGAAACTCAGTATGAAGAGCAGCAGGTGACGGAAGAACCTGAAGAGCAATATGAAGAGGATAGCCAAGAAGTTGAAAAGCAGCCTCAAGAGGAGGTAGCGGAGTCCTACGAAAGTGAACCTGCAAGCGAGGAGGAAGGTGCCGAGACAGTAGAGCCTATAGAGGAAGCTCCAGTTGAAGAGCCTGTAGAAACCGAAGAGGCTCCAGCCGAGGAAGAGAGCGCAGTAGAAGAAACTCCAGAAGGCGAGACTCCAGAAGAGACAGTAGCAGAGGAGCCAAAGAAGAAACGCGGTCGCCCTAGAAAGACTGAGACGCAAGAGAGTGTCGCTGAGCCAGCTAAAAAGCGTGGCCGTCCTAGAAAAACGACGACCGAGGAGCCTGCTTCAAGCACTCCGGCAAGAAAGCGTGGGCGTCCTAGAAAGACTGAAAATGTAACCGCAGAAGAAAATGTTGCTACCAAGACGGCTCCAAAGAGAAGTCCGTCAAAGAAGACTACAACAAAGAAAACTACTACATCAAAGGCTAAGACAGCAAACGCATCTAAGCCAAAGACAACATCAAAGGCAAAGAGCACAAAATCAAGTTCAACATCTAAACCAAAATCAACCTCTCAAACAGCTAAGACGTCAACCGCAAAACGCGGTCGTCCTAGAAAAACCACTCCAGCAAATACTGAAGAAGTAAAACAAGCAACACCTGCAAGACGTGGTCGTCCTAGAAAGGAAGAACTTGATGGCGATTTACTTACAAAGATTAACGAACTTATTAATAAAGAAGAGAGTAAACTTCAAAATATCAAAGCTTTCTTCAATAATGAAATTGACGAGGCGCTCGAGCCAAAAGAGCAAAACTATATCAATCAAGAAAAAGATGATATAATGAATGCCGTTGAGTCACTCAAAGAACAGGCGGATAAGGCTAAGTCTAGCGGTCAGTCCGAGGAGTTGTCAAAGATAAACAAGAGGATTGAGGACTTAATTAAAGAGCTTTCAAACATCAACTCAGAAGGTGACACAAACAGCGATGCAAACGCTTAAAAAATAGTTAAATTAAAAGGGTTCTTTAATTTAAAAGATATAATCAATATTAAAAAAGATAATGCAAACGCAAGCATTATCTTTTTTAGTTAAAACTTTTATAAAAATCATAAAAACAAGTATAAAACTTAAAATTTTTCGTTTTTAATGAAATATTACATTGAATTTTGCAAATTATTTAATAATTAGTTTAATTTATTTTTAAAACATAATCTATAAGTGGCTCTATATATTCTTCACTTGTCCAGTCGCAATCTTTATCTCTTGCCTCCATTAATGCCTGCTCCCAAGGTTGAAGAGCATTGTCCTCTTTTTTTGAGGTCATCTTTGTAAGCATTTTACAAAGAGTTCTATCTAAAAAGGACATCTTATCTAAATACCATCTGCCACGGCCATAAAAAATTGGAATATTAGTTAAATCAAATTTAAAATTATTTTTTACAATATTTTTTAATGTGGTTTCATCAGCAGGTGAGGCGCCATTAAAAAATAAAATTATTTTTTTTCCATTTAATTTTTTGTAATTTTTGTTTAAAAATTTTCTATATGAAATGCCGGAAGCATATACACCGCCACAAAAGATTATTGTGTCATAATTTTTGATATCTGATATTTTTATTTTATTTAAATCTTTATAATCCAAATCGCACTTTTCCGCTATTTTTTCGGCATACCATTTGCTTGCTCCATATTTAGATTTGTATACTACAATACCTTTCTTCACAAAAACTCTCCATTTATTTAGATATATTATTTAATGTTTAAATTTAACAGTATAATATAACTTTATTATTAAAAAATTGACTATTTTGAGACAATTTCAAGTTCTATTTTTGTGCTTACTTCGCTATGGAGCTTAATATCTATTGTGTAAACACCTATTGTTTTTAATGGCTCCTTAAGCTCAATCTTGCGTTTGTCGATGTCGTAGCCTTTAACTTTCAAGGCTTCACTTATTTCTTTTGAGGTTACAGAGCCAAAAGTTTTTCCATTCTCACCGCATTTAATTTCAACTACAACTTTTGTGTTTTTGAGTTCGTTTGCAAGTTTTTGAGCGGCTTGTTTCTCCATCTCTCTATGATAGCTGTTTGCCTCAATCTTTCTATTATTCTCATTTATTGCACTATTGTCAGCTATTTTTGCCTTGCCGGTTTTTAGCAAAAAGTTTTTTGCGTAGCCGTCGGCTACTTCTTTGATTTCTCCTTTTTTGCCAGTGCCTTTAACATCTACAAGTAATAAAACTTTCATAATAAACTCCTTTTTTAAAGTTTATTATATTTTGTTTAAAATGTCAAACGTTTGTTAATAATGTAATAAAAGCGTTTAAAAGAATATTTTAGTTATTTTTTGATGGGGCATTTTTAAAAAGGAGGTTGTTTTATGGATATTAGATGCAGAAAAACCATTTGCAAATACAACGACAGGTATACCTGCAGGGCGGAGGATATTTTAGTTGATAATAAGGTGATTTGTTCGACGTATGAAAAGGGAGAGGAAAGCGTGCAGGATGTTACAAAACATCTTTTTGAACGTGAACCCGACTTTGCACCGCAGAGAGATAGCAAGACGATTGATATAAAGTGTAAAGCAAACTGCCTTTTTAATCATAACGGCAAGTGCGTGTCAAATGGCATAACATTAAACTCAATCAAAGAAAAACCCTATTGTGTCAGCTTTTTAAAGGAATAATGCTCTGACAATGTCAGTTTTACCCCTATTTTCAGGCTATAGATAACATCCCTGCACCAAACTTAGTTTGCAAGCCTTACGCTTGGCGCCAGCATTATGCTGGACAAGTATCGTTGAATTTTGTCTGTTATTGTGTTTTACCTTGATCCGCCAAACTTAGTTTGGATCATTGTCGTTTGGTGTGCCTGTTGTTTGGTTTTACCTTGGTCCGCCACAACCTTAGGTTGGACCATTGTCGGCAAACTTAGTTTGCATCATTATTGTTTATAATATATGTTATTCTATTAAGCCTTGGGCCATCAAAGTATTAAAATCATCCTCATTTGTGGGGCACAGATAGCGTGCCGCATTTTTTGTGATAAAAATTAAACGAAGTACGTCGATTTGCTTGACAATAAATGCGGGGGAGGGTAAACTAGGGCTGTCAAAATATTTTTGACAGCCCTAGTTTAATATATTTTTGTTAATATGTTTTTGCCAAAGGGAATTAGATAAATGTTTTTAAATTTCACCATTAAAAATGACGTCATCATTAAGACAAAGGTGTGCTTGAATTTGTATAATAAGAGAAATAATTGAAAAACTAAAGACAAAAGTCTTAGGAGGAGTTAATGCAAGGATTAAAAGTGAAATTATTTACAGGTATATCGATGTTTGTGATAGTATTGTTAATATTAATAATCGGTGTATGGGCAGTGGAAGATGCTCGACGTATCAATTTAAGTGGAAGTATTGACTTTACAATATCAGAAGATTTACTATATGTAAAGGACATTAGAATAAGAAATATAGACGATACAACAGGACAAGGTACAACAATAGATAATTTTCTTCCTGGATTTGTAGATGGTGATATAGATATCAATTTAGGGGAGTTTTCCACAGAGACAAGTTTTACTCTTTTGTTTGATATAATCAACACCTCTACAGTCATATATGAAGCTAGTACTAATTCAACAATAGCTAATGCAACTATATCAGCAAGTGGTATTATAGCAGGTGATGGAATAGACCCAAGTACAATAACCGCTGATACTACACCATCAGGAACAATAGCACTTACTGTGGAAGTAATGAATGCAGGTTCTGTAAACCTTGATGGAATAGTAATAAACACGGAAAAAGTGCCAGTAGGATATATTTACGTATCAAATGTTCAAATAAATGATTCGACGCCTGACTCTACTACTGATTATAATGGCGTTATGTCAGTTGATGATAGTTTAGATCTATCAAACATCACCTTTGAGACAGGGCGGACAGAGATAGTCTTATCAATGACCTCATTAAATAAAAATTATATCAAAAACATAGTAAGTTATGATACTTTGAATAACACTACATCTTCAGATTTACTAGTACATTCAACAAGCCTTTATCTTCCTCAAAACCCAAGTGGACAGTTGTTAAGTGGAGAAAGTAGAGACCTTAAGATATATGTAAACAACAATACAGGCTCGCCTACAACTATCCCAGGACTTAAAGTAGCTTTCGAAGAAAAGACATCATTACTTCAAAATGATACCACAAACCAATACTACTATGTAGAGATGGGAACTATTATGGGGACAACTCAAAGTGAATATATTAAGTGGAGATATATCTCAGCAGATGGCGAGAATAAGTACACGTATAATTCATCTACTGCACCTTCTGGCACAGGTTACTTTATTCTAGAGACAAATGTTTTAAATGCTGTTGGCTTAGATGGGACAAATAATATGATAGAATTGCCATTTAATGCTGATTGCATAGATGAGAGTGGAGGTGGAGTAAGTATAGCATATCATCACAGACAGAACGGTTGGGAGAATATAGCGGCTAATGATTACTCAACAAGCAATATAAGACAATATATCAATGGTAATAACGCATATGATGATTATACAGGCACATTGACAACAGGTTTGATTCCATCAGGCAGATATTCCAATATGTACACTGACTATAACATAGACCCAGAGAATGACTTAGTATTTCAAAACATAATAGGAAGAAGTTTAGGGGATTTATATACAGGTATGGGCTGGAACGGAAATACATCATCACCAACATATTCAGATAGAACATTTCCAACTTTTAATGAAGGGGCGACAATAAAGTATACAGAAAGTGATGTAGATAAATTCTGGTTACTATCAGCCCAAGAGGCAATAAACCTTCTAGGAAGCTCGGATGCAGATAGAGTATGGCCAAGTGGTTCAGCTAATAGATATTGGCTCCGTTCGCCTCATTCATTTTATCTTTCTGCCTTTTATGTGTATACCTCGGGCTCAATCGCTAACATGTATGTCTACTACGGTAATTACGCGGCTCGCCCAGCTTTCATATGTTCGATTTAAAGCGGTAGAATTTGCACTTTAAAATATAAAGCATATCCTTGGGTTTAAGTTTTTACTTTTGTAGGGATATGCTTTTGTATAATTTATAATATCTTACCTCAAATTACTCCTTATCTTCAACAGAGATGATTGACGGGCAAAGTTATAATGTCTATACTAAATAGGCGATTGAAAGGTTTAAGTTTGCAGTTAGGTCGGCTTTTGAATTTTAGAATTTATTAAATCTTATAAACTTGTTGATTTTTGAAAGAAAATTGGTTATAATTTAATTATGATGAAAAAGAAAACAAAAGTTGAAAGTTTTGCAAAGACAAATGATGTTAAGGCCAATCAGCCAAAACCTGCAACTGAAAGTGCTAAGCTATCCTATAAAGTTTACGGCACCGACATCAATGTCACAGGTCAAGATTTTATAGATTACTACAAAACGCGTACAAAAATGATGGTTATGCGCTTTATGCTTGTTGGGCGCATTGACGATAAAGGCGTGTATAGGATAAAAGACGAGATTAAATATGACCT
This sequence comes from uncultured Clostridia bacterium, assembly GCA_946484195.1. Classification (GTDB taxonomy): domain Bacteria; phylum Bacillota; class Clostridia; order Christensenellales; family UBA1242; genus Caccovivens. Next base: position 11,678 of record CAMLSW010000007.1, read on the forward strand.
TATTCGCATAAACAAAGAGATTAGCGACAGTGGCGAAGATTTTTATAGGGCAAGTTCGCGATTTATAAACAAGTTCTTTTACTTTAATATAAAGATACAACAAATTGAAGATGGCAAGGCGAAGGCATCGCTATATCTTTCTGAGTTTGTTGATGATTTTCTTGAAGAGGAATATATTGTCTCTCATATAGCAGACTTTGTAGATGTATATGATGAGCATTTTAGAGCAAAGGTTAGGCAGGCTTACAATCTTATGGATGTGGCTGTCACAAATGACGAGCTTAAAATACCAAATCTTGCTGTGCTTATGCAAGATGAATACGATATTAACGAATACATTGGCGGGCTTTATGACTTAGCATCACAAATTTATGTTATGAGGATGTTAAAACTTCTTGAAGCTAGCGGTGATGCCGATTGTCTTGAGATTATCAAAAGATATAAGGAACTTATAGTTGATAAGGATGAAAATGACCTCAAAGAAAAATACAAGTTTACCAAATACAAGGCATTACTTGACAGGGCTATAGATGAAAAGGGTGGCATTGAGAAATTAAATGTCAATAAAGACGAGCTTAAAAGTATTGTGCTTGAGATAAATAAGTCGGTCAAAGCCATTGACGGAGCGCAAAAACGTTCAGCAATGGTGGAGGTTCTAAAGACCGAAAAAGGTGGCGATTCATCCTCAGGCGGTGGTGGAAGTGGCAAAAAGACTGCCGGCAAAAAGTCACCTTCAGGTGGAGGCTCGGGTGGCGGAAATGACAAAAAAGCACCTAAAGCAGAAAAGTCTGATGGCCCTAAAAAGGATAAAGCAGAGGTCAAACCACAAACTCAGCAGGTCGACAATAACGCTATACTTGCTGCCTACCTCAATACAGAAAGAAAAATTAGAGAACTTTTCGGCGAAGCTGATAGTCGAAGGAGACAAGCCGAAGAAGAGAGGCGCGCGAGAGAGGAGAGGCTTCGCAGAGAGGAAGAGGAAAGACTGCGTAGAGAAGAGGAGCGGGCTAGAGAGGAAACCGCTCACGATGCGGAAGAGGCAGAAGGAGATGACGATTTTGCTCTTACTGGTGACGCGGCAGTTGAAGCTGAGCCTGCTGAAAGCGATGTGGTCGCAGAAAATGCGGGCGACTCTACAATAACAACTTCAGAAGAGGTAAGACCGCCAGAAACCGTCGCCACGATTACAGATACAACAATTACGGTAACCATAGTCAGTGATGATGAGCTTGTAAGAACTGAAGATACAACGACGCCAGCGATTACACCGGTAGAGCGACCTTTGGAAGACGTGACTAATCCGCCAGTAGAGATTGACGAAGTTGAGCCAGAGGTGTACTAAAAAAAGACCTTTTTACTATAAAAGGTCTTTTTTATTGGTTAAATTTCTTATATGAATATATTTTATAAGCAATTAATTTAGGGAATTTGTATAAGCCTTCTCATTTGCAATTACAATTATTCTCTTTCCTCTTCGTCTTCACGGTGCAATTGTTGAGCTTTATAATATTTTCTAAAGCCTTCAGTAGACTTAAGAATTCTTGTTTGCTCGGCAACGGCGTCATATAACTGTGCACTTGCCTTTAAATCCTCGTTTGGTTTTAAAATGTAGTTGCCATATTGGTCGGTTGTTACGATTGTGTCAATAACTTTAGCCATATCAATACCAATTTCAGCCTCAGGATCGTTTGCATAGATATTGATTGCATTAGATAGCGCCGAATTATCTTTTGAAACATATTTTGGTGCATCGCTTATATCTGTAAGCTTATAGTCACCCCAAACATTTTTGTAAGCACAATCACCCTTAAATAAAGAGCGAAGATGAAGATAGAACGATGAACTACAAAATGTTTTTCTGCTTTCTGGATTGCTGTCAAGTTCAACTAACAAAAATCTTAATTTTGAGCCCAAATTATTTGTGTTGACATTGGTTTGATCATCAGTAAAAAGCAATTTTCCTGAAGTTGCTTGGTTCATATAGCCTGCAATATGTGATTTAGCAAAGGTCAAATCGCCATTATACGCAACAATATTGCTAAGTATTGCAAAGAGGTAGGCGTTGTTAGATTTAACTCTTTTAACTTGCTTTGGTGTCAACGTTGCGGTGGTTGCCCTATTAAAGATAAATGGATTTCTTTCTGTCATATTTTTCTCCTTTTTATCAAAAAAGATATTTCTGACTATATAATACCACACTTTTTAATATTTGTAAATAGCAATTTTGCATTTTTGTATATTTTTTTTGATTTTTCACAACATAAAAGGGTGAAAAATTCGTTGAGTAAAGGCGCTTTAGTGCTTATGATAAGCGGTCTGATATGCAAATTTTTTGGTGCATTGTTCAGACTCCCGCTTACAAACATACTTTCACTGCAAGGTATAGGCATTTTTCAAATGGTTATGTCTTTATATTCGCTTTCACTAAGTCTTGTGTCTGGCGGTGTTACAAGCGCGCTCTCAAAATTGGTTTCAGGCGCCAGAGCCAAAGGGCAAGAGGTCAAGATTGGCGGATATTTTCGTTATGGACTTCTCTTCTCTGGTTGTATAAGCTTGGCAATTGGAGCCTTTTTCTTTATATTTTCAAACTTTATTGCCGTAGTTCAAGGAGCGTCACAGGCGTCAGCGTCATATATGCTTCTTGCTCTTCTCTTACCACTTGGTGCCATTATTGGAGTGCTTAGAGGTATTATTCAGGGATATGAAAATATGACGCCAACGGCAATAAGCCAAATAATAGAGCAGGCATTTAAATTTTGCTTTGGGCTTTTATTTGCCTACCTATTCTCACAAAGCACAGGGGGCGGTGTGTTTGGAGCTTTTTTAGGCATTACCATTGCCGAGGCGCTTGCTCTAATTTACCTTACTTTCGTTATAAAAAAATCTAAAATAAAAGCCGGGCGCTATAATGTAAGAAAAGAATTTTTTAAGGCAGTTACTCCGCTTACTCTTTCAAATGTGATTTTACCTCTTGCTTTTGCTATTGAAACGCTTATAATCGTCTCACTGCTTGCAAATGCTGGGCTTAGCGGGGAGGATGCGACCACTTTATACGGGCTATCGAGCGGTGTGGTTGGGGCAATTATGCATTTCCCGCTTGTAATATCCTTGTCGGTTGCCGTTTCGCTCTTGCCAAAGATTTCATTTCTATCTGCCAAAAAGGACGCCGAAGCCGAGAAAAGGGTTGTTGGCAAGGCGTTTTCTATGATGTGGTTTTTGCTTTTTCCGTTGGTTGTAGGGATAAATAGTATAGCAAGAGTGCTTTATCCGCTTATCTATCCTTCTGTCACGGGGGAACTTTTGACTATAGCCTGTCAACTTTCGCTTTTAAGCGGTATTGCTGTAGTTTTAAATGGTTTTTCTCAAGTTTTAAATTCAATATTGCAGGCTAAGGGGTTTTATAATTACTCCTTGCTATTTTTGACTTTAGGTGGCATAGGCAAGGTGCTTTCCCTTATCATCTTCACGCCGATAAATAATATAAACATCTTTGCTCTGCCAATATCGAACATAGTGCTATATTCCATCATCTGCATTTGCGCCCTTATCAAACTGGGTTCGGCGGTCAAGATTAACTTTTTCAACTTTTCACTGCCACTTTTGTCGTCGATTGTGATGTATATGGTGGTGAAACTATGGCTTACCTTGTCAAGTAGCATCTTTGGAATAATAGGTGCAGTTATCCTAGGCGGTTTAACCTATTTAATATTATGCCTACCACTCGTGCTTGAGTATAGCAAAGACTTCAAACGCCAAGCCTAGCGAGCCTTACGCTCGGCGTTTTATATCATCCTCTTTGCCAGTTTATGCGGAGTAGTAAAGGTTAGTAGCATTTTTTGGTGATAATTTTGAGCGAAGTACGCCAATTTGCTTGACAAAAAATGCGGGGGGGGGTAAAATAGAGCTGTCAAAATATTTTTTGACAGCTCTATTTTATAATTTAACTTTAATATTTCGCCTAAAACTAATAAATTAAAAAATATTTTTAAATTTGTTGTTAATTTTGACGCCATTATGACGACACACTTGTGACAACTAGAGAATTAAAGGTTAAAATAGGGGTGAATAATGCAAAAAATGTCGAATTTTTGCATAATACTAGATGATTTTACACAAATTAATATCAAATAAAATAAAAAGGACGGAAGAAAAATGAGTTTAAAGATGAAATTAATTTCAGCAATCTCGGCGTTTACCTTGGTATTAGGACTGCTCATAATGGGAGTATTTGCAGTAAACCAAGCCCAAGTAGATATGGGAGGAAGTATAACCTTTAACGCAGATGATGTCTATGCAAAAGTTACAGGAAGTGTAGCGAATGCGCAGGTTGCACCAACGGGTTTAGATGTAACCTATTCAGCTTATGAGACAGTAGGGGACCCTAGCGCGTGGGAAGAGCTTGATTTGCTTTTTGACTCTCAAGGCACGCCAGTAGTGATAACAATTACAGTAGAGAACCTTAGCACAGAGAGGAGTTTAACAGTAAATCTAACAGACACCATCTCCTCTAGCACTCCAAATCTAAACAAATCACTACAGAGGGATAGTAGTACATACTCAAGCGGAACCAATATAACCTTAGACCCAAAGGATAATGGAACAAGCACAACAACCTTTACAATAACCTTGTCAGTTGCTGACCGCAACCAATCTCTCACTAACGCTCAATTTGACTATGACCTTAACCTCTATGATGAGAGTGCAGTACCAGAGGTTGTAACCTACCCTATGTTTGGATTTGAATTAATAGAGGGATCAACAAATGAGGTTGAGATAACATCATATCCAACCGGAATATCCGAAGTAGTTATACCAGCAACATTTTCTATAGGTACAACACCAGTAACATCCTTTACAATGAATGAGGATGGTACAAGTGACATTCCAGGAGATTCAACAGGCGAGTTTGCTATGATGGCGTTATACCTTGGCGGATTTTATTACACTCCACAGGGCGGAGAGCGAACATATTGTGCTAATATGATGGAGTTTGAAAATGTAATGGGAACAATAACGTTCCCAGCATATATTGAACCACAGTATACATTAAGTATAGGAGAGTATTCTGAAGAAAATCTTCAAATGTTTCAAATGTATATAATGGGGCTAATGGAGTTGCAAGGACTTGGTTATAACGATGGAAACTTTTATTTTACAACAGCAGATGGGCAGTATAATAACACATTAGTCAATGCAACAGATATATACAATTCACTATCAAGTGTGCAAGACCCAACAGAGTTACAATCAATGTTTCCTATGCAGTTGAATTTGGCATCAACATTCGGAGCGCCTGTTTGTGTTGAAGGGGACGATTATACTGTTGTTGGTTTGGCGGATGGGTATTATGATTCAGCGCATCCTTCTTCATCATCTTCTGGAGTTTTTGTCTTAAACGAAGATATTACAAGTGTTGTTTTGCCTAATACATTAGAGTATATAGGGGAATGCGCTTTTTACGGATGCAGTAGTCTTGCATCAATAACTTTGCCATCTAGTTTAATAGGTATAGGTGACTTTGCATTCATTGAGTGCAGTGGACTTACAAGCATAATATTACCTTTAAATTTAACAAATATAGGGAATAATGCTTTTTATCGTTGTTATGCTTTAGCCGAAGTATATAACTATAGCAGTATCAATATCATAGCTGATGAAACCGATAATGGTAGGGTAGGATGCTATGCAAAGGTAATATATAATGCAAGCGATCTAACAGGAGAGAAACCTGCAACAAGGATACAAACAATAGATAATGCACAATACTATGTGTATGAAGATGATTTTATAGCATTAGCACCTACTACAAGAAAAATAACATCTCTAACATTAGATGAACGTACAACTGAAATAAATCAATATGCATTTAATAACTTTGAGGAACTTGAAATAATAGATTTATACAATTGTAAAAACTTAAAAAGCATAGGACTCTTAGCGTTTGGGTCTTGCGATAGTCTTACAAGTATAGATTTAAGCAATTGTACAGGTTTAACAAGTATAGGCACATCAGCATTTTCTTATTGCAGTATGCTTACAAATATAAGCCTTCCATCAAGTTTAGCAAGTATAAGAAGTGGTGAGGTTTATGATAATTTAGTTTTTTCCTCAGGCTTTGGAGCTTTTAGCAATTGTACAAATTTGCAACCTACAATAAAAGATAGTTATGGAGTGAAATATTTAGGTAATGTTGATAATCCATATTTAGTTCTATGGGACGGAACAGGTTTAACCTCTACAGCATATACAGTCAATCCAAACTGTAAAATTATTTACACTGAAGCATTCTCTGGATGCAGTGAACTTACAAATATTATTTTACCAACAAGTCTAACAAATGTTGGGGCTGCAGCATTTGAGAATTGCACAAATTTACAGCCATCGGTAACAGATCAAGGTGTTAAATATTTAGGTAATGTTGATAATCCGTATTTAGTGTTATTGGATGGTACAGGAGTGACGTCTACAACATATATAGTCAATTCAAATTGTAAAGTTATTTATAATTCTGCATTCTTGAGATGCGGTGGACTTACAAGTATAACCTTGCCATCAAGTTTAACAAGTATAGGAAGTTTTGCATTCCGTGATTGCATTGGACTTACAAGTATTGAATTACCATCAAATTTAATCAATATAGATGTGTTTGCTTTCGAAGGTTGCAGTGGCTTAACAGAAGTAATAATAGATAGTGAGTATATATATGCTAATACGATTTCAAATTTATTTGATTTGTGTGGCTCCTTATTAGGAAACTCGTCCATTACCACCGTCAAAGTTTTAACAAGTTTAACTGAAAGTGTGGAAAATAGTTATGTTTCTAGAAACTTTCCAAATGTTTCAACTGAAGTAATTGACGGAAAGAGTTATACTGTTTATTCTAAATAAGGCTTTTTAATGGGAAATCAGCGAAGGCTTAGATATATTTTTGATTAATTTAATAACTAGAAGATATTTTAGACATAGTCCTAAAATTCTTCTAGTTTTTTTTTGAAGTTGTAGTAGAAAAAGCCAATGTTTTATAAGTAAATTTGATTTTTTGCAAAGTAAATTACTCTCTATAAATCATTTTCCTTCAATATTGTTTGCAAAAAACTGTATAAACTGCTACACTATGGCTATGAAGATTAATGATATAGATTTTGGCTCAAGTTTGATTTTGGCACCTATGGCTGGTGTTAGTGATGTGGGCTTTAGAGAGGTTTGCTCGCTCTTTGGTGCCGATGCCACTTATAGTGAAATGCTATCTTGCAGGGCAATGTTACATAACCCGAAGAAAACCGAGTTTATGACTATTGACTCTCCATATGAGAAGATAAAGATAGGTCAAATTTTCGGTCACGAAAGTGATATTATGGCAAAGGCGCTTTCAAGCCCGCTACTCGAAAAATATCAAATTATTGACATCAATATGGGGTGTCCTGCCCCTAAGATTGTGAAGAATGGCGAGGGTAGTGCGCTTATGAAAAACCTTCCGCTTGCAAGTGAGGTTATTTCAAGTTGCGTAAAAGCCTCCAAAGTGCCAGTGTCGGTGAAGTTTAGGCTTGGTTATGACAGGGATATCAGCAGGGAGTTTGGGCGTATGTGTGAAGAGAGCGGGGCAAGCTTTATCACCCTTCACGCAAGAACGACAGAGCAAGGCTACTCTGGCAGGGCAGACCTTGATGCAATTGCAAGATTGAAGGCAAGCGTAAACATTCCAGTTGTTGGAAACGGCGACGTTGTTGATAATGAGAGCTATCGAAGAATGCTTGAGACCAAGGTTGACGGCGTTATGATAGGCAGAGGTGCACAAGGCAAACCGTGGATATTTGACGAGCTTAAAGGCAAAAAGTTTGAGGGCAATATTTTTGATGTGATAAAGAGGCATATCGAGGTGCTACGAAAATATTATGACGAGTCTTGGCTTACACTATATATGCGAAAGCACCTTCTATGGTATGTATCTGGTGTTGAAAAGGCAAGCGCAATACGACTACAGCTTGCAACAAGTCCGTCAATCGACAATAGTCTAGAACTTTTGGAAAAGATATTCAATAAATGATTTTGTTTTAAATAAAAAAAGTTGTAAAATAATTATAGAAGATTGCAAAGTTTGAAAAGGAGAGAATATGAAAAGAACTATAAAAGACCTTGTAAATTTAAAAGGCAAAGTAGTGCTGCTTAGGGTGGACTTCAATGTTCCTATGGACGATGGCGGTAAGATATTAGACGCAACAAGAATTAAAAACGAGCTTCCAACTATCAAATATCTGATAGGACAAAAGGCAAAAGTTGTGATTTTGTCGCATCTTGGCAGACCTGATGGCTATGATGTAAGAAAGAGTTTGTGGCCGATATCTTTATATCTTTCTAAATCCTTGCCTTGCAACGTATCTTTTTGCAACACTGTGATTGGCGATGAAGTTAAAGAGAGAATTAAGATTTTGAGAGAAGGCGATGTACTTCTGCTTGAAAATGTTAGGTTTTACAAGCAAGAAGAGGCTTGTGATATGAAGTTTGCACGCGAGCTTGCCTCATACGGCGATATCTTTGTCGACGATGCCTTCGGCGTTGCGCATCGTAAGCACGCAAGCAACTATGCCCTTGCAAGACTTCTTCCAAACGCCATCGGCTTTTTGATGGAAAAGGAAATCACCAATTTGACAGAGATACTTGAAAATCCAAAACGACCATTTGTTGCAGTGCTTGGCGGGTCTAAGATTGACTCTAAGATAAAAATTCTTGAAAAGTTCATCGAAAAGGCGGACACACTTATCATAGGTGGCGCTATGGCGTATACCTTCCTTAAGGCTAAGGGCATTGAGGTTGGTGCATCGCTTGTTCAAGATGATTGTCTTGACATTGCAAACAATATTATGGCAAAGGCGAGCGAACTTGGCAAGAAGATACTACTTCCAGTAGACCATATATGCACACGCGGAAGAAATCCAAAAGTTTATATCGTGACAAGAATGTCTGTAAATATGGTTGGCTATGATATAGGGCCTAGAACAATCAAGCTCTATACTGATGAAATTGCAAATGCCAAAGAAATTTTCTGGAACGGCCCTATGGGTATGTTTGAAAACTCTCTATTTAGAAATGGCACCCGCGCTATTGCAGAAGCTATAGCTTCCTCAAAAGCTCACACTTCTGTAGGCGGTGGCGACACAGTTGCAACAGTAAACCTTTTCAATCTTGCAAAGAAAATCAATTATATCTCAACAGGTGGCGGCGCAACACTAAAGTTTCTTGAGGAGGGCACCTTGCCAGCCGTTGAGGTTATTCAGGAGAAGATAAGATGAGAACGCTTATAGCAAATTTTAAAATGAACTTAACACCAAGCGAAACAAAAGATTACTTGATGGCATTTCTGTCACGCTTTGACGGCAGTAAGATTGACCTCACGCTCTGCCTACCTTACACGTCCTTAGGGATTGGCGCATTACTTTGCAGGGATAAAAATGTCAGACTTGGCGCTCAGAACTTAAGCGATGAGGAGCAAGGCAAGAACACAGGCGAAATTAGTGGTGCAATGCTTAAAGATAGCGGTGTTGACTATGTAATAATAGGCCATAGCGAGAGGCGTAAGAAATTTAAAGAGGATACCAAGACCATAAATAAAAAAATAAAGGTGGCACTCAAGAATGGTTTAGGCGTTATTCTTTGCGTTGGTGAAAGCTTGACCGAGCGCAATACTTTAAAAACCTTTGAGATACTTAGAGAGCAAATAGAGTGCGCTCTAAAAGGTTTGTATGAAAATGAACTTGAGCGTGTTATCATTGCATACGAGCCTATTTGGGCTATAGGCAGTGGGAAAACTCCAACCAAGAATGAAATAGAGGGAGCAGTTAAAGAGATTAGACATATTATCAAGGACGACTTTTCAGAGAACGCCTCAATTAGTATCAAGGTTGTGTACGGTGGGTCTATTGATAGCAAAAATATTAAACAATTTTTATCCGCTAAAAAATTGGATGGTTTTTTAGTAGGCGGTGCTTGTTTAGACCCAAATGAATTTTTAAAAATAACATCTTTGTGTTCATAATAAAGTTTGTATAAAGTTTGATTACGTAAATCTAAAAATCAAAGCAAATTTGATTAGTCTACAACATTGACTTATAGCATAAAATGTAGTATAATTTTAAAAAAGGAGGCGGGTATGGCAAGTTTTGTTAAAGCAATGGACGATCTTCCACTTATTGTGAAAATAATTTTAGCATTACCTATGATTGATATAATTTGGGTGGTTTATAGAATTATTAAGTCAGCAAGCAAAGAGTCTGTCTTTGGCTTAATCTTAGGTGTGATTTTACTTATCGTTGGTATACCATTCTTATGGCTCGTAGATATAATTACACTTATCGTTTCAAACAAAGTTTTGTGGGTTGACTAAAGGAGATTAAAAGACATCAAAATTATTTGATGTTTTTTTATTATTGTGGTAAAATAATAAATGAAAATAAAGGCATTTTAGGTTTTTGCTATAATTATAAAAACAAATATGCTTTTTGCACAAATTAACACAAAGGAGATGCTTATGTTTGAAAATTATTTTGATCCAGATGATGATTACGAAGATGACGGCTACGACGAAGATAACGGCTTTGGTGATGATGGCGATGATGACGATGATGACGATGGATACGACGATTATGGCGATGATGGCGGCGATGATGGCGGAAATGGCGGTGGCAAAAGCGATAAGGGTGCCGACAATGATGAGAGCGGATATGGTGACGACACTGGCGATGGCTTCGGCGAGGAGACAAGAGAAAAAACCATAGAAGAGGATATCGCAGATAAGAATAAAGAGCAAGAAAGCGAATTCACGAAAGATAAAAATAGTGATCGATGGGACGGAGATCTTAATTCTAGATCAAATAATTTGTCTAGGCAAGTAGAAGAAAAGGCAGAAGAAATTAAAGTTGGATTAAAGGCTAATAACAGTCCAAAAGGAAAGGCGGCTGAGGAAAAACTTGCTAAAAAGAATGCGACTCGTTGGAGTTCGCTCCTTGGTATACCCGTGGGGATACGAGCGGTTGGTACTTGTCCAGGTTGCGGTAAAAAAACCATTTATCAATCAATGACCGCAATAGATTTAATTATTTTTAAAGCAATCTTATCTCTAACGAAATCGCCGTTAAATGTTTACTTCTGTATGAATAGCGGTAAAAATTGTAGATTAAGCTTTGAAAAGGGTATGTGCTGGATGTGTGCAGGAAAATTTGAGCCTACGACTATGCCTGTTCCCTATCCATTAAAACTTTTCAGATTTAATAAATAACATATTAAAACCCTTCTAAGAAAATTTAGAAGGGTTTTTGATTTTATGTTATAAAACTATTGGTTTTATTTATTTTTTATAAATTTAAAACAAAAATAAAGGAATTTGTTAAATTTGGTTTTTATTCTTCAAATAGATTGCCGTTTAAAAATACAGGTTCACAGGTGATATTTATGCCAAGTTTCTTTAATGATTGTTCTTCTGCATTTGACAGAATATAGGTACAATGCGCCTCGCAACCTTTAAGCTCTGGCAATTTCTTTAATGCCTTCTTTGCTTTATTGTTTGAGTGTGATGAGATTGCAAGTGCAATTAAAATATCATCAAGGGTTAGCACTCCGCATTTTGAATGCAAATAGTCGGTTTTAAGTTTCACAATAGGCATCAATATATCGTCGGAGATTATATCAAAATCGTCTCCCATTTTGGCAAGAGAGCGAAGGGCGTTAAGCACAACCGCGCCACTTGCAGAGACAATCTTCTTATTTTTACCAAAGACGATTTCACCATTTGGAAGTTCAAGCCCGACACAAGGATAACCGGTATTTTTGGTGGTTTCTTTAGATGCTTTGACAACTGGCAGATAGTCAGGGGTAAGCTCAACCTCAGCCATAAGATATTTTGTGCGCTCAAGTGTGTCAAACGATGCTTGTCCTTTTTTATAGTCGCATTCAGCCTTTAAGTAGCGTCTTACAATCTCTTTCTTTGCACTTTCTTGAACGACCTCGTCATCAATAATCGCACTCGCAACCATATTGACACCCATATCTGTTGGAGATTTATATACATCTTGCCCTGTGATTTTCTTGAGTATATTTTTAAGTACAGGGTAAACCTCAATGTCTCGGTTATAGTTCACAGCAAGTTTGCCGTACGCGTTAAAGTGGAATGGGTCTATTTGATTTATATCCTTAAGGTCGGCAGTTGCAGACTCGTAGGCGATATTGACAGGGTGTTTCAAAGGTAAATTCCAAACAGGGAAGGTTTCGAATTTTGCATACCCAGCCTTGACGCCTCGCTTGTAATCGTGGTACATCTGGCTAAGACAAGTGGCGAGTTTTCCGCTTGATGGACCTGGAGCAGTTACTATTACGAGAGGTTTTGTTGTTTCAATGTAAGGGTTTGCGCCATAGCCTTCATCTGAGACTATTACATCAACTTCGCTTGGGTAACCTTTAGTATATCTATGGAAATATACCTTTTCTCCGCGCTGTTCTAGCTTTTGAGCAAATTTGGTTGCACTTGATTGTCCTTTGTAAAGAGTTATAACAATAGATGAAACATAAAGTCCAAGAGCGCGCAAATTGTCAATTATCCTTAGCAATTCGTTGTCGTAGCTGAGTCCAAGGTCGGCTCTAATCCTATTTTTTTCAATGTCGTTTGCAGAGATACAGAAGATTATCTCTGCTTTATCCTTTAATTTGACTAAAAGCTTAGTCTTTATATTCGGGTCAAACCCTGGAAGCACTCGGGATGCGTGCAAATCGTCAAAAAGTTTTCCGCCAAACTCGAGATAAAGCTTGTCATTAAACATCTTAATTCTCTCAAGTATCTTCTCACTTTGAAGCTTGATATAAAGCTCATTATCAAATCCTATCTTATTCATTTTTACCTCCGTTAATTGTGTCTATGATAATCTTATATATTTCATCAGCGCTCTCTTGCCAAGTGCGATAGAGTGTACTGTATGCGTTCTCGCAAACCCTGTTATATAGCTCTTCGTCTGTCAATGCAAGCAAGATTTTATCTGCATAATCTTGTGGATTATTCTTGGCAATAAAACCATTTTCATTGTCAGTTATAGCAGAGCTGGCGCCCGTGTTTTCTATAAAAACCGTTGGTGTATGTTGGCTTGCCGCCTCAATTTTTACTATGCCATCTGTGTCGTACTGCGAAGGAAAAAGGAAAAGGTCGCTTCGGCAGTAAACCTTGGTTAAAAGTTCATTATCTAAGATTTTTCCAGCAAAGATAACTTTATTTTCAAGGTTTAAATGGCTGGCTTTTTGCTGAAAATAATCAAAGTTTTTACCATCTCCAACAAATAGCATTTTGAAATTTTGATATTTTTCTTCGATAAGTGGCAAACTGTCTAAAATCAAACCTATATTTTTAAGTTTGTTAATTCGCCCGACATACAAAAATAGTTTTTCATCGTCCTTTAAGCCAAATCTTTGGTTTACGATATCCCTTGCTTTCGCAGTGTCACTGCAAGGCGTCATTGATGTTGCGTTATATACAACCTTTACTGGAACTTTAAGTTTGTATTCTTCCTTATACAATTTTTCGGTGAACTCATTGACTGCAATTGCAAGGTCTGCACGGTTAAAATTCTTCATAAATATTTTTAAAATTATATTTGTCAAAATTTTATTGTGAGTTGCGCGCTGAATATCTCGTTTGTACTGTGAGTGCAAGTGACAAATACAAGGAATGTGATGCTTTTTCGCATACTTCGTTGCAATACTTGCAAGAGTGAAAGGTGAGTGGTAGTAAATTAAGTCTAGATTACTCTCTTTTAGAGTTTTTCTAAAGGCTCTATCAAGTTTAGGTGTGGCAAGGTCGTAGTCAAGGTAAATAACGGACTTAGACTTACATCTTACAACCTTATATGGATGAACGGTTGTATCCTCTTTATTCCCAGAGGGCTTGATTGTAAAGATTGTTATGTCAAGCTTATCACTTAAATGTTTAGCCAAATTGTCAACCACAGAAATCACGCCGTCAATCATAGGATAGAAAGCGTCAATAAAAATACCGACTTTATATTTCTTCATTTTTAATCCTTTTATACTAGTATAATAATTTTTGACAATTTCTCATAATAAATTAAAAATGTTTTTCAAAAAAGTTAAAAGTGGCACCATTTTCTATTCTATAAGACAAAAAGGCTTATTTAGTATCATTTATGTATAAAATGCGATAATCATTTTGTAAATATTAATTAAATATGTTAAAATACAATGCGGATAACATTAATTGACTAAAAAGGAGTTTTTTATGAGCAAAATAGCAGTAGTAACAGATAGTAATGCAGGGATAACTCAGGCAGAGGCAAAAGAGATGAAGGATGTCTATGTTGTGCCAATGCCTTTTATGATAGATGGAGAGGAGTATTTTGAGGACATCAGTTTAACCCAAGAGCAGTTTTATCAAAAACTTACTGAGGATGCTGAAATCTCAACTTCTCAGCCATCAATTGGCTATATTACGGATTTATGGGAAAAACTGCTCAAGGAGTATGATTATATAGTTCATATTCCTATGTCTAGCGCGCTAAGTATGTCGTGTGAAACAGCCCAAAACTTTGCTAAAGATTACGATGGCAAGGTTGTTGTAGTTGATAATAAACGTATTTCTATTACTTTAAAACAATCGTGTGTTGACGCATTAACTTTAGCAAAACAGGGCAAGAGCGCTGATGAAATAAAGAAAATATTAGAAGAGACTTCACTTGATAGCAGTATTTATATTATGGTAGACACTTTAAAGTATTTGAAAAAGGGGGGAAGAATAACCCCAACAGCTGCCGCTATAGGTACACTGTTAAAAATAAAACCTGTGCTTCAAATTCAAGGAGGTAAACTTGATAGCTACGCAAAGGTGCTAAACGATAAAGTTGCAAGAATTAAGATGATTGAAGCTATCAAAAAAGATTTAAAAGATAGATTTAGCGATTTGAGAGAAAAAGGCGAAATTGATTTAATGGTTGCATACGCAAACTGTAGAGAAAAAGCTGAAGATTTTGCTATGCAAATTAGGAAAGAAATCCCGGACCTAAATTTGACATATGTAAATCCATTGTCACTCAGTGTTGCTTGCCACATCGGCAGTGGCGCTCTTGCTGTGGCTTGTACAAGAGTTATTAAATAAAGCACTAAATTATCTTAGTTTATTTGCCAATAACATCTTTATGTGTTAAAATAAAGATGTTATTTTATTTATAGACGAGGAAATTATGAAGATTAAAGATAAAGTTGTAGTGATAACAGGTGCAAGCAGTGGAATAGGTTATGCCATTGCGAAAAGACTTTTTAATGAAGGTGTGGTTGTGTATGATATATCACGAACAGTAAAGGAGCATTCTGAAATTAAAGAGGCTTTTGCCTGTGATGTCAATGATACAGATAAAGTTGATGGTATTTTATCTCAGATATTTGAAAAGGAAGGGCGCATCGACATCTTTATAAACAACGCTGGGTTTGGCATTGCTGGCGCGATTGAAAACACAAAAGCCGAGAATATATATTCTCTTATTAGCACCAATCTTTCAGCGGTCATTGCACTCAGCGGAAGGGCGATAAAGTATTTAAAGCAGTCGGGCGGAGGTAATATAATCAATATATCTTCGGTTGGTGGAGTAATACCACTTCCAGTGCAAGCGACATACAGCGCAACTAAAGCGGGCGTTGAAATCTTTTCAAAAGCGCTTGCAAATGAGGTGAGATCATACAAAATAAAAGTCACCTCTATATTGCCAGGAGATACTCATACAAATTTTACAACTTCAAGAATTATAGATAATGATACTCAAAACGAAAAGCAAAAAGCAAGCATTGAAAAATCTATTAAAAAGGTTGAAAAGGATGAGATAAAGGGCAAGAGTCCTGATTCAGTAGGCAAGGTGGTAGTCAAGGTTTTAAAGAAAAAACACCCACCACTACGAAAGACTGTAGGATTTTTTTATAAATGCGCTGTATTTTTACCAAGAATTTTATCAACAAAACTTGTTAATTTTATAGTAAGAAAATTATATTGCTAAAGATAATATTTGATAAAATCATAATAATAAAAAATTAAAGAAAAACATTAAAAATTAGAAAAATTAATTAAAAAACTAATTTTTAATTAAATTTAAAAAAAATAATTAACATTTGTTATTATATAAAAAGCAGTTTTAATTGTTGTTAATTAAAACTTCTTATTTTTTTCTTTATTTAAAATTTTTTATTTTAATTTATATTTCTTTTTTAATATTTTCTTTGCTTTTATTTTTCGAGAAAGTAATTTGTTTGATTTTAAAGTTTCTTTTGCTTCTAAAACTTTATTTTTAAATATTGATGCCTCTTTCATAAAGTTGCCATCGCCTAAGGTTTCTGTAACAGTCGATGAAAAGACAAAGGCGTTATAGTCAATTTCATTTACAAGTTTTTTCATCTCGTGCGCCTGTCCTTTTGGCACAAGAGATAGGAGCATAGTCTTTTCTTTTTGCGAGAACATTCCTTGTACGTCAAGTTTAGTTACACCTCGATGGAATTTATCAAGTATGGCCTCGGCTATTGCCTCAGGTTTGTCGCAGATTATATAGAAGGCTACTACGCGCTTAGAATCGTCGAGGACGAGGTTTGTTGCCATAGAGCTGATGATAGTAGATACAAGTGCGTATAAACCGATAACAAAACTTCCGGTTGTGGCAACACTTAGAATGATGACGATTGCATTTATTCCAAGAAGGAAATATCCTGTTTTTATCTTTGGGAAGAATTTGTTAAGAAGTGCCCCTGCAATATCACTTCCACCAGTAGAACCGCCATATCTTAAAGCAAGTCCAATCATCAATCCCATAATCATACCGCCGACAATTGAGTAGAGTAATAGTAAATCTGATGTGCTTTCGCTAGTTTTGTTTATTAAAGAGTTTAGGTCACCAAATTGCATTGCAAGAGTATAGGAGCCGATGCCTATGCCAGACAACAACAAAAATCTCCATCCAAACACTTTAAGGGCGGTCAAAAAGATTGCTGAGTTAATAACAAGATAGATGACAGAAGTTGGTATATTGATATTCCCGCGCGCAAAAAGATTATGGATAATTAAGGAAAGCCCCGAAACTCCAGTAGGTATTATCCCAACACTTTCAAAGAATGTTTTAAAAGCAGAGCCACCAATTATTCCTGCCACAATCATAACAAGTATTTGGCAGGAAAATTTCAATATACTTTGTTTGTTTAAAGATTTAATTTTCATATATTGAATATAGCAGTTTTAAGTCTTTTTGTAAAATTATTTTGACTTTTTTATATATTTTTTATCCAAAAGTCACAATATTTTTTTAATTTTATCCTCTTAGTTGACTTATTTTCAAATTTATTGTATATCTTATATATATGGGAAAGTGTTTGTTTGCATATAATCCGCTCAGCGGAAAAGGCAAGATTGTAAAAAAAGAAAAAGAAATTGTAAAGATGCTTGAAGAGAAATATCAGGTAGAAGTTTGTCAGTCTCAGTATCCTGGGCATATCGGCGATATGATTTTAGAAAAGGGCGAGGGGATAGACCTACTTGTAGTTTCTGGTGGGGATGGCACCTTAAATGAAGTGGTTAACTCTTGTATGAGACTATCAAGAAAGCCTATAATTGGATATATTCCAACAGGCACAGTCAATGATGTTGCACATTCTCTTGGAATTCCTCGTGATATAAAGAAGGCGGTCAAGAATATACTAAATGGACAGGTTTTTGCACACGATGTTTTTAAGATGAATGATAGATATGGTATATATGTATGCTGCAGCGGGCTTTTTACCGAAACAAGCTATGCGACAAATCAACAGCAAAAGAAAAGGATGGGCAAGATTGCCTATGCTCTTCACGGCGCTAAGAAAATTTTTACCACACAAGCGGTTAAACTAAAATTGACATATGATAGCGGAACGCTTGAAGGCAAATATGCAATTATGCTTATTTTAAATTCAAGAAGTGTTGCTGGCTTTATGATAAATCGCAGGGCAAGACTCAATGATGGGCTTGTTGACGTAGTGCTAATCAAGTCTAAAAAAGATAAGGTCAATTTTACCTCCATTTGTTCGGTTGCAATGTTTTTCTTAAGAGGGCTGAGATATAAGGACAATAGAAGTATGAAGGTGCTTGAACTTGATAAATTCCATATTGACACAACAGACGATACTGTTATCAACCTTGACGGTGAAAAAATCGGCGCTGGGAGTTTTGACTTTGAGGTAATCAAGCAGGGCATTGAGATTATTGTTCCAAGCCTTAAAAATTTGGATAAAAAGATAGAAAAGATAGATTAATATTGAATTTAATAAAAATTCAAAAATAATCAAGAAAAAATTGGTTTAATAATTAAAATATTTTTAAAATTATATAAATAATAATCGAGTGATAAATTTAAAGATAAAAATAAATACCAAAATTGTTGATTTTAATTTATTAAAAACTAATTAAAAAATCTATTAAAAATTTATTCTAAAATAATAAAATAATTTAAAAATTAAATTTACTAAAAAACACGATAATTCGCATTGTATCTTGATTTTTGGTACAACTTAAAAATCGTGTTTTTTTTATTATTTTACAAATTATTTCTAAAAAATAAGTAAAAAATATTAAAATTTTATTATTTTTTTATAAAAAGTAAATTATTTTAATAATTCTCTAATAAACTCTTCGGCTTTTACTGCGTTAGCCTTACCGCGTGTCTCTTTCATTACTTGACCGGTAAACCAGCGGAACACCTTTTCAGGAGTGTCAGACGTGCGATAATCTTCAACTGCATTAGGATTATTTTTTACAATAGTTTCAACAAGCGCTCTTAATGCATCTCCATCTACGCTACCAGCATATTCTTTTTCAAGAGCTTCCAGTTTTTCACCATTTTCCATAATGCGCGCGAGCATCTCTTTTGCGTTTGTTCTGGTAACCTTTTTATCTTCTACAAGCTTTAATAGTTTTGCAAGGTCGCTTGGTGAGATTGCAATCTCTTCGCTCAAATCTTTTACCTTATTCAAAATCTCAGTAAGTATCCAGTTTGTCACCTCTTTTGGATTGTTGTAGAAAGATAATACTTCATTAAAGTAATCGGAGAGTGCTTTTTCGCGTGTCAAAATTTCACTTTCATAGTCACTTAAGCCATATTCTTCAACATATCTCTTTCTAAGCTGGTCTGGCATAAGTGGTAGAGTTTTTCTAATTCTTTCAACATCTTCTCTTGGGATTTCTACGGCGAGCATATCTGGGTCAGGGAAGTAGCGGTAGTCAGAAGAAGTCTCTTTCTTACGCATCGACACACTTCTTGAGTGGTTGTCATCCCATTTTCTAGTTTCTTGCACTACTGTGCCACCATTTTCAAGAATTTCAATCTGTCTATTTGCCTCATAGTTAATAGCGCGATAAACACTCTTGAATGAGTTGAGGTTTTTCATCTCGGTACGCTGTCCAAGTTCTTTAGAGCCTTTTTTCTTGACAGACACGTTTACGTCACAACGCAATCCGCCTTGTTCCATCTTACATTCTGCAACGCCAGCATAGATTAAACGTTGGCGGAGCCTTGTTAAAAATTCAACAGCCTCATCTGCGCTTGAGATGTCTGGCTCAGTTACAAGCTCCATAAGTGGAACGCCACCACGATTGTAGTCGATAAGCGTTCCAATTGCGGCAGAGCAGTGTACTAGTTTACCTGCGTCCTCCTCAAGGTGTATGCGGTTAAGTCTAACCACCTTATCTTCAAGCTCAATTTGTCCACCAAGGCATATTGGTCTTACAAGCTGACTTATTTGATAAGCTTTTGCAAGGTCTGGGTAGAAATAATTTTTTCGCTCAAATACTGCAAGGTCATTTATTTGACAGCCCATCGTAAGCCCAGCCTTTATTACAAGCTCGACAGCTTTTTTATTAAGCACAGGAAGAGCCCCAGGAAGACCTACGCAAACAGGGCAACAATTGGTGTTAGGTGCCTGCCCAAACTGATTTTTGCAGGAGCAAAACACCTTAGAATTTGTTTTAAGTTCGCTATGGACTTCAAGTCCAATTACAATGTCATACTCTTGCATAATCGCCTCCATTGTTTTCTATAAAGTCTGCAACATTATATATTAAGCCTTCATTTAGCCTGTCAGCTACAATCTGAAGCCCAAGTGGTAGTCCGCTTTCACCTTTTCCAAAAGGAAGAGAAAGAGCGGGAGTGCCAAGAATGTTTGCCATAATAGTAAACAGGTCCTCTTTGTACATTTCGACAGGGTCGCCACCTTTAGCTCCAATCTTAAATGCCTCGCCAGCAGTTGTTGGAAGTACTAAAACATCACAATTTTCAAAAGCTTTTTTACTTTCAGCGATAAGTTTTTGTTGCAATTTTTTAGCTTTGTTGTAGTAAGCGTCAAAGTAGCCTGAGCTTAACACGAAGTTTCCAAGCATAATTCTGCGCTTAACCTCTTTCCCAAAGCCTTCAGAACGGCTTTTTACATATATTTCATCAACATCTTTTGCCTCAGCGCTTCTTCTTGAGTATTTAACGCCGTCAAATCTGCCAAGATTGCTTGTTGCCTCTGCTGGTGCTATGATGTAGTAGCAAGGCAGTGTGAGTTTAAAGTCAGGTATAGAAACCTCAACAATTTCAGCGCCGTTATCCTTTAAAAACTTAACTGCCTCTTTATAACTCTTTTCAACTTCAAGACCTTTTACAGCCTCTTCAATTTCTTTAAGTACGCCAACTTTAAGCCCTTTAATATCACCTTTAATGTAAGAAAGGTAGTCAGGCACTTCAACCTTAAGCGACGTGTCATCGTGTATACTGCCACCAGCAAGCACTGAAAGCATATATGCGTTATCTTTTACATTCTTTGTGATAGGGCCTACTTGCTCAATGGAGCTTGCAAATGCCACAACGCCATATCTTGATACCCGCCCATAGGTTGGTTTAATGCCTACAACGCCGTTATACGAACAAGGCTGTCTTATTGACCCGCCCGTATCAGTACCAAGTGCAACAGGTGCAAGTCCTGCTGCTACTGCGCAAGCACTGCCACCACTTGAACCGCCAGGCACACGTGATGGATCAAGAGCATTTTTTGTTACGCCATAGGCTGAGTTTTCTGTAGATGAGCCCATAGCAAATTCATCCATATTGGCTCTTGCTATAATGATTGCGCCTTCATCAAGCATCTTTTGCACAACAGTTGAGTTGTACTGCGCTACATAATTTTCAAGAAATCTTGAACTGCAGCTAGCTTTTTTGCCCTTATATAAGATGTTGTCCTTAATTATTACAGGCACGCCGGCAAGCTTTCCTTTAAATCCGCCCTTGATTTTTTCATCCATTTCACTTGCTCTATCAAGGCTGTCGTCAAAGATTTCAAGAAGTGCATTGAGGTCGCTTTTTTCTTGGCATCTTTCTATATAATATTTAGTTACTTCATATGAAGTTAGTTTTTGCTCACTTATCGCTTTGGCAAGTTCAATAAGTGATAATTTTCCAATATCCATCTTTGAACCTCCTTAGTCTAACATCTTAGGCACGCAGAAGGAGCCTTTCTTAGTTTTTGGACTATTTAATAAAATTTCTTCTTGAGGGAAACTTTCTTTAGCCTCATCCTCACGGCATTCGCTTAAAAGGTGGGTGGTGTAGTTAAGTTGTGCCTCTCCCGTGTCGCAATTTTTAACTTCATCAACAAGCTCAAGCATTGCCTCAAATTCAGGTATAAATGCCGAAAGTTCTTCTTCGCTAAATTCAAGCGCAGATAGTCCTGCCAGCCTTTTAACCTCTTCAATAGATATTTTTGTTTTGCTCATTTTATCTCCTTTGCCTATAAAATTTGCTGTTTTGTACTGAATTTATAGTTTTTTTATGATTTTTTAATGTTTTTTCTGCTTTTTTATACAATTTTATAAAAATTTTAGATATGAAATCAAATATTATGGGTTCAATCTGTCAGGTCCGCGGAACACAAACATAGCCTCTTTGATAGTTGGAATATCAAGCATAAGCATAGTAAGTCTGTCAAGACCAAGACCAAAACCGCCGTGAGGAGGACAACCATATTTGAAGAAATTGATATAGTTTTCTTCCATAGTCTTAGGGTCGATGCCCTTTTCAGCTATCTGCTTTGCAAGCACATCAGGGCGGTGTTCTCTCATAGCTCCACTTGTGATTTCTATATCCTTATAATATAGGTCATAAGTTTCGCTATATCCAGGCTCATCATCTTTGTGCATTGAATAGAAAGGTCTAACGTCTGATGGATAATCTTTTACAAAGAAGAATTGGTGATTATTTTTCTTCATCATATAAGCAGAAAGTAAGTTTTCAGCCTCAGTGTCAAGGTCAGCGCCTTCATCAAGAGGGTAGTCGCACTCTTCTTCAAGAATTTTATAAACCTCTTTCATTGTGACACGTGGGAAAGGAAGTGATGGCACGATGATGTCAACGCCAAGAAGCTCTTTAATCTTTTGCCCATATTTTTCATTTACTTCTTTAAGTCCAGCCTGCAAAAGCTCTTCCTCAACCTTCATAACATCTTCAACAGATGATACATTTGCAAATTCAAGGTCAAAGCCTGAGAACTCAGTTGCGTGCTTTCTTGTGAAAGATTTTTCAGCTCTATAAATAGGAGTTGCAATAAACACCTTTTCAAAACCTGCAGCAATCGCCATTTGTTTATAAAATTGTGGGCTTTGAATTAGATATGCCTTTTTATCGAAATATTTAACCTCGAATACGCCACTTCCAGACTCGCTTTCATTCTTAATTGTGGTTGGGCAGTGTACTTCAATAAAGCCGTGCTCTATGCAATAATTTCTCATACCTTGCGTAAGTGCTGTTTGAGCCTCAAATATAAGGCGTTTTTTAGGGTCACGAAGGTCAATCCAGCGGTAATCAAGACGCTGATCAATAGAGCTTTCGCTGTCTATAGGGCTGATATCTGCCTTTGAAAGCACTTCAAGGCTGTCTGGAATAAGCTCCTTTTTGCCAAGTTTTACATACTCGTTTGGCACAACCTCGCCTCTAACCTTAACATAATAGTCTTGAGTAAAATGAGATACAACCTCAGCAATCTCAGGCTTGCTTGCCTTCTCAATCGTCATCTGAAGATTGCCACTTCTATCTCTCAAAATTACAAATTGCATACTTTTTTGGTCACGGACCTTCTCAATCCAAGCCCAAACTTCAACCTTGCCTTGAGCAGAGGCTAGGTCACTTCTAACATAATTTTCCATTTTTTACCTCCTTACAAAAGCAAAAAAGTCATTCGCTCCCAACACAAGACTTTTTGCCGTTTGTGTTAGGACGAATGACTCGCGGTGCCACCTAACTTGCAGTATAACTGCCTCTCTAAGACGCTATGACGGGCTAGCCCGGTTTTCACTACTTTGTTAATATTTAATGAGGATTAAATAAAAAATCATCACAAATATTAATGTTCGCAAAAACAGCTCCTGAGTGTTCTTTCACTTGCTATTGATGGTAAAATTTCAGCCACGGTTTACCTCTCTTTAATCAAGGGAGCAAGGTACTTTTCTCAATCAACGCTTTTGTGGTATTATAAAACTTTTTTTAATTCTTGTCAATAAAAATATTGTTTTTTTGTGATTTTATATTAATTTTTGTTTGCTATAAACTATTGGCAGTTTATTTAATTGCTTTTTGCCTTTATTTGTGGTAAAATAATAATTATGGAAATGCTTGACATTATTGCAAATACCAATGACTATAATCTTTTGAAACGTGAAGTCAAGGCAGGCACGCTTGCTAAGGCTACAATGCTAATTTCAAAGGATAGCCTTTATGCAAACAGCGTTGCAAAATTGCTGGCGATGCTACTTTTAAATGGTGGCGAGGATGAAAAAAATGAGAACTACCAAAGAGTTATGCTTGCCTCGCATCCAGATGTAAAGACCTATCCGCAAAAAGACAGACTGCTTGTCGCCGACAGCGAAGAGATAGTGCTTGAAAGCTATGCCTTGCCAGTTCAAGCGGACAAGAAGATTTTTATTATAAAGGACTTTGATAGCTCGACAGAGAGCGCGCAAAATAAGCTTTTAAAAATTCTTGAAGAGCCACCTAAGAATGTCTATATGATTTTAACTTGCTCAAATGTCAATCAGGTGTTGCCGACAATTAGGTCTAGGTGCAATAAGTATGAACTTGCAAAACTAGACGAAGATACTTTGCGTGGCTATCTATTAGGTAGCGCAAATAGTGAGCTTATTTCTGTGCTTAGTTATGGGTATTTAGGCAGGGCAGAAGAGCTTTTAAAGATGAAAAATCTGCAAGAGCTTTTTACAAGTGCCATTTCAGTTATTACCGATTTGACTTCGTCAAAAGAGGTCTTACTTTACAGCAAGAAACTTATTGACTATAAGGAGCATTTTGAGCTTATAATTGAAATAATATCTCTTGCTCTTGAAGATATGCTTGCCATCAAGGCAGGAAGAGAGTGCAGGCTAAAGGGCTTTGCAGAAAAATTAAAGAACGTCGAAGGTAATTATTCAGTAAAAGCCATTTGTCAAATACAGGAGCTATTAAATAAAGCTGTAAAAGAGCAGACATATAATGTCAATCTAACACTTATTATAGAAAACTTATTACTCAATATTTTGGAGGTTAAATTTATATGCAAGTAGAAGTAATAGATGCAAAATTTCACGGGGGAAGTCATAGTTATTCTTTCTCACCGAATGGACTGGACATAAAAAAAGGTGACTATGTAATAGTTGAAACAGAAAAGGGAAGAGATTTAGTTAAAGTTGTCTCAGACCGTCATATGGTTAGCATTGATAGCCTTGTAGAGCCCCTTAAGAATGTTGTAAAAATCGCAGAGCAAAAAGAACTTGATGAGGCAAAAAACAATTACCAAAAGGCTGAAAAACTTTTTCCTGAGGCTAAAAAGTTGATAGATGAGGAAGGACTTGAGATGAAGGTTATCTCCGTCGAGTGTAACTATAATTTTTCAAGACTTACAATAAACTTTACCGCAGAAAATAGGGTTGATTTTCGTGACCTTGTAAAAAAACTTGCTGAGCATTTTAAAACGAGGATTGAACTTCGTCAGATAGGTCCACGAGACACCGCGCGTATTTTGGGAGGATATGGACCTTGCGGACTTGAGTGCTGTTGCCATAAAGGTTTTGGAATAGATGACCACATTTCAATCAAGATGGCAAAAAATCAAGGGTTAAGCCTCAATCCAAACAGTATAAACGGTATTTGCGGAAAGATGCTTTGCTGTCTTGCCTATGAAAATAAATATTATACCGAAGTTTTAAAAATTATGCCAAAGGTGAATAGTATTGTAAAAACTCCTGATGGCGAGGGGAAGGTTATGTATAACGACCTATTAAAACAAATAGTAACTGTCAAGTTTGAAGATGAGGACTCAAGTGAAATTAAAGAGTATAACGTTTCTGAACTTGAGGTTAAAGATAAAAAATAACGAAAATTTCAAGAAAATATCAATAAAAAGTGTAAAAATTACTAAAAAAATATTAAAATTTATTGTTTTTATGAATTTTTATAATTAGAAAAATGTGAGGGAGTATGAAAGTTACATTATCAAAGGATGAGCGAGTAGAAGATTTGGAGTGCCACGGACTTAAAATTATTCAAAATAAAAACTATTATACATTTACTTCTGATTCTGTAGTGCTTGCAAATTTTATCAAGCTGAAGAAAAGTGATGTGTGCGTGGAGATTGGCGCTGGATGTGGCGTCATCTCGGTTTTGCTTTCTGCCAAGACTGAATTTGACAAGATTTACGCCTTTGAGTATCAAAGCGAGATGGCACGCCTTGCTGAGAAAAATGTGCTGTTTAATGACCTTCAAGAAAAAATCTCAGTTATAAGCGATGATGTACGAAATTATAGGCAATATTTAAAGGCAGAATCTATTGACGTTGTCTTTTCTAACCCACCATACCTGCGCAAAGATAGTGCTTTAAATAAAAATGCTATTATAAACAATTCAAGGCACGATGATAGTCTACCATTAAAAGACCTATGCAAAACCGCTTTTGGTATGCTTAAGTTTGGTGGTAAGTTTTTTGTGGTGTACACAGCAACGCGCACGGCAGAGCTAATTTATATGCTGATGGAAAATAATTTGGAGCCTAAGCGTATGTTCTTCACGCAGAATGGTAAAGGCAGGGTTGTGCTTGTAGTCATTGAGGCGGTCAAGGGTGGTAAACACGGCATAGAGGTGTTACCAGAGCTTGAGACAAATGACATAAACGGCGAATATCTCCAACTTCTTCAAACCAAATATTTTGGGAGAAATTCTCAAAATTAATGGATAAAAGTTTTAATTTCGCACTATAAAGTAATGTTTAAACAATTTTAAATAAAGTTTAAAACAAAAATCACCCCAAATGTTAAAATTATGGGGTGTTTGTTTATAAATATATAGTAAAAATAATAAAATTATATTATCGGAAGCCGAACCAAGCACAACTTTAGTTGTATTTGAGTGAGGCTGA
>CAMLSW010000008.1 GCA_946484195.1 uncultured Clostridia bacterium
ATCCACACCTTTTTTACTTTCCTTCGATTTGTTTTTGAACTTCATCTGCTAAGTTGTCATTACGTTTTTCAAGACCTTCACCCATTTCATATCTAGCAAATCTTCTAATAGAGATTTTTTCTCCAATTTGAAGCGTCTTTTCGTTGATGTATTGAGCTACTGTCATATTTGGGTCTTTAACGAAAGCTTGTTCCATAAGACAAACATCTTGATAGAACTTCTTAACCCTTCCTTCAACCATCTTTTCAATGATTTGAGCAGGCTTGCCTTCATTTAAAGCTTGATTTCTAAGAATTTCTTTCTCTTTCTCAAGCTCTTCTGCAGGAACTTCTTCAATCTTAACATATTTTGGAGAAGCAGCAGCTATTTGAAGTGCTATATCGTGTCCGATTTGTTGGAAGGCTTCTGTTTTTGCAACGAAGTCTGTTTCGCAGTTGATTTCTACAAGAACACCAATCTTTCCGCCCATATGAATATAGGCAGAAACGATACCTTCAGATGCTATTCTTGATTGTTTCTTTGCTGCAGCGGCAATTCCTTTCTCTCTAAGCCATACAATAGCTTTTTCAAAATCGCCATCACTTTCAATAAGTGCTTTTTTGCAGTCCATCATACCTGCATTGGTTTTTGCTCTAAGATCTGCAACGTCTTTAGCTGTAAAATTCATAATTATTCTCCTTTATCTTCTTTTTGTTCTTCAGAAGCTGTAGTTTGAGTAGTAACTTCCTCTTTCTTTTCTTTCTTAGGTTCTACCTTTTTCTTTGCTGGCTTTTTCTTTGAAGGTTTCTTAGAACGGTTTTCCTCTCCAGCTTCAGCAATTTCAAGGTTAGGTTTAGTTTCAGCAAGCACTTTCTCTAAATCTATATCTTCGTCTTGCACGTCATCTTTCTTGAGAGATACCCCTTCTTTAGCCTCAATTACAGCGTCTGCAATAGCTGATGCAATCAATTTAACCGAACGTATAGCATCGTCATTTCCTGGTATTACATACTCAATATGGTCAGGATTACCATTAGTATCAACAAGAGCAACCATAGGAATATTTAAAAGTTTGCACTCATTAACGCAAATATGTTCTACATTTGGGTCTACAAGGAAAACTACCCCAGGAAGTTCTCTCATTTCCTTAATTCCGCCAAGGTTTTTCTCAAGTTTATCTCTTTCAGCCTTTAAAAGAGTAACCTCTTTCTTAGGAAGTAAGTCAAACTCACCAACTTTTTCCATTTGATTGAGTTTGTTAAGCCTCTCAATTCTTGACTTAATTGTCTTAAAATTGGTGAGGCATCCACCAAGCCAACGAGTGTTGATGTAGAACATTCCACATCTTTCTGCTTCCTCTTTTACAGCGTCTTGAGCTTGTTTTTTTGTTCCTACAAAAAGAACGTTTTTACCTGTAGCAACAACATCACGTACAAATTGGTACGCCTTGTCTATTTGCTCAGATGTTTGTTCTAGATTGATGATATGAATATCATTTCTTGCAGTAAAAATGTATTTTTTCATCTTAGGGTTCCATTTTCTAGTCTGGTGACCAAAATGTACGCCTGCCTCTAGAAGTTGTTTCATTGAAATAACTGACATTTTTTAATCCTCCTTTGTTTTTGTCCTTCCCTATAATTTTCTAGCTCCTAATTGCGACCACAGACATAAGTCTTTTAAGCTGTATTTGGTATCGTTTGTTTATACAGCAAGTTTTTGGCAACTGCAACAGAATATATTATAGGTGCATATTTGTCCAATGACTTTGTAATTATATCATAAACACCTAGATATGTCAACAAATAAACGTCATCAAAATAAAAATTCCTAAATTAATTAGGAATTTTTTTGCTATCTTTTGATTTTACTACCTTTTTAGCATTCTTCTTTTTAAAAACAACTGACCAAAAACTTGGCAAAAGAGTTTGAGATGTAAAGTAAGTTACAATTAAGCAAATCATAATGCCAAGAGCAACATTTCTCACCCCATCAACTGCCAATGCTGAGAAAAGAATTGATACAAGCAGTAATGCAATATAGATTAAACTCTTATTAAAGGTAAGTTCTTTAGTCGTTGCATTTGCAATCTCGCTGTTTTTTGCTCTTTCAAATCTTCCTGATGCCAAATTTGACTTCGTTTTTGAATAGTAGTAGAAAAGGTTAAATATCGACATTATAAATGTTGTAAGAAGTACTATTCCAAACGAAAGGTTTACAGTAAGTCTTGTAATAAGAACAAGCGATATTGTTAAAATAAGGTCTACTACAATTTGAAGAAGTCCTACAACAAATATGCTAGGATTATATCTAAATGCCATATATATAGCAACTACTACATATGCAAAAACAATGCTAGCCACAATTCCAATTGCCCAGTTAAATGATGGCTTTGCTGGTGAAACGTCTATTGTAGAAACGGCACTCGCATAATCGTCATAACCAAATGCTGTTATAAGGTCACTTCTAACCTTGTTATTTAACAATGCGATTTCACTTTCATCATCTGATATATTTTGATAGCTAACCTCTACTGCTTGACCAAGGTCAACCTTATAGTCAAGTATATTCATAGTTGAGGTTCTATAGCTGTCTATTTTTAGGTCATTATCTTTGATAACAAGCTCGATTTTATCGTAAACTTCATTGTAGTCATCTGAATTTGATAGGTCATATACTGCTATCTCTTCTCCAAAGCTATTGTCACTATTTACATAAATTTTAAAAGTGCTTTTGCCGGTAAAGTCCGTGCCTAAATTAAAACCAACAGTTGATAGCAATATGATGCCAACAATTAGAAGTACAGCTGGTACAATCAAAAAGTAGAGAAAATTTTTAGTAATATTGAATTTTGAAGATACAATCTTTTGATTTAATGCTTTCATTTTATTCATTATTGTTACCTCCATTTGCAGTATCGGTAACCACTCCATCTGAGTTTCCTTCTTCTATAACAACCTCTTCAGTTGCTATCTCCTTTACATTTTTATCTCTATAAAGGTGAAGTTTTTTAGCTTTTGTGCTATTTAATGGAAGGTAAATATTTAATAGATATCTAGTGATAACAAGAGATACAAAAATTGATACAATTGCACCAAGCATTAAGCAGATTGCAAAGCCTTTTAAGGCAGATGGTGCAAATATCCAAATTAATGCACTAGCCAAAATAACAACTATATGACTGTCAAGTATTGGCCAAAGTGATTTTTTAAGTCCACCTTTAAATGAAAGATGTATTTTCTTGCCTATAGCATACTCTTCTCTAATTTTTTCAAAGATAATTGTATTTGCAACTGTGGCAAGCAAAAATGCAAAAATACATCCAAACACAGCAGAAAGGTTTAAGAGAATAAATGGAATTGCTTGCATAAAGAAAGCAAAGAGTACAAGGTAGAATACAAGTGATAAGCTACCAAGAAGTCCTAAATGCCCATATCTTACAATCAAGAAAGCAAATGTCAAAACTATTGTTATAATGCAGGCAATACCGATGAAAAGAAGAGTGTTTTTGCCAAGCGCTGGGCTAATATTACTCTTTTCAAGCAATGTTAAGTTTACATCTAGCGCACCACTCGTTATATTATAGGCAAGCTGAGCTGTTTGCATATTATTAGACGATGAAAAACTAGAGTTTGTGCTTGTGAACACCAAAACATCCTCAGCGTCAGTGAGAGTAATTTGCCCTAAACTATTATCAGAGTTAATCTCGTCAATATAGATATAAGCGGTCTCTTTTCCGACATTTTCCGCTGAAGTTAACATTCTTGCAAGTTTTTCTTTTCCAATACTTGTAAACTCTAAATTGACAGTGTATGCGCTATTATCATAATCATATCCAACATAGGCATATGAAATATCGTCGCTATTTAAAAATACTTCAGGATTTGTCAAAGTGTCACTGACTTCATCAAGAGTTATAAAAACCTCTCTTGGAGATGCAAGATAATCAAGAGTTGTGTCTGTGCTCTGAGTTGACGAAACTTCAATTCTTACCTTATCGCCCTGTCTTGTTACATAGAGCTCTGGATAATTGCTATTATGTTTAAAGGCGTCTATTATTTGGCTAATTGAGCTGTCAATAGAGTCAGTCAAATCACTTTGACTATCTTTAAGCTCCGCGCTATATATTGCAGACACCCCGCCATTTACATCAATACCTTTCTCAATAGCTCCTATAAAGCCATTATATCTATCAGTACTTGCAGGTACATTAAAAGGACATACACTTAAAAGTACGCCCAAAATTGCTATTATGATAAGTAAAACATAGTTTACTATTGAGTATTTCTTTAACATCTATAATCCTTTTAATCGTGTTTTAACTACTTACTCTCATAATTATAAAGAATTAAAAGGATTATGTCAATTAATTTTATGTTTTAGTTTGTACTTTTTTTAATATTTACACTAATTATGCCACAAATTGCTCCAATAACCGCCCCAAATACAGCATCAGTGAGCAGAGACAAATCAAATGTGAAGCTTCCGCTAAGTATTGAAAACACCAAAAATGCAACCAAAGTATAAATAAAACCAATTAAAAGTCCACTGACAAGCCCTAATTCTTTACACTTTCTAAGCCCAATAAAGACACCCAAAAATATACTAACACCCTTTATGACTTGATTGACAGGAGCTATAGCACTATCTGAGATGTTTGTAAACTTTAATAAAAATGCAAAAACCAGCACAAGCACAAGTGAAGTACAAAGCGCAAGTAAGGTACCTTTTGCTATATATCCTATCAATGGATATTTATTCTTTGTGTTTTGTATATTTATTTTTGTTCTCAATTTCATAATTGACTCCTTTTAGTTGAAATATACATATTTTTTTAATTAACTACATTAAATAATTATGCCTGTACAATAAAAAAAATAACTATCAGCACTAAAAACTGGTAGTTATTTAAATATTCCATCTGGAAGCACATCGGTCAGTCGCAAATCTTTTATAGAAAACTTATTTTCTAAACTTGCAAGCCTATCTTTAAACTTTGCGTAGTCACTTACTACTCTATCAAAATTTTTGCATTGTTTTTCATTGTTCTTCAAAAAGTCATCTCTATTATATAGATAAACCATAAAGCCAAAACCATAAAATCTATTGCTGATACCTTTAGCCCTGACATACTTATAAGGCTTAGCTTTCTTAATATAAGGTTTTAGCGACAAGTCTCGTCTATCTTTTAAAATATCCGCTTGACTTATCTCTTGCAAAGGTTGAAAATTAAAAATCTTATAGTAAAGCCCTTTATCCATAATCATATAGTTTGAACCATCAAATACATAATCCTTGCTTCCTATTTTAAAGGTGCAGACTGAATGAAAAAGTCCATTATTTATGTTAAAAGGATTGATTGTGCCAAATATCAAATTTGTATTTATCTTTGAGTCTAGCGCAAAGTAGTATGCGCTTAAATGACATTTAGTTTCTTCGCAGTATACGTCTTTAAATAGCCTGCTTGCGCATATAAAACTCCCCTGTCCTTCATAATTTTTGATGTTATACCAACTTCTTTTGCACCTAATAAAATTCTGGTCAAAATATTTTTTGTAAACTAGGTTGTTTATCCTATAGCCCATATACTGCATCTTGCAAAACAGATGAAGCATAAAACAAAGCACCTCCCTATCGCTTAGCTTTTCTTTTTTTGCTTTTTGGCTAAGGTCAAAAGAATAGGAAGTTTCTTCAAGCAATCTTTTCTTTAAAAAGGTCTCACTATCATAAATCTTCATCACTTATATTTTAATATACAATAGGCAATATGTCAATAATTAAATGGCGTCATTTTTGTAAAAAAACACTTTCTGTATTATTTTACAAAAAGTGCTTTTATTTGCTTATTTGTTTTTTGACTTCTTTTCTTCTTTTTTATCCTCTTTCTTTTCTTCGTTAGTTTGCTCACTACCCTCTTTTAAAGCCTGCGCATTATTATCGGTTTTTACTTCCTTGTCTTGCGCCTTTACTTCGCTTTCAGGCACATTTACAGTTTCCTCTTTAGTTTCTTGAGGTTCATCCTTGAAAACTGTGTAGATAGCATAGGCATCGACAGAAATATAACCTTTTTTCTTGTCTGTTCCGGTCTCAATAGTAACAATTTTTTTATCTTCTTCAAGATGTAAGTCTACTATTGTTCCATAAACACCACTAGTCGTTAAAACCTTATCACCTCTTTTAAGTGAGTTTGTTTGTTCTTGCATCTTTTGTCTTTCTTTTTTGTTTCTTACTGAAATTAAAATAGGATACAATATAATAAGTAGCACTATAAACACAATAAGAATAATTTGCGTTGGATCCATTTATTCCTCCTATAGACATCTTTTTGTCGTAATTTAGTCTAACATAAATATATTCAAATTCAAAACGAATTTAACTATATTTTCTTTGTTTTTATTTCATTTTCAAGTCGGTCGATAAAATCTGACAAGTTTAGACCTGATTTATTTTCAAACCCTCTGCCTCTTATAGATATGGTATTATTTTTCTCTTCTTCATCGCCAACAATAATTAGATATGGCACTTTCATTGATAGAGCCTCTCTTATTTTGTAGCCAATCTTTTCGTTGCGAAGGTCGCTTTCAACCCTTATACCTTTTGCAAATAAAGTCTTTTTGATGCTATCAGCATAGTCGTTGTTTCTTTCAGTTAAAGATAGCACTCTTACTTGCTCAGGAGCAAGCCAAAGAGGAAATGCGCCTGCAAAGTTCTCGATGAGGATGCCTATAAATCTATCTATAGCTCCATAAATAACACGGTGAATCATAATTGGAGTATGCTTTCCTCCATCCTCACCAACATATTCAAGTTCAAAACGTTGAGGAAGTTGGAAGTCAAGTTGAATTGTTGCACACTGCCAAGTTCTGCCAAGAGAGTCAGTAAGATGAAAGTCTATCTTAGGTCCATAGAAGGCACCATCACCTTCATTGACAATATAGTCAAGCCCTAATTCATCAAGCGCATTTCTAAGCCCTTCGGTTGCAAGAGTCCAATCTTCATCACTACCCATACTATTTTCAGGTCTTGTTGAAAGTTCCACGTGGTAGCTTAGATTGAACACCTTATAGACCTTATCAATTAACGACACAACGCCCTTAATTTCATCCTTGATTTGACTTGGCATCATAAATATATGGGCGTCATCTTGAGTAAAACTTCTTACTCTCAAAAGTCCGCCAAGCTCACCTGATTTTTCATATCTGTGAACAATACCAAGCTCACCTAACCTCAATGGTAAATCTCTATATGAGTGAGGCTCATTCTTATATAC
This sequence comes from uncultured Clostridia bacterium, assembly GCA_946484195.1. Taxonomy (GTDB): domain Bacteria; phylum Bacillota; class Clostridia; order Christensenellales; family UBA1242; genus Caccovivens. Next base: position 7,247 of record CAMLSW010000008.1, read on the forward strand.
AAGAACACCGCCTGGACAGTTCATAGGTTTAATCGCATATGTTTCATCATCTATTAAAGATGTGTACATATTGTCTTTGTAGTGGTCCCAGTGTCCTGAAGTCTCCCAAAGGTGACGGTTAAGCATTATTGGGGTCATAATTTCCTTGTAACCAGCCTCTCTATGAAGTTCTCTCCAATAATCTATCAAAAGATTGCGTACTATCATACCATTTGGAAGATAGAATGGAAAACCAGGCCCCTCTGGAGAAATCATAAACAGCTTTAACTCTTTTCCAAGTTTTCTATTGTCTCTCTTCTTTGCCTCTTCAAGCATATTGAGATAATCGGCAAGCTCTTTCTTAGTCTTAAAAGCATAGCAGTATACTCTTTGGAGCATCTTGTTGTTCTCATTGCCTCGCCAGTAAGCACCATTTACGCTATGAATTTTAAATCCAAAATTTTGAAGGCGTCTTGCACTATCAACGTGAGGGCCTCTACAAAGGTCAAAAAAGTCATCCCCAGTATAGTAAAGAGAAACTTCTTCGCCCTGTGGCAATTCATTTATAATCTCACTCTTATACTCATTATCCTTAAAAAGTTTTAATGCCTCTTCTTTTGAAACAACTTTTCTAGTAAAATCTTCGCCTTTGTTGATTATCTCTTTCATCCTCTTTTCAATTTTATCAAAATCGTCTGGAGTGATTGAATAATCAAGGTCAATATCATAATAAAAGCCATCATCTATTGCAGGACCAATAGTGAGTTTTGTCTGAGGATAAAGCTCCATAATAGCTTTGGCTAGAATATGTGCAAGAGAGTGTCTTGCTTTCATCAGTTCTTCATCTTTTTCTCTTTTAATTTCCATAATTTTCTCCTTTTAAAACAAAAAAATCGTCCCTTAAATTTAAGGACGACTAAATATAACCGCGGTTCCACCTTAATTGCATAAAAATGCCACTCATTAAATACTTATCATCATAGCAGTGGTTTCAATATCATTCTAGCCAAGATTTTTCACCAACCAATCTTTCTCTGAGCGCATCAAATGTATCTACTTGTCTACTACTCCAAGTTCGAGAATAATAATACCACATTAACAAAACTTTGTCAACAAAACAACGACAATTTTTTATGATTTGTAAATTTTTTCTGGAGAAACATATGAAATCTTAGAACTTGTATTGTTTATTGTTATGCGTTCTTCAAAAATTCGCTCTAAAAGGTCAATCGCACTACTGCTCTCTTTAAAGTATAGATTTATTTTTTGTGGAGATAAATCTATAACAGAAGATACAATTGACTCTTCACTAAATATCTTATTTTGATACTGCCCTTCACTTAGAGTAAATATCTTATAACCATTATCTTCTTTGACAATGCTAATCTCATCTTCACATATGTCAAGATTATCAACCAAAAACTTGAGAAGATCTATAAAACTATCAGAAGATATAAGATAATCACTATTTTCATTTGATAATGATACAAGCTCAGCCCATTTTTCTTGCAGGGTTCGCAGTCTAAAATGGTAGAAAGACTCAATAAAAAAGTCGTGCTTAAGTTCTAGATTTTTCTTGACAATAAACTTGTCAGTCTCTTTATCAAAATTGAGAAGCGCCTTTTTAAAAGCAAGAAGTCCTATCTTATCTTGTCTTGGAAAAACTAGATAGCTATCTAAAAAAGACATCTTAAAGCTCGTACATATTATCTCTATTATGCACGACGAAATCAATAATTTTGCTTTTTCTAGATAAGACTTATCAACTGCAACCAAAATAGATATATAGCCATTTTCTTCGTTTGAAGTAATTATACCCTGCATCTGCTCGATAGCGTCTGAAAGCGTCTTATAAAGCAAATTTGCTATTGCATAGTTTTCAGATTTAATATTTAGCGAAATCTCCCACATAATTTCTCCTTACTATGATATTCTATGCAAGGTTAAAAAAAATACACTTCAAATTTTAAATTTAAAGCAAATAATTTGACAAATAATAAAAAAATAATGATAATTAATATATAAAAGAGGTAAAAATGAAAAAGTTAATTAAAATCTTGCTATCATTTTTGTGTCTATGTCCCTTGCTACTACTCACAGCGTGCGGTACATCTACCTACTATGTTATAAATGTATCGTCAAGCGATGATTATATAGGCACTTTTTCAAATAATCGAAATAATAACCCAAGACAACTTGAAGGCACTTCTATAACATTGACGGCTATAGAAAAAAGCTCTTCTAATCCATTTATATGCTGGGTTAAAGATAATAAGACAGTCGTTTCTACTAGTAGTGAGCTTCAAATGACATATAGTAGCCAGACCGCAGGCAACTATACCGCTGTCTTTGAAGAGGCGCCAAGCGGAATGATGTATACCGCTTTAGATAACCTTCGAATAAATAATTCAAATTACTATGGCGCTAATTTTGTACTTTACTACTCAAACACAATCAGTGGTAACGATGTGTATGTTGAATTTGAAAGAGGAAGTATTGGCTCAGATGGAACATTTAACTCATCTCACACATCAGTCTTATATCTAGGTAGCGTTGGCACGATAAACAACTTTCAGTATAAGTTTAAAATAGAGCTTACAGTGACCGATGGAGAAACGCAGGCCTTTGAAGCCACAACCGTTTTAACAAACAGCACTTTCAATAATACAAACACTGCCTCTGTTACTATTACAGATAGTAGTTCCAGTGATATAACACTAAATTTTGAGAAACTTAGCAAAAGTATGTACACTGTTTAACTCAATGCTTTAATGATTTTAAGCTTACAACTGTCACAATTAAATAATATTTAAAAATGAAAAATAAAAGAAGGCTGATTGCCTTCTTCTATTTTTGGCTGAAAACTATTTGCAGTCTTTAGCTGAACCAGACTTAGCACCGCAACCTTTAGCTTCTTTAGATGCCTCTACACTCTTTGCAGATTTAGACATCTTGCCACTCTTGGCTTTTCCCATTTTGGAATTCTTACCAAACATAGTTTTCACCTCCTGTTTTCAAGGTTTATTACCTTGTAATTACATTATGGCTAAAACTTTTGATTTTATACATAAAATGCAAACTATATTAAGTAAAAATACAATTAATTTTAACAAGTTATATAATAGCACTAATTTGCAGTGTTATAGACATAATAAATTAGTCATAAACTTAACAAATATTCTTAGAAAAACTTAGCTACGCTTGAGTTTAAACTTCGCGTATGTTTTTTGGTTAATATGAATAATTTTTTACATTAAAAAAGGTACCTATGCTTTGTAGTGCTTAAGATACCTTTAAACTAGTCTTACTTTTTGGTTGTTGTCTTTGGTGCAGACTTCTTTCCAGCAACAGAAGTTGAAGATTTTTTAGCAGTTGCAGTCTTTTGTTTAGCTGCAGCTTTTTCTGCTTTTTCTTTCTTCTCTTCTTTTTGAGCCTCTTCAAGAAGGTCATAGTATTTATCAAATACTGCGATAGCTACTTCTTCATCTTCCTCTACCTTGATTACAGAATTGCCATCTTTGTCTTGGTCAACAACGAATACGATTGCCTCGTCATCGCCAATGCCTTCAATTTTGTCAAGTGGCTTTAATACGCAATAAAGTCTCTTTTCCTTTCTTACTTCATAAGGAATAACAGCAACTTGCTCGAAAGTAAGTTGTTTTCCAGCCTCATCAACAAGAACGATTGGATCCTTATTGTCTTGGTCAAGAAGTACATCAAGAATATCAACAGGCTTTAATTCCTCTTGTTCATTTTTCTTTTCTTCCATAATTATCAATTCCCCTTTTTTAAATTAATAAATGTCTGCAAAATTATCTGTGCAGCTATTTTATCTATGAGTTCCTTTCGCTTTTCCCTTCGAACACCGCTTGATATTAAAATATCTTCTGCTTCAGCCGAGGTTAAGCGCTCATCTATAAAATAAACTTTCACGCCGGCGTAGTTTTCAAGCTTTTCTCCAAATGCTCTATGGAGTTTTGCTCGTTCACCCTCAGAGCCGTCCATATTAAGTGGAAGTCCGAAAGCAACTTCATCAACATCATTTTCTTTTATTATCTTATCTAGATGTTTTAAAGCGTCCTCTTCTCCACGATTTTGATAGACTTCGTAAGGGCTTGAGATGATACACAGTAAATCGCTTAAAGCAATTCCTATGCGTTTATCACCATAATCTACTCCCATTTTTCTATGCTTTTGCATTACATCTCCACTTAGAGTATACCCTTTTACAATTTTTTAGTCAAACATTTTAGTAAAAATTATCAATAAAATTAACTTTTATCAATAAATTTTAGTATTGACGATAAAGTTTCTGTCTTTTTAATGCAATCTTTCCAAATTTTCCTGTTATTAAAGTCCGCACTATCAGGATTTAAACAAATGGTTTTGACGCCAGTTTTATACACATCTTCATCGTTCTTACTGTTACCAAAAAATACAACTTCTTCAGGCTTAAGATTTAATTGTTTTAAAACTATTGTCATATACTGGCTTTTATCCTCGATAAAATGGTCAAGTACTGTCACACTTTCTACTATATCGTCTTTATCAAAGATAAGCTCTTGCGCCTCAATTTTATAAATGTATTTTAAGTTGTCACCAAGCGCGCACTCAATTATGTTCTTTATTCCGCCAGATAATATAATTACTTTAATTCCAGCTAAATATAAGGATTTCAACACCTCTTCACTATCATCTAATAAAATCGTACCTTTTGCAATGTCCTCAAGCATTTGCCTTGAAAATTTCTCTTCTCTATAGACTTTAATAACTTCTTTTGCCCATTCTGTATAGCTTAGCTCTTTATTTTTATACATTTGGTATAAAGTCTCATCATCCTTTGTTCTTCCTATCTTTGCCCAAATTCTCGCCCAGCTGTTTGGCAGAGCGTTCGGTTTAGATAGCGTCCCATCAAAATCAAACACAACGAGTTTTGTTTTTATCCTATTACTTACAGTCATACAAGCTTTCACCTTCTCCCATTGAGACTACAAGAGGAACGTTCAAAGTTGCAACATTTTCCATAGCCTCTTTTAATACTGTTTTTACCACTTCTTCTTCGCCCGGATAGGTGTCGATTATAAGTTCATCGTGGATTTGCAATATTAACTGACTTTTTAGATTTTTGTCTTTCAAACTTTTCGCAACTCTTATCATTGCGAGTTTTATTATATCTGATGCAGTACCTTGAAGAGGCATATTCATCGCCACCCTTTCCCCAAACATTCTTATATTATATTTAGACGAATTTATCTCAGGTATTTTTCTTATTCTACCAAACTTGGTTACCGCATATCCTTTTTCTTTTGCAAATGCCACATTGTTATCCATAAATTCCTTAACTTTTGGATAACGCGAAAAATATGAGCTTATGTATTTTTTAGCACTATCAACTGTAATCTTTATATTTTGTGATAAGCCGTACTCGCTGATGCCATAGATGATACCAAAATTCACCGCCTTTGCCTCTCTTCTCTCAAGTGGCGTAACCTTATCTATGTCGACATTGAAAATCTGTGAGGCAGTCAAACTATGTATATCTCTGCCTTCTTTATAGGACTTAATCAAATCTTCTTCTCCTGACATATCTGCAAGAAGTCTTAGCTCTATTTGATTATAGTCAGCTGAGATTATCTTTCCGCCACCAAACTTAGAGACAAAAATCTTTCTTAAGTTTTTGCCATAATCGTCTCTTGTTGGGATGTTTTGCAAGTTAGGCTCACTGCTAGATAGCCTTCCCGTGCTTGTCAGCGTTTGATTGAAGGTTGTATGTATGACATCTCCACTTTCACTAGTAAGCTTTTCATAAACATCGATATATGTATTTTTTAACTTTGCAAACTTGCGATAAGTAAGAATATTATCAACTAATGGTATATGACGAAGCTCCTCTAGTATCCCCGCTTTTGTAGATTGTTTTTTATTGTTATATGACTTTATACCAAGTTTGTCAAATAGAATATGCGCCACCTGCTTTGGTGAGTTTATATTAAACTCTTCTCCCGCTTCGCTATAAATTTCCTTTGTTAACTTTTCAAGTTTTTCTGAGTACTCCTTGTCAAGCTCGAAAAGTCTTTCTCTATTTACTCTAAAGCCATCTCTTTCCATATTAAACAAAATTTCAATTAGCGGTTTTTCTATATCCTCATATATAATATCTAGTTTATTCTCACTTATCTGTTTCTTTAAACTATTATACTTATCTAAATAATCTTCAAGTGAAAAATTTGACGCTTGTTTTAGCCCTGCATTTATAATGTAGTCACCTACTGCCAAATCAAAGTAGTTATTTAGTTTTATACCATATTTGCAAAGCAAATGCATATCTTGTTTTGCTGATGCTGTTATCTTTAGCGCCTTATCATTTTCAAAAATTGGCTTTAAAGAAAGTATAACTTCATCCACATCAAGTCCATCACTAAACATATCTATGACTTTATCTAGATAATAGATAGTTCCATCTATAATGAACTCCATATCGCTTAAGTTATAGCAAAAATAGTCGCTCTTCAAACTATTTAGCTTATCTAAATTCTCCTTAGTAAGCTTTACTCTTTCGGTGACATTATTGGTGCTTTCATCCGTCGTCTCTTCGCTAAAAAGCAACTTGTTTCGTACAAGTGAAGTAAAATCCATCTCTTTAAAGAAGTTATATGCGCTTATCGGCAATGGATAAACAATTTTGCACTCTTCTAAATTAAAGTTTATATCACAGTCAGTTTTGATGGTTGCAAGAGTTTTTGATATATAAGCTATTTCTTTATCATTTATAAGCTTTTCTTGTAGTTTTGGTCTGATACTCTCTATATTTTTATAGACATTGTCAAGGCTTCCATATTCAAGAATTAAGGCTTTTGCTGTCTTTTCTCCTACACCACTGACGCCTGGAATATTATCGGAGGTGTCTCCCATCAATGCTTTAAGTTCTATCACCTGCTCTGGAGTTATCTCAAACTCCTCTTTTATCTTATCCTTGTCGACTTTGTCAACCTCGCTAACGCCTTTTTTAGTCAGCCATACACTTGTGTTGTCGTCAATAAGTTGAAGTAAGTCTCTATCTCCTGACAATATTATCTTTGTGCAATCACAGCTTTTAGATATACTGCCAATTATATCGTCAGCCTCAATACCCGATTCTTCTATCGTCTTAATATTCATCGCACTAAGCATCTGCTTAATTAAAGGAAACTGGCTTATTAACTCCTCTGGCGTGCTTTTTCTTTGCATTTTATACTCTGGATAAATCTCGTTTCTAAAGGTTTTCCTCGCGTGGTCAAAGGCTATAACTAAATGAGTTGGCGAAAGTTCTCCTATTATCTTAATAAGAATATTTGCAAACCCAAACACCGCACCTGAAGGCTGTCCATTATGATTTGATAAAAAAGGAAGAGCATAAAATGCTCTATTTGCAATGCTATTGCCATCTACTATCAATAATTTGTCCATATTATTCCTTTTATGCAATTCCGAAAAGCGACCTAAATACTCCAGGGATTGCAAGTGTTAAAATTAAAAGTATTACTGCTATAATAAGTAAAACAAAAAATACTATTTTAAGAGGATTACCAAATAAGTTAATGGCAGCATACGCTAGTGCTATACATAGTCCGCCATAGACCGATATATAATATTGAGCTCCTGTTGTTGCTCCTGCAATGTTGACATAACAAAGAAAACCAATATAGACGATTGTTAAAATTGCAAGAACAAAATATAATATTGATTTCATATTCACCTCTAATTTAATTTTAACATATTACAAAATAATATGCAAACATTTAACTGTTTGATTAAAGATAAATTATTTTATCTCTTCAGTAGGACTTGCGGCTTGTAAAGACAATTTTTCTTTTGACTTTCTAAGCCTTATTTTGCTCATCCTCTCATCGTGTTTTTCTTTGTTTTTAAGAGGTTTTATCTTCTTGGACTTTTTCTCACTTGCTTTTTTGAGCTTTTTTTGCTTTCTCTTATTTCTTCTTACAAGCTTTTTAGGTATAGTGCCATCATCTGGCATACTATCAAGAAGAGACTCTGGGTTTGCTAAAATGTCATTGCAAAGCTTTAAGCATTTGCCCATATAAAAGCCATCAGCAATACGCTCATCTAGGCTCATACCTAAATTTAAAAACTTTCCTATTTTTATCTCTTTATTGTTCTCAACATAAGGTTCCATCTTCTCTTTGCCCATTGAAACAAACATAGAGGTTGTACCAAAATTATATAGATGGTGATAAATATGCCCTATTTTGATTGATTTTAAGTTTGTTAAAAACACACTGGTATGGAAAGGACTTGCATTTATTAATCCCTTAGTCATCATACCGTGTCTATCTAAAAATCTAATAAAAGCCATTGCCCATCTGAACATAAAATCAGGTAATTTCACAAGCTTACCAGCTGCCTTTGTTGTTTTATGAACAGTGTCTTCTTGAGTATTTATAACAATCTCCTTGTCAACAATAGCTTTAACTTCTGGCAGACTTTCCCTTCCTGTGAACATAAATTTAAGGGTCACATCCTCACTATCCTCTTCAAGTTTTTTCTTGATATCCATTGAAACACTTATATAGTTTCGTTGATAAATAGAACCCCTCATAATAAAGCGATTCAATTTTGGTTTAGTATACAAAACCCTCACCAAAGTTGCAATCACGATATGCATATAGTTGTAACTATTGCCATTACGCCTTTCTCTAGCTATAAACTCATCAAGCTTTTCGCAAGGCACCTTGACAGTTGTATAATTTACAGCGTCAATCCTTTGTGGCATAAAGAATGGCTCTGCCTTGTCAATAATGTTCATATGTTTTACTTTTTTACCATCACATCTATGTCCGAACATAATTAAATATCTCCTCTAAACTTTTTTCTAATTAAATTTTTTTCTCTTCCGTTTTTACTTGGAACATAATAGACTCTATCCTTTAATGAGTCTGGCATATATTGTTGCTTTACATAACCACCATAATCGTGCGGATACTTGTATTTCCCGTGCCCATCCTTATTTGTACTAGGATGATTTTTAAGATGGTTTGGTACTTTGTTATCGGTATTTTTCACAGCGTCCTCCTGCGCCATATTCAAAGCTTTTATAACTGAATTTGACTTTTCAGCCTCACAAACATAAATGATTGCGTGAGTAAGCGGTATTAACCCTTCTGGAACGCCAAGTTTCTCGACAGCATACATAGCACTTGTTGCAAGCAGTAATGCATTTGAGTCTGCCATTCCTACATCTTCCGACGAATGTGCGACAAGTCGCCTTGCAATTATCATAGGGTCGCATCCTGCTTTTATAAGCCTTTGCGAATAATATAACGCGCCCTCTACATCGCACCCTCGCAAACTTTTGCAAAAGGCGGATAAAAAGTCATAGTACATATTTTCATCCATAGACAGTGCTTTTCTGTCTGTGGACTGCTGTGCTGTTACCAAATCAATATGTATGCCATTATTTTTGTCGATAGGCGTTGTCATCACTGCAAGTTCGAGTGAATTCAAGGCGTTTCTTAAATCTCCACCACTTGCAAAAGCAAAATAATTAAGTGCCTCTTCATCGCACTTGACTGGCAGGTTTCCAAGTCCGTTTTCTTTGTCTTGCAGTGCCCTAATCAAAGCCTTTTTTATGTCATTTGAAGTTATAGGCTTAAACTCAAAGACACGGCATCTTGAAACAATCGCCCTTGTCATTGAGGTGTATGGATTTTCGGTAGTTGTGCCAATAAAATAAATTGAGCCATCTTCTATAGCCTCTAACACACAGTCAGACTGAGCTTTATTCCATCTATGGCACTCATCAAGGATTAAAAAGGTGTCGGTATTAAACATCGCCTTATCTTGCCTTGCCCTCTCAATGATAGCCTTAGCGTCACTCACCCCAGATGTCACAGCGTTAATCTTGACATATCTTGCTTTAAGGGTATTTGCTATAATATTTGCAAGTGTGGTTTTGCCAGTCCCAGGAGGTCCATAAAAAATGCAACTACCAAGCGTGCCATATTTGATAGCTCTATAAAGTAATGTATTTTCCCCTACTATATGCTCTTGCCCAACAAAGTCATCAAAGCTCTTAGGCCTCATCTTTTCGGCAAGCGGAATCCTACCTGCAGTTTCCATCTCACTGCTATTTTACTATACTAATCGGCAAAAGACAAGTAAATTTCATTATTTTTATTAAAAATTTCTTTTGTCAGCAATGTGTAGTTAAAATACTTAACTTTGTCGGCAAACATATAGCAAGCATTATTGTGAACAATAAAAACTCTTTTCCACCTTTTATTTCGGTACATTTTGACCTCTTTCAGGCCTTTAAAAGCTTGGCTTATTTGCTCCCCTTTTTCGCTTTTTGTTATTATTTGATTGCGTAATTTTATCCACTCATTTTCGCTTTTTTCGTCAAAATCAAAATTTTGCCATTTTGACCAGATTTTATAAGGCAAAGAGAAGTTAAAAAGTTTGTCAAATGACTTGTCGTGTGAAGTCACTTTGATATCGAAAATTTCATTCATCTTGTCTTGCGAAATTTCAAAAAAAGTTTGCATATCTTTAGGTGAAAATAGGCAGTATTTGTTATCTCCAAAGTTAAAATAACACTTTTTATTTTGAAGTGGAAGAAGAGTTACTTCACACTTTAAATTAACACAAGCGTATGTGCAATAGTCAAGTCCGTTCATATTTGAAAATGATATCTTTGCGTCTTTAAAATGATAATTAAAATATGCCTTTTGTCTATTTGTTAAATTGGTTACTTCAATAAAATTAGCATCTTTCTTAAAAAGATAATATCCTCTTGGAAGCGGTAAATTGACTTCAAAACTCGCCTTGCAAACCTGCTTATTTGTGTTAGTTAAATTAATAATGTAGTTCTTTCCGTTTAAAATAAAGTTTGTGATATTGAAAACGACACCTTTATCTATCAATTTTTTACTAAAATAATATGGTTGAAAGTCAAAATTAACTTCGCTATCATTAAATTTTATAAACTCTCTATTGTCCTTTAACTTAAAGTCACTGTGAACAATATAGTTTATATTTAATGCCTCTATTATTTGTCTTAATGAGTCTCCTATCTCATTATCTAAAAGAATATAGGTATGATTTAATAACTTTATTTTTCTGTCAGATAAACTAGGCTGTTTTGTTAAAATTAGATTAAAATCAATCCTCTTTTTGACGTTATAAAAGGCTTTATAAAATAACTTGTCAAGGGGTTTTGAGTAGATAAAAATTGGCATCGTTCCGTCAATACCTATTGCATCCAAAAGAGAAAAGTCGACTTCATCTGTAACTACATTAGGTGCATTATATTTAATTTTATTTATTATTAGGTTTTCAATTCGCTCTAGATATTCTTTTTTATTCATAATATCTTTATTGCCAATTTTTCTTGTTTTAGACATAAAAAATGACTAGTCATTTTAACTAGCCAGTTATGCTGTAAGCCGAGTTCTGTATTAGACAATCATCTATCTAGGCTTATTATTGCTAATAAGCTCAAGCGGTTCGTTCAGGGCGTGAGAGAACAAGCACATATTGCCCCTTTGACCTTGCATCAGGTGGAGTTTACAGAGCCTTGGTTATCTCTATCCAAGCGGTAGTCTCTTACACTACCTTTCCATCCTTACCTAATTTTTTAGGCGGTTTATTTCTGTTGCACTATTCCTAGGGTCGCCCCCGCCGACCGTTAATCGGCACCCAGTTCTCTTGATGCTCGGACTTTCCTCATCAAAATTGACGCGATTGTCTGCATAACAAGTATATTATAACACATTCGTCTAATTTTGTCAATCAACCTACTGTAAAAAGTGTTTTAACCCTATTGTTTTTCCTGTCTTGATAGAAAGCCTTAAGAATTCCATCTTGAGATATCTTAATTGCTATTCCATACCTTGAAAGTGTTGTTGCCGCGGCAAGTCTACCGCCCCCGTCACTGCCAGCTTCAATCTTTAATATTGCGCCAACTGCGATAATTGTGCCATCGCTGTCTATAACTGTTGCGCCGTCCATACTTACAAGCTCTTGTCTTAGTTTTCTGCTAAGTTCGTGGAAAGGTTTACCTGATATAATCTTTCTTAAACACTCAACTTTGGTGCAATGTTGCTCCTCAAGAAAGGTTTGATAAGGTACATTGTAAACGGCTTCAACCGCGGAAAGCGATTGTAAGTTATAAAGCTTGCCCGCATCCTCAAGCTCTTGATTTTTCTTGATTTCAAAATACTTTTCGTCAAGTATATCGTGCGCATTGATGTGAGTAAGCGCGCCTTCTACTGCGTCCTTATTTAAGTAAACTATACAACCTCCGCTGTATGCAAAAGAGGCGTCAAGTGCTGTATAATATACACTTCTTCTTATGTCCTTTAACGAATAATTGCCTCGGTTTGATAAAAGTTGTATAACCTCTTCGTGAGAATATACATTCCAAACACCCATTCGTTTTGAAAAAAGAAGCTCTTTATTTTTAAAGATTAAAAAGTCACCATTTTGTGTTAAAACAATGCCTATTCTCTTCTCATTACAGTATCTTGCCACCATTTCAAATTCATAAGGAGCGATACATACCATCTTCTTCACTCTATTCATTTGAACGTAGCCAAGTAAATTTCCTTTTCTATCAAATTCAATATATGAGTCAATGCCATCAGACAAAAGCGCGAAGAAGTCTTTATTCATTATTTCGCTATATGATATTGCTTCAGGTTGGTCGGAGTTGTCTGTTGAAGTATTGATGATGATGCCTATTGCAATTTTGCGTCCCTCGTATGTTCTTGCCGCCCACTTGCCAAGCTCATTTATAACACCAAACATTACATTTGCCGTGTCGCTATCACTAATTGACAGGCAAATAGACTTTTCGATTGCATTGTTTTGAAGGACAGAAACATAGCTTTCATCCTCTAAATTCAATTGAGAAATTTGATTTATCTCATTTAAAATTGACCTTAAAAGATTGACCTCAAACGTTTGAAATGGTTGTCCGCGTTTAAGGATAAGTCTATACTCATCCGCTTTAGAAGGCTTGATGAGAAGAGAACTTCGACTTCCAAAAGCAACCTCGCTATCACGTGATGAAGATTCCTCTTCTCCTTCGATAAAAGAGCCAGTGAACAATGGTAAAATCAATTTGTTTACTACTTTATAAAATTCTGTCTTTTCCATTCACTGCCTCCTATAATTAATAAATTTAATAAATAAAATATTTTTTAATATTAAAAATTGTTTTTATATTTTTTGTCATATATTAAAAATCTATAAAATAATAAAAATCACTAATTTTTATAGATTATAAGCCCTTCTTTTTTATTAGTATATAATATTTTTTTAAATTGGCAAGAACTTTTTTAAAATTTTTTTAATTTTTTTAAAAATTTTCAGTTATTTTTTCATTTTCGTCATTATTTTTAGTTAAATTTTTCTGTAAAATCTTTATTACCTTAGATTCAATACGTGAAATATATGACCTTGAAATATTAAAAATTTCTGCAACCTCTTTTTGCGTCTTTATGTCATAGCCACAAATGCCATATCTATATTTTATAATCTCTTGTTCCATTGGCGAAAGACATTTTTCCATTGCGCGCTCTACATCTTGCATTAGACAACCAACTTCCACTTGATGAAAAACATCATCCTCTGTCTCGGCTGGTATGAGATTTGCAAGTTCCATTTCGTCGCTATCGGCCTTAGGTGAAAGCATTGCATTTAAAGAAACAATATCTTTATGTTTTTTATTTGCACGTATAAGCATTAATATTTCATTTTCAATGCAACGCGAGGCATAAGTTGATAAAAGCACACCTTTTGAATTATCAAAACTATCTACTGCCTTTATTAAACCTATTGTACCGACAGATATCAAGTCGTCAGCCTCAAGAGAGTTATTGTACTTTTTTACAATGTGTGCAACAAGCCTTAAATTATGATTTATCAAAGTTTCTCTTGCCTTTTTGTCACCCTCTTGTAACTTTTTTATACATTCAGCCTCTTCCTCTTTGCTTAATGGTTTTGGAAAACCCTGTATAGTACTTACAAAAGACGTGAAACAGCAAATCTTACTAACAAATTTAGCAAAACTTTCATAAATCATACACACCGCCCTTTAAAGTGATAACTATCACAATAATATTTGTATATGTTGAAAGTTGTCGAAATTTGCTTGTCTAGTCAAAATAATCGCATAATAGATAATTTTGTTACATAAAAAAACTATGGAATTTTTCCATAGTTTTTAGCATTTTAAATTGTTATTCATTTTCTGCTTCTGTCAATTCTCTTTCGTAATCAGCATTTTCTTTCTCTATTTTTTCTAATTCTTTCATTTGTCTTTCAGATATATTTTCGCCACGAACAGCCCTATAAAACTCAGGTCCACGTTTAGAGAAAGATAAAACTATGCTTAGAGTTATTCCATAAGATGTGCCAGAATGGTTTTCATCATCTAGTATTTTATTTGCCTCTTCAATTGTCCCGCCATTATCTAGGCATTCCATTATATCAAGAGCATTTTCAAGATCATTGCCGTGATACAAATCGTGCGCACGAACATCAACGCAATACTTCCACATTTCTTCTTGCTGTGGATAAATAAACTTTTTACCGCGTTCTATCCATTCAGGTATTTTTTCTTCAGCTTTTTTCTCTTCGGCAGCTCTTTTTTCTTCCATTTCCTTATGTAATCTAGCTTGTCTTACTTCAAAGTCCTTTTTTGACATTCCTACGACTTTTTGATAACAAGAGTCTACATCGTCAAGCATTGAATAAAGTTTATGACCGTTAAATTCATAATAAACGTTTTTCTTCTGAGCCTTATAATCACCTAATAATTTTACTACATCATCAAGATCATACACGCTATAACTCTCTACTTTTACAGCATTTTCCATTATTTTTTTAGAATTCATATTTCTCTCCTTTTGTATGAGTCTATTATAACATATAAAACTTAATAAGTCAAGTATAGTTTCAAAAAAATATGCAATTAATAATTTAATCACATTAAGAAACTAAAAGCAATGACAAATATGTTTAGCCCTTAAGCCCCTGAGCTTGACGTGGCATATTCTCTACGACTATATCGTAAATCTCACCAAGTGATGCGCAATATTCAAGCACTTTCCAAGGCGTGTTTGTATGAAAATGAAGTTTTAAAAGCTCTTCGTCGCCAACTACTAAAAGGCAATCGCCTTCTATGTTCTTTGTAATATAGTCTCTTACCTTGTCATCAGATAAGTCTTTGCCTTCAAGCAAAAGTTGAGTATCAAATTTGTAATTGATTTCTTCAAATTCTTCGTCCATTTTAAACTCCTTTTATTATTAAAATAGATTATCAATAAATTCGTTATAGTCAAACAATTCAAGGTCATCAACACCTTCACCTACACCGACAAACACAACAGGAAGATGATAATCTTTTTCAATCGCTATTACCACTCCACCCTTTGCAGTACCGTCCAGTTTTGTAAGTATTATGCCATCAATATGAACAAACTCATTAAAGGCATTTATTTGATTGAGAGCATTTTGCCCAGTAGTTGCATCAAGCACAATAAAATTATACTTATGAGCTTCCGGATACTCGCGATTGATAACCTTATCTATTTTCTTAAGCTCTTCCATAAGGTTGGTTTTCGTATGAAGTCTACCTGCAGTGTCGACCAAAAGTACATCCGTTCCTTTTGCCTTTGCACTTGATATGCCGTCATATACAACAGCTGCTGCGTCCGCGCCTTCTGCGTGCTTGATTATTCTCGTCTTTGTTCGATCTGCCCACTGAGAAAGCTGGTCAGAGGCTGCCGCTCTAAAGGTATCACCAGCAACCAAAGTGACTTCTCTCTTCTGGTTTTTAAAGTATTTTGAAAGTTTGCCTATCGTCGTAGTTTTGCCTACGCCATTAACACCTATAATTGTGATGATGGCAGGATACTCAAGTTTTATCTCTTGCAACGCAGCAAACTCATCTTTCAAAATCTTCTTCAACTCATTTTTAACATCTTCAGCTGTTCTTATCTTATTCTTTCTTGCCTCAAGTCTTAGCGAGTCAACAATATCCATACTTGTTCTAACGCCAATATCGCAAGAGATTAAGATGTCAGTAAGCTCGTCATAAAAATCATCATCAAGTTCGCCGTGACTTAAAAGAGCATCTATCTTTCTAGCTAGTGCCTCGCGTGTTTTCTTAAGTGCGTTGCCAATTTTTTTAAATAAGCCCATTCTAACCCTCCTGTGCGTGCTTAATTGCGTCTGATAGTAGTACTGACACTATCTTAGATACGCCTTTTTCTTCCATTGTGACGCCATATAATGCATTAGCATATTCCATTGTCGGCTTTTTATGTGTAATAAGAATAAATTGGGTGTCAGTTGAAAGCTTTTTAAGATATTTATCTACAATTTCAACATTAGAGTCGTCAAGTGCAGCCTCTACCTCGTCAAATAGACAGAATGGAAGAGGTTTTATTCTTAAAATTGCAAATATCACAGCCATAGCAGTCAAGGACTTTTCTCCACCTGAAAGTAAGGTCATATTTTGAATTTTCTTGCCAGGTGGCTGAGCAAATATCTCAACGCCAGACTCAAGTGGGTCATTTTCGTCTGAGAGAGCAAGTTTTGCAGTGCCACCGCCAAAAAGCTCTCTAAATGTGAGTTTGAAGCTTTCATTTATCCTATTAAGCTCATTATTAAACTTTTCAATCATTATGCCTGAAAGGTCTTTAATAATCTTGTTAAGGTCATCTTGTGCTTTCTCAAGGTCCATAGCCTGACTATTTAGGTCGTCATATCTATCAAGCAGTGTCTTACAGTCCTCAATAGCATTTACATTGACATAGCCAAGTGCATTTATGTCCTTTTTGAGCTTACCTATCTCTGGCATTGCAACTTCAATATCAAAGTCAGCCCGTCTTAAATCAAGGCAAGTGCTATACGAGAGTGAATACTCTTCATATATTCTCTCTTGCATCTGCTCAAGTTCGGTGTCAACCTTTGACAAGTTCATCTCTTCCCTGAATTTTTTGTCTCGTAAGTTAGACAAATCATCCATAAGAGCCGACTTATTGTTGTCGAGTTCTTTAATCTTATCAGAAAGTCTTGCTTTATCTTCCTCAACACTTGCCCTCTTCTTGATTTGCTCTTCAAGCTCAACCTTTTTAGCTGAGGATGGTGCTGATGCTAATTTTTGTTTAATCATCTCCTCGCAAGAGTTGATAAACTCTATATTTTTATTTAACTGCTCATCTATATTTACTAAATTAACATTATACCTACCAAGGTCATTATCAAGTCTTTCTATGTCAGTTTTAACTGAATTAATCTTGGTTTTTGTCTCGGCAATTTCAACCTTTACAGTTAAAATATTATTGTTGATTTTGTCGCGCTCAGCCCTAAGTTTTTCAAATTTCTCTTTCTTTTCTCTTATAAGCTCGTCCGCATCGACTTTATTGCCAGAAAGAGCACTCTCAATTTTTTCTGATTTGACAAGCTCTTCGCTAATAAGCTTTAACTTATTCTTAACGGTTGTAGCCTCCATCTCGGCGACCTTATAGTTATCTTCAGCCTCTTCCACCGTCGCCTTAACGCTGTTAAGTTTTTCTTTATCTGAAGCAATCTCAATTTCAAGGTTATTCTTCTTTGACGAGAGCTCGTCAAGTTCCTTCTTTTGAGAGGTAAATTTTTCGCTATCTAAAGCAATTTCTTTATTAATTTCTTCCACTCTCTTTTCAAGTTTAATTATCTCTATGCCAAGAGTTTCTATCTCACGCTCGCGCCCAATCAAGTTTGACGATTCTGCTTTTTTGCTACCGCCTGTCAGTGACCCTTGCGGATTTACAACATCACCATCAAGAGTTACTATTCTAAAGGCGTATCCACTTGATTTTGCCAAAGTTACAGCAGTGTTAAGATTATCTACAATTACAGTATTGCCAAGCAAGTTGCTAACAACATTGTCAATATCTCTATTATAGTCAACAAGCGAGCTTGCAAGCCCAAAACACCCTTGTTTGCCAGCAATAAGCCTTTCGTCAAAAGCCCTTCTTTTCATTGAGGTTATAGGCAAAAATGTGGCACGACCAAAAGAGTTATCCTTTAAAAATTTAATTAATTCTTTTGCACCATCTTCGTTATAGGTTACTATATTTTGAACGGCGCCACCGAGTGCAACCTCAATTGCAGTTTCAAATTTTTCTGGAACTTTAATTAAGGACGCCACAACACCAACGATATTTCGTTTTATGAAAGTGTTTTTCTCGCTTTCTCTAAGTAGTTTTTTGACAGCATAAGAGTAGCCTTCATACTCATTTTGCAAATCAGTTAAAAGTTTCTTTCTGTTTTCGTAAACTTTGATTTGTGTGTTGATGTTTGCCTTCTCGTTTTCAAGCTCTTTAATCTTTCGCTCTAAAAGATAACTGCCACTTGCAATAGAGTCTTGCTCTTGTTTAATTTTGCTGAGTGATTGCTCCTTAGTCTCAAGCAAACTTTGACTTTCTGACAAGATTTTCTTATTCTCTTCGCTCTTATTTGAAAGATTTGCAAGGTCCTCATTTAAATTATTTAAGCTTGTGCTAAGTAATTCTTTCTCGGCAAGCAATCTTGAAAGTGAACTTTTAATATCACTAAGTGAGCCAAGGGTTTCAATGATTTTTTGTTGTCCTTGCCCTGCCTCGTCCTCACTTAAAGCAAGCTCATTTGCTATAGCAGAATAATTTTCAGACAATTCGTCAAACGACTTCTCAAGTGCCTCTAAATCGGCATTTAAGGAGCTTAACTCTTGTGTCTTCTTCTCCTTCTCCTCCTGACAAACCTCAATAGCAGTTTGCGTATTTGATTTGTCTAGATTGAGCCTATCGTTTTCTTTGTATGTATAGTTAATTCGCTCTCTTGCAAGTTTTGTTTCGCTCTCCTGCTTTTCAAGATTGATGGTAAGCTCTAAAATTTTGTCATTAAGAGCAGACAAGGTCTTGTCAAAATTTGTCAAATCAAACATTGCTTTGTCGTAGTTTTCGTTTGCACTGTCAAGGTCGCCCTGTCTCATATCAATCTGCTTATTTAAAGCGTCAAGTTTTAGATTGATTTTCTCTTTAACGTCATTCGCATTCTCGTATTGATAAATGTATGCGTTGACTTCAAGGTCCTTCAATCTGCCTTTATATTCAAGGTATTTTTTTGCGTTTTCTGCCTGTTTCTTTAAAGGTCCCATCTGCCTTTCAATTTCAGACAAAATGTCCTTAACTCTAGTAAGGTTATCGGTGGTACGTTCAAGCTTTCTCTCCGCCTCTTTCTTGTCGTTTTTATATTTAGATATACCTGCAGCGTCCTCAAACATTGCCCTTCTATTTTCTGGTTTTGCATCGACAAGTTCAGTCACCTTACCTTGACTTACAACAGAATATCCATTCTTACCAAGCCCGCTATTGTAAAGAAGATTTGTGATATCCCTAAGGTGGCAAGTGTTTCTATTGATTAAATACTCGCTCTCGCCCGAGCGATACAATTTTCTTGTGATTGCAAGCTCATCATAATCAAAATTAAAAAATCTAGTACTATTATCAAAGGTTAAAGTAACTTCACAATAAGACAAACTTTTTCTTTTTTCTGTACCATTAAAAATGACGTCTTGCATACTGTCACCACGAAGAGTTTTAGGACTTTGCTCACCTAAAACCCAACGTATAGCATCTGAAACATTGCTTTTACCACAGCCATTTGGTCCAACAATTGCTGTAAAATTATCATTAAATTCAATAGTGGTTCGGTCTGCAAATGACTTAAACCCCACCATCTCTATCTTTTTGAATATCATAAAATCCCCTTTAACGCAATAGGTTATATACTAAAACTAAACATAGTATAGCAAATATTCTTACTTTTTCAAAATGTTTTGCTATTAAATAAACATAGGAAATTAAACAAATTTAGAGAAGTTTAACCGCAATTACATTTATATTTTTAATATCATACCCGAAAATTATTTGTCAATCAAAAACAATTTATCAATAGCCTTTTTAGCAGCAGATTGCTCGGCTTCTATTTTGCTCTTCCCTGCGCCTGAAGATATTTTATCTTCGTCCATATAAAAACTTGAAATAAAACCATCGTTTGTAGGCTCGGTCACATACTGCATCTTGCATTTAAAATTACCTTGCACAAGCTCTTGCAATTTTGATTTATAATTATCATCAACTATGTTTTTATAATTTTTTAGGTCAAAATGCTTTTCTATAAATTTATTTACCTCTTTTAATCCGTTTTCGCCAGCGTCAATATAAATCGCACCTATCAACGCCTCAACAATGTCGCCCTTTACCGCCTTTGAGATTGCACCTTGATAGCTCTTTCCCAAAATAACATCCTTTTCAATGTCGAGTTTATCGAATATGGTTGCTAGATAGTTTTCTGACACATAATGACTTCTAAGCACCGTCAATTTACCCTCATCGTCACTGCAGTTTTTAAAAAAATATTCACCTACAACAAAATCTAAGATGCTATCTCCTAAAAACTCGAGCCTTTCATAATTTAGTTCAGATTTTGAGGAGTGAGTTAAGGCTCTTTTTAATATGCTGTCATCTTTAAATCTATATCCTATTTTCATAACTTCTCCCATCATTTTAAAATAACATAAACAAATTGCTAATATAAATCAATAAAAATTTTCTTTGAATAATCCTTATTAAAAAATGTATATATCCTAGATTTTTTCTTGCTAATAGAAAACACAAACATATAAAAATCTTTATATATCAAAATACTAATCTACTTGAGTATTTAACTTGTCAATAGCCTCTTCAATTTTTTGATTTAAATGATTTTCGTGAAGTACTATTGTCTGCTCTATTGATGATAAAATATTATTTCTCTTGCAAGAGCCGTGATTTTTAACAACAAGCTTTTTACAGCCAAGAAGCGGTGAGCCACCGTGCTTACTTAAAATGTCTACTCTATTTTTGATATCTTTAAAAGTCTGTTTCATAAAAAGATAGCCAATTTTACTTAAAAAGTGAGATTTTATGCTTTGCTTTAAGATTGATATTACCGCACCAACAGCGCCTTCAGTACCCTTTAATAGTGCATTTCCAGCAAAACCGTCTGTGACCATAACATCAACATCACCACTCATAAAGTCTCCGCCCTCTTTGTTTCCAATAAAGTTAATTGGAGCGTTTTTAAGGAGTGAATAGGTCTCCTTTGCAAGTTCATTGCCCTTTTCTTCTTCAACGCCATTGTTTAAAAGCGCAACTCTTGGCTCCTTTACATTATATATAATTGAATAATAAGCAGAGCCCATAAGTGCAAAATGCAAAAGATTGACTGGTTTACAATCAATATTTGCACCACTATCAATAATAATGACATCGCTACCTTTTTTAGTAGGCAAAATTGGCGCAAGGGCTGGTCTTGATATGCCTTTAATTCTACCAATTTTCATAATAGCACCAGCAAGAACCGCACCAGTACTTCCTGCACTTACAAGACCAATCACATCATCCCTTGTCTTTAAAATATCGTAAGCAACAACAAGAGATGAATTAGGTTTATGCCTTATAGCCTCTGTTGGAACATCCTCATTAGTTATAACATCATCGGCATTAGCTATCTCTATCCTTTCTGTTCTGCCTTTTAATATTTCTTTAATCTTATCTTCCTTGCCACAGAGGATAAGCTCTAAGTCCTTATGTTTTTTTAATGCTAAAAGCGCTCCTTCTACAATTTCTAAAGGTGCGTTGTCTCCTCCAAAAGCATCTACAACAACTTTCATAATCTTCTAATCTCCTTTAAATGAGTAATCTATAAGTAATAATATCAAATTATGTTTCATTTTGCAAACTATTTTTATAAAATTTCTGTGACGAAACTTTAGTTATGTAACATTTTAAATATAATGCTATATATACTATTATGTCTCGCATACATCATACTATATATAGTATTATGTAGATCAAAATAAAAGGAAAGGCATAATATAAACCTTTCCTTTTTAAATATTTTTACTTCTTTTCTTCTTTCTTCTCTATAATAGTTTCACCTTTATATGTGCCACACTTCTTACAAACTGTATGAGGTTGTTTCATCTCGTGACATTGTGGGCATTCAACAAGTGTAGGCATAACTGCTTTAGAATTTGCAGAATGTCTTGAATTTCTTCTTGCTTTAGAAACTTTATGTTTTGGAACTGCCATTTTATCCTCCTTAAATAATACGTTATTTAACTTATGCTATTCAATTATAAACATTATAATTATATTTGTCAAGTTATTTTTAAAGATTTCAAATATTTAGTTTTGATGTTTTTGTTTTTATTTAGGCTCTTACCTTATCTGTCAATTGTTTAAACAATTTTTAAAACCATAATTTATTTAAGTTTATATATTTTTTAAAGACACATTAAAAACAAAATTATCAGTAATAATTTAGCATCGTTACAGTCTTATTAAAATAGGAATCACTATTAGAATTATTATAAATGTTTGTTTCACCTATTCGCATTACACTTAAGATTTTTTATAATACATAATTTAATCTTTATCGATATGGTTTTTAACGCTGACTAACAATTTTAAAATATAAATACTACAATATTACTTCTTAATAAGCGACATTGTGTCTCTTGCAATCAATAACTCTTCATCTGTAGGTATCCTAAACACCTTAACCTTAGAGTTTTTCGCGCTAATCTCTTCTACAGTACCTCTTGGAAGATGATTGTTTTTCTCTACATCTATCACTATGCCGTAGTTTTCCATATCTTTAAGAGCGTCTTCTCTTAAATCTTCTTGATTTTCACCTATTCCGCCGGTAAATACTATTGCGTCAACCTTTCCAAGTACTGCCATATATGAGCCAATATACTTTTTAACTCTATAAATTAACATATCTAGCGCAAGTCTAGCTCTAGAATTGCCCTGTTCTATTGCGCTATTAAGCTCTCTCATATCGCTTGACACACCGCTAACACCAAGTATGCCACATTGTTTGTTTAGGTAATTTACCATTTGGTCTGCATCCATATTTTTCTTGTGTCCTAGAAAACTTACAACGGTTGGGTCAATATCTCCAGAACGCGTTCCCATAATCAAGCCTTCAAGCGGTGTCAAACCCATTGTTGTATCAACGCTTTGACCATTTTTGATTGCGGTAATTGAAGAGCCATTGCCAAGGTGCACTGTAATTATATTTATTTCTTCAGGCTTTTTACCTAAAAGCTTTGCAGTTTGTCCCAACACATATCTATGGCTTGTTCCGTGAAAACCATATTTTCTTACGTGATACTGCTCGTAATCTTCATATTTTATTCCATACATATATGCTTTTGGTGGCATAGTAGCGTGGAATGATGTATCAAATACAGCAACTTGAGGCGTGTTTGGCATAAGAGCTACGCAACCTTTATATCCTGCCATATTTGCGTGAGCGTGAAGTGGTGACAAGTCACTAACTTGGTCTAATAGTTCTACTGTTTTGTCAGTCATTAAAGTGCTTTGACTAAACAGCCAGCCACCTTGCACAAATCTATGACCAACGGCGTCAATTTCAGAAACATCTTTAATCACGCCTTCATTTTTATCGGTTAGAAGCTTGAAAACATTCTCCATTGCCACCTTGTGATCAGGCATTTTAACTTGAACTTCTTTCTTGTCTCCTTTTGTTTTGTAACCTATAAAGGAGCCTTCAAGCCCTATCTTCTCGCAGTTACCTTTTGCGATTACGCTTTCGTTATCCATATCAAATAGCTGGAATTTCAAAGAAGAGCTACCAGCGTTTACTACTAAAATTTTCATTTTTCCTCCTTATTTGTAATATTATTTGCTTGCAATGCTGTTATTGCTGTTGCGGTTATTATATCTTCAACGGTGCAACCTCTTGATAAATCATTTATTGGTTTATTTAGACCTTGCAAAATAGGCCCTATAGCATTTACACCACCAAGATATTGCATTGCTTTATAGCAGATGTTTCCACTGTTTAAATCAGGGAATATCAAGATATTTGCATCACCTTTTATAGGGCTATTAGGAGCTTTTTGTTTAGCCACCCTTTCAACCATTGCACTATCAAATTGCAATTCCCCATCGCAAAGCACACCCGTCTTTTTAAACTTTTCATAAGCTTTTCTAACAATCTCTACGTTCTCATCCTTAGCAGACCCCTTGCTTGAAAAAGACAAAAATGCAACTTTTGGTTCGCTTAATCCAAGGCACCTATATGTTTCTACGCTTTGACAAGCTATTTGATACAATTCATCTTCATTTGGGTGCATAATAACTCCGCAATCTGCAAGTATGAGACATTTATCCTTCAAAAACTTGTTTTTACCAAACATTATAAAACAAGAAGATACAACACCACCCTTTTTCTTTGCTTTTACAATCTGAAGCGCCGGTCTTACTGTATTTGCGGTTGACGCCTCGGCGCCAGCAACCATACCATCCGCCATGCCACAGTCAACAAGCAATGTTGAAAAATAGTAAGGGTCAAGAGAGAGCTTGTCTGCCTCTTCAAGCGTCATACCCTTATCTTTTCTCTTTTCATACAATCTTTTTGCTAAATCTTCTCTATTTTGGAAGGTTTTAGGATTTATTATTTGAAAATCAATTAAAGATTTATCTCTAATTACAAGCGCGCTTTCATCGCCGATTAAAATTGGGCGCGCTATATTCTTTTTTTGAATATATTTGATAGCCTCTAGCGTTCTATCACTAAAGCCAGCCTCTGGAAAAACAATGGTTTTTCTTAGCTTGCTTGCTTTTTTATACAACTCTTTTACTTTCATTTATAATCCTTTTAACTATTAATTTATTAAAGCTTTTAAACATAGAATATATAAAGTTTTGACCGATTTTGCTAGTTTACACTTATTTCTACTTTTAGATGAGTGACCTTTTTATATTCTACTAGCCAATACAATTATATATTTTTAAAAGAGTGATGTCAAATTTTTGGAGTTGATAATTGAAAAAATATAATGTTTTTTTATCGATTTTTATCGTTTATATCTTACTTAATATGATTATATTCCCAGGGCTTTACATTGGACAGGCCTTAGACGGCATTTCAGCCTGGTCGTTCAATGTTTTACCAAGCGTACTACCCTTTATTTTCTTTACAAAAATACTTTCTTCATTAGGCATTATAGAAAAATTTTCAAATCTATTTAAAAAGCCAACGAAGGTCTTATTTAACACCCCATCCATCTCTTCTTATGTGTTTTTAACAAGCATTATATCTGGTTATCCTGTTGGAGCTAAAATGACTGCCGACCTTTATGAAAGCGGAAAAATAACAAGAAGTGAAGCTTATAAAATGACCAGTTTTTGCTCTACTTCTGGTCCGATGTTTATAATTGGCGCAGTGGGAATAGGTATGCTCAAAAATGCAACCTATGGCTACATCATCTTTTTGGCTCACATACTAGGTGCATTATTAAACGGGCTTTTATATAGAAAATTAAAGTTAAATAATGATGGTTACTCCTCTCATAGCATAGAAAAAAAATCGCAACAAGGCGATTTGTCTTCAATAATTCTAGATTCGGCTCTTAGTATAATTTCAGTAGGAACAATAATAGCAATATTTTTTATTGTCATAACCTCGCTTTCGCCTCTTTTCAACCTTATGCCAAGCCCTATAGCCTGCATACTTGAAGGAATTGTAGAGATAACAAGAGGCTGTATTGATATTTCCTCTTCGCTTAGCGGTATATCTGCAATTCTTTCTTGCACGTTTATAATAAGCTTTGGTGGCATCTCGACAATTTTACAATCTATAACAATGCTTAGCAGGCTAAAAATGCCGGTTAAGCTTTTTGTACTTCAAAAACTTTCGCACGCAATTTTGTCAACTATAATAGTTTTCGTTCTAGTGTTATTAATTTTGTAAACAAAACTGCGATGTTTAAACTCAAAAGTCAAGCTTTAATCTGCTTATGCAAAATACGCTATTATACACACCAAAAGATACAGCAAATAGTACAAATCAAATAGTTTTTCCATCGCTTATCAAATACCTAGCTTGATTTAAACTCAGCCAAAACAAAACTATTGCAAATAGATTTATTTTCTATATTTCTCTACATTAGTCTATATTTAAAAGGTCGAGAAGTTCGCGCACCAAAAATTTAACTTGTTTAACCTTACAAGCTCTTAATGCTAAAGCAAGAGAATATGTAATCTCGCTATCTCTTAAGTCGGTGGTTTTTACTAGCGCCTTACAAACGATTATTGCGTCATTGATATTTTCAGAAGAGTTATAATATTGTAGTTCGCTTATTATTTGAACAGCTATCTTTTGAGCCCTCTTAAATGTATCACCGCTTAGCTCTTCTTCGTCATCCTCATCTTCGTCGTCTTCCTCTAATTGCTCATCTTCTTCGTACTCATCAGCAATATCAGCCTCATTCTCATCGGTTTTAACCTTAGAATAGCCAAAAGCCTCTGCAAGCAGATTTCTAAAAGGCACAACCATTTGATTGATAAAGGCTTTAAAAGGGTTTTCTTCCCTTCCATAAAACCTTTTAACAAATTCAACAAGGTCAATCTTCTTGTTGTCTATATCAACCAAAGTACAAAATACAAATGCTATGATTTTGTACTCTTCTGTTGGCATATCACAAATAAACTCCCCTTGTCCATCTTGGATAAACGCCTTAGAAAACTCTCTATCACGATTGAATTGCTCAAGGCACTCACCAATCAATGAGCATAACTCGTCATTATGTGCCAAGATATGCAACATTCTTTGCAATTTATACTCGGCAACCAAAAACTTGCAATTAATAAAATCATCGCAGGCCATAAAAAATTCATCTAATGTATTCTCTTCCATAGTATCCCCTTTTTGATATTCTAACATAATCTTATAAAAAAACAAACAAATTATTTAAAAAATTTGATTTATTTTTTAAATATGGTATAATATGCTAATGGATAAAGTACTTACAGAAAAAGAACAGATTGTTTTAGAAAAATTAATTATGCTTTTTGTTATTGATAAGATGGAAATACCACTCACTGAGGACTCCATCTTAGATATTTGTAGTGTAAAAAATGTTTGGATTAAAAATTATATGGACTGCAAGGCAATCATTCACGACCTTGTTGACAGCAAACTACTCTACAAAATCGGCGACGAAAGCGAAGGTAAAGAGCTTTTTAATTTGACCTACGAAGGTAGAGAGTGTTTGTCAAACCTTTATAGAAGGATACCCCTTGCTACTAGAGAAGAAATCTCAGCATATCTTCAGGCTAATAGGCTAAACGTTAAATCTTCTCAAGAATATAGCGCCACATACTCAAAAAATGATGATGGCTCCTATAATGTAGAGCTTAAAATATATGAGCCTTTAATAACCAAACCGATGTTTGTTCTCAATATAAAAGCACCTTCTCGTCAAGCAGCAAATGAAGCAATTCATAAGTGGAAGGCTAACGCTCCTAGCATATATGAGCTTATTTATGAAAAGCTAATCAATATTGATTAAAAGCTTCTAACATTTAAAAATAAAGCTATTATGTTTTAGTTATATTTTCATTACATAATAGCTTTTATTTTCTTATTTACACTAAGATATTAAGTTAACTTTGTTATCTCACCACGAGCCAAAGCATCACAGCGATTATTGTAGGCATTATCGGCGTGCCCTTTGACTTTATGCCAAGACACATTATGTTTATTTGTAAGGTCTATAAGCCTCTGCCATAAGTCTACATTCAAAACTTTTCCTTTAGAGGTTTTCCAACCATTATTTTGCCAATTCCCTACCCAGTTTTGCAAAAAAGCATTGACCACATAGGCAGAGTCGCTATACACCTCAACATTACAACTCTCTTTTAGTGCCTCTAGCCCCTTGATTACCGCGGTCAGTTCCATTCTATTATTGGTGGTCTCTTTTTCACCCCCAGAGATTTCTTTCTTTTTATCTCCATAAAAAAGAATTGCTCCCCAGCCACCCTTGCCTGGATTGCCTGAACAAGCACCATCTGTGTATAATACTATATCTTTCATCAGTTTACCTTCAACCTCTGGCAAATCTCATCTAAGCTCTCGCTATTCTTTTTAAGGCTTGGAAAAGTCCTAAAGCCATCATCGCTTCTGCGTGGCAAAATATGAAAATGAAGGTGAAAAACGCTTTGCTCGGCTGATTTGCCACTTGCATTAAGTACATTAACCCCTTCAAAACCGCAATTTCCTACTAAATGCTTTGATATGGTTTTGATAGCTTTGGTTACATTTGTAAGGTCCTTATCACTTGCGTCTAAAATGTTTGTACAATGGCTTTTTGGCACTACTAAAATGTGCCCATTCGCGTCATTACTAATATCAAGAAAGGCGTATGTATACTCATCCTCATAGATTTTGTATGAAGGAAGTTCGCCTTTAATAATCTTGCAAAATAAACAATCTTCCATATTTTCTCCTTAATTTGTGATTTATTCTTCTAATAGATACAAAATGCCAAGCGTATTTTCACCGCAGTGACAAGAAATGGTACTACCTGCTACTGAAGAGACAACTTCGTCAAAGATGTTTTTGCTCTTAACATATTCGACCACGTCTTTTACAAACTCCTCGTCTTGACAAGTATGAGTGATAAAACAAAGTTCTCTTCTTGGCTTATTATGTAGCCTAAGCATATCATCAATATATTTATAAATAACGCTATTGAATTTACCCATATACTTGCCTGTGTTTTCAATCTTGCCATCCACAAGCTCAAGTCTTGGTTTAATTTTTAATAGGTTCGCTCCAAATCTTGCCATTGCCGAGCATCTTCCGCCTTTATACAAATAGTCAAGCTTATCCACAACAAAAGATGCTTGATTGTAATCCGCTTGCAACTTAATTTTTTCGGATATTTCTTTGCCAGAAAGTCCTGATTTTGCAAGCTGACAAGCATATAAAACAAGCAAGCCAATGCCTGTTGACAGTGATTTGCTATCGGCAATAAAAAGTTTGTCACAGCCAATCTCCTCTTTTGCTTGGCAAGCATAGCTATAGGCAGATGAAAGTTTACTTGAAATACCCATATATACCACTTCATCACCACTTGCTAGCAAATCCTCAAAGAAATGTTTAAAATCTTCAATGCTTCTTGCGGCAGTTTTGGGAAGTTGACCAGTTTTTCCGACATAATCAAATATCTCCTTTGGTGTTATATTGACCCCATCAAGATATTCCTTATCGTTAAGTATTACCGCAAGCGGAAAAACTGCAATATTATTCTCTTCAATTTGATTTTTGTTTATGTCTACACAACTATCTGTACATATTCTAACCATAACACCCCTCTTTTTTTATTATAACTATTAGTTAAACATTTGGCAAATTAATTTGGCAATTTAAAGTAAGTTTTATGAGATATTTTGTATAATAGCCACTTTTCTACACACAATAATAGTGGAGGTTGAAAATGAGTAAACAATGGAAACCTGGTGAACAAGCACCAAAATCTGGTAACTATTCTTGCTATGATGAGAACGGCAGATGCGGTGGAAGTTGCTACCTTGAAAAAGGACAACGTTTCCCTGCAACACAACATTCAGGCTCTCATTATGAAATGGACGAAGAATAGTCAAAAAATATCCGCTAATTAGCGGATATTTTTTATTGTATAGTAAACAATTGTAATTTTTATTGTGATTAGAACAGTTGAAATTTTTATTAGAACAATTGTAACTTTTATTTTGATTAAAAGAACTTTAAATTTCTAAAGGTTTTCAATAACTCTTTAACTACGTTTCCAATAGTAACTCGAATACTGCCCTGTAAAATTGCTTGCATTGGTGCTAGGATTTGTTACATCAATAGGTGTTCCGCTTGTTGCAGTTGATGATGTAGTTACATACCAACCTGTAGTGTTTGGGAAGGTTACGGAGGTTAAGTTCGTACAGTGGCTAAATACATTATACTACTACGTATTTTTTCAATAAGGATGATTAAAAACAATGCAAACTAAGTTTGGGTGTCGTTGACACCTCTTTCCTTTAACAAACTCGGGCGGACCAAGATAAAACACAATAACAGACAAACTCAACGACACTTGTCCAGCATAATGCTGGTGCAAACTAAGTTTGTTGGCGAACGTAAGGCTCGAAACCTAAATTTGACGGACCAAGGCAAAATAAAATTACAAGAAAACTTAACGATAATGATGCAAACTAAGTTTGGGTGTCGTTGACACCTTTTCCTTTAACAAACTCGGGCGGACCAAGGCAAAATAAAATTACAAGAAAACTTAACGATAATGATGCAAACTAA